>MUIB01000084.1 GCA_002084135.1 Spirochaeta sp. LUC14_002_19_P3 | reverse complement strand
GTCGCTCATCGGGGGTTGTAAAGGCTATGTCGTTGGCGAATACGGATGTGAGGAATTTGGTGGTTTTGTAGGGTTTGATATTTTTTGGGAGCTCCTTTTTTGCTGCCCAGAAGTAGAGTTTAGCGAAGTTTGCAGCTGAACCAAAAATGAAGCGGAATAGGGAGTCTTTGAATTCTCTGGCCATGGTGAGAGTATGCTGGATTGGGGCTGGGAAGTCAACCTGGAACTTGAGAAGGGAAATATATACTTAAGGGCACCTCTAAAACTTACCTGTGCTTGCCTGTTTCCTAAACTCTTTCATATTATATACTGCGATCATGTTAGTATTAGGGCTTGCTTGTAATCTTATCCAACTTACTGCTCCTTTCTTAAAGCCCTCTCCGTCTACTATTACTATTGCTTTATGTGTGTATCTATCGTTTATATTATGTACTAGATATGGTAGTTTTTCGTCTACACTTCCAGCACTATTTTGATTTTTGCTTTCTATGATTAAACACTCTGGGTATTTTCCAGGGTGATAAAGAATAAAATCACATTTTATGTCTGTGTCATATATTCCTTTTCCTATGTGAAATTGTCTTGAGTACATCGGCTGTTCATTGTATTTGAGTGCTATAAATTGATTTTGTGGTACTAGCTTATAGCCTAGACTTTCTAATATATCTGCGATTTCTTGCTCTTGCGCTTGTCCTGCTTTGTGTGCTTTAGCTCCGCCTTGTTCCATTTAAATACCCTCCAACAATAATAACTAAAACTGTTATAGACCACGCTGCTATAAGTCCTAACATCGCTCTTCTGCGTTGTCCTTTTTCATTATTGAGTTCTAACTTCTGTCTATGTTCTGATTGTGTTTCAGCTAATCTAAGAAATCTTTCTGTTGCATTCGGTACTAGCCCCTCATATTCTTTCATTATTTCTACTGGAGGTATGGGGCTACTTATCCGAATTTCTTTGCGAGTTAATTCTACAGACAATTTATTGTCATTTTTGAATTGTATGTTTCTCTGATTATTAAGACGTGATTTACTGCTGTGCTTCTGTGGTTTCTTCGACATGCCGGGAGTTCTCCTCTAAAAAATTTAGAAACATATCGCCTATAACACAAAAATCAGAGTATAAAGCTCTCGCATCTGCTTCCTGTCTTGATTCTGAGTAATTAAATTGTTGCAAATTACCGTCAAAATCGACCGTTCTCCCAACGCCTTCTAAAAAATTTGCTTTTGGTGCTAATTTGTACATAGTGTAAGCCTCTCTGAAATTACTATTATTATAACATAATTAGTAATTCCTGTGTACTATCTCTCCCATCAGTCTTACAACTGATATATCTGGGAGCTTCTATATCTATTATAGTAAAAACAGAATTTTTGTACAACTCTCGTATATAATCCGTATCGGCATTAGAAATAATAACCTTAGCCCCTTGCCTGCTCCACTCAAGCACTTTATCTCTTAATTTCTCTTGAATATCTCTTTCAAACTTATTAACAGTATATTGATTATATGTTTCATCGTATGGAGGATCACAATATATCACAGAATTCTTATGTACTTCGATATCCTCAAAACTTCCAAACTGTATATTCACATTTTGTAAAACTTCATGGCAAGCTCTTAAATTTTTTTCATCTAATATTGCAGGATTTTTATACGATCCCATCGGTACATTGAACTCATTATTCTTGTTCACTCTATAAAGTCCATTGTAACAAGTCTTATTGAGATATATAAACCTTGCAGACATCTTTACTGGATTATCTAAATTGTGCATACTACGAATATTATAATAATAATCTTTGCTATGGCTTTTCTTGTGAATATCTAAAATACGTATTAAATCATCTATATTATTCTGTATTACTTTATACACCTGGACAAGTTGAGCGTTCACATCAGATAAAAACGCATTTTTTAATCTTTTTCTTGCATTAAAAAATATAGCTCCTCCACCCAAAAAAGGTTCATAATAGTTTTCTATCTCATTCGGTAGATGCTCTAATACTTTTCGAGATATACCACCCTTGCCACCTACCCATTTTATAAATGGTCTTGCTTTCACTGGTTCTCTATTTGATAACTCTCTATTATTCATTACCGAAATTTAGCAGAAGCCTTGAACAGCTCTAACGCTTTACAACGCCGGGAATTTTATAGCCTTTCCGGCGAACCATGTTTTTGAAGGGGTGAATGTCGAGAACATTGGGATACCAGCCTTCAACGAAGCGGCGGTCGATGATGTTCACGGCAGGAAAGTGTTCTATTGGCATAACCTGTCCACTGTGGAGGAGGATTTTTTCGGCTTCGCTCAGTTTGTTAAAGCGTTCCTGATGAGGGAGCAGGGCAGATTCCTTGATGAGGGTATCGAATTCGGTGCTGGAGAATCCCGCTTCATTGAAGCTACTGGCCGATGTCCACATTCCGAGAAATGTCTGGGGATCGGCATAGTCGCCTGTCCAGGTGAGCATGGCAATGTCGTAGTGTCCCTGTTTCACGGAGCTGTAATAATTTGGAAACGGGACAACATCCAGATTCACTCTGAGTTTGAGTTCTGCCTGCCAAACTTCAAGCATGGCATCGGTTACAATATCCTCGGCGGGAACGAGTACTGTTAGCGGCGGCAAACCAGTTCCATCGGGATGGCCTGCTTCCTTGAGCAGGCGCAGGGCTTCGCTTTTTCGTTCAGTTGGCGGGGGGAAGCCGGAGTCGATGCCGGGGTATTCGGGTATGGGGGGCACGAGACTGGTGCCCGGAATGAGCAGTTCTCTGCGGATGTCTTCCCAGGGGAGCAGCATGGCCAAGGCCCGGCGGATATTCCCGTTAGACCACGCTTTGCCTTTGTTGGAAAAGTAATAATAGGTGGTGGAAAACTGAGGGGAGGTAACGAGGGCTTCGGGTATGCCAAGTGCGGTTATTTTGATGCCGGAGGCTACCCAATCTACTTCAAAGCGGTTGAATTTCGCTATTATTTCGTCTGGGTTATCGCTGAATAGCAGATGCAGTTCATCCAGTTTTATATTTTCGGCATCCCAGTAATACGGGTTTTTGCCGAGCACGACTTCCCCGGCACTGCGCTTGCGGATAACAAAGGGCCCGTTAACCGGCACGGAGGGGTTGGCGGACCAATCGGCAAGGTTGCGGTAAATTCCATGGACGGGGACAAAGCTGTAATGGCAGAGTATGGCGAAAAACTGCGGGGAAGGCTGTTTTAGCTGCACGATTAATGTGCTGTTGTCCAGGGCTTTAATGCCTACGGCTTCGGGGCCGGTTTGTCCTATACGGTATTCGCGGGCACCTTTAATGTCGTCCAGAAGAGAGGCATATTCCGCTTTGGTATCGGGAGAAAGCAGCCGCAGCCAGGAATTTTTAAAATCTTTGGCCGTAATGGCTTCGCCATGACTCCATCTTAAATTTCCTCGCAAGGTGAAGGTAATGGTGAGCCCATCTTCCGAAATTGTCCATTTTTCGGCTGCGCCGGGGATGGGTTCCAGAGTGGCGGGATGAAAAATAGTTAACCCTTCATAGAGGGCGGTGAATATCTGGGCTTCAGTGGTGGTATAGGCATAATGGGGATTCCAGTTGATATGGGCCGTGCTGAACTGCACCGTGAGTTTGCTGGTTTCCGTCCACAGGGCTTGAGCGGCAAAGAGGAAAAGTAAAATTTTTAATAGTTTCATGCGATTGTATACCTGTTGTCTATATGAAATCGTTGTATCCTATCATAAATTTGATGGACTGACAATATGATGCTGATATTCTACCTTCTGTTTTCAGGATGGATTTTTTGGAAGCACTTTTTTAGAGGTGTCCTTTACTGAAAAGTATAGGTAATGCGCCCCCGAAGAGCACGTTCAGATTTATTGTAATAGACCCAGCGGGATAAACCGTAAAGCACGGCCTCGTCTATCTGCGGATTGTAAGAAGGGGAAATTACCTTGAAATCGGATAATTCCGCGCCCCGAGGGCCATCGGAAGGCTGTACCTTGAATTCTATCTCAATCGGGCGAATGCGGTTTCGCTTCCATTCCGCATCGTTCAAATCGTAATTTAGAGCGTTAAGCAGCAGGCTCCAGTAGTAGGGCCTATCGGCAAAGCCTATATTGCCCTGTTCACCGGCGCGGCGAATATATTCCCCGCGAAAAAGCTCCCAGTGCCTTTCAATCTCCCGGCGGATACTTCCTTCGTCCATATTGAAATAGTTTCCAATATTGTCAAAACTCGCCGCGCTGATACGCTCCGGCAGCGGCATGTAGCTCAGAATGTATTCATAGGCTCCGGCACGGCCTATATCGCTTTCCGCGCCATCAAATTCCATAACATAGCTATTGCCCGATTCCCGGCCCCGCACTTGGGCCGGAACATTGGCCGTAGAGGTTTCAGGCGCGGCAGCCCCGCTCATGGCTGAATGCCCTGAATTCGCTCCTGGCCGGACAGGTTTTGCTGCCGATGCCCTGGGCACCGTTGCAGCCTGGCGGGGCGGCTGCTTTAACGGCTGAGGCACAGCAATCCCATCGGAAGCGGAAGATTTTGCTAAAGCCTCAGGCAATTCCGGTGCTGTCGTTTCCGGTGCATCGGGTAAGCCAATCTTTACCTGCACCGGCCCGGCCCATTCTCCAAACTCCTTAACCCTCCACAGATCGGCCAGCCAGAAACAGCTGAAAATAAAAATATGCAGCACCAGTGCGGAAAGAAGGGCAATCAGTAAGTTCTGTCTGTCCAAACGGCGGTGGACACTCTCAAAGCGGGAATTGCGAAGCAAAATGCTCACCTGTTTTTCTCAGCCTTCGTATCCGGGGCCGTTATTAAACTCACCGCGGACAAACCACCCTTCCGCACTTCATCGAGAACCTTTACGAGAGTTTCATAAGAAACCGCCCGGTCGCCCTCTACAACAATAGACGTATCGCCCCCAAGGCGTCCCTCAGAGCGCCAGGTTCTCAGGGTTTCCCCCAGCGAATTCAGGGCAATCAGTTCCCGGTTGAGATAAAGCTCTTCAGGTCCGGTAACTGTTATCCGCACCTCCGTTAGCTCCACCGCCTCGCTGGTGGAAGAATCGGGAAGATTAAGCTCAATCCCCGGAGCTGTCTTGAAGACACTGGAAATCATAAAAAACACCACAAGCTGAAAGACAACATCTATCAGCGGTGTAATATCCAAAGCGGTACGGGGTTTAAGACGCGCTCTGAGCAGCATGTTTAGGACGCTCCCCCCAGCAGCAAGGTTAGCTCGTTCACTTGATTTTCCATTCGTGTTACAAGGGCATTCACCCGCGAAGTGAGCATGTTATAAAGGATGGTGGCCGGAATGGCCACAATGAGTCCCGCTGCCGTAGTAATGAGTGCCTCCGAAATTCCCTTGGCCAGAACGGATGGATCGCTGATAGAACCAAAACGCCCCAGAACACCGAAAGCCCGGATATTGCCGGTAACGGTACCCAACAGCCCCAGAAGCGGTGAAATATGGGCAATCGTGCCCAACGCGCCAATACGCCTCTCCAGCCGCGGCACCTCCTGCGCCGCCGTATCCTTGAGTATTTCCTTCCGCTCATAGGGAGCCCTGTTGCGGTATTCAATGCCAGCCTTCAGCAGGGAGCTGAACGGCGATGGGCTTGAATCGCAAATGGCCAGTGCCTCATCGAAATGCCGCTTGGCAATGGCCGACTTAATCCGCTGAAACAGCTTATCCTCATCGGTACGGATTCGGCCAAAGTAGAGATAGCGCTCAATAACAATAGCCGCCGCCAGCACGGACAGCAGCATGATAGCCCACAAAACAGCCCCGCCCTGAACAATAATATCAATCATAAACTTTCCTGTTTAAGGTGCCGCACACCGGAAACATTCCCGTATTTGACCCCTTACAGGTGCAATCTATCGTTATTGAACAAAAATGTCAATGAATTTTACCGACGGCACGTAATGCTGGCCTATATAGGCATGGAAATATTGCTGTGCCAAATTTTCTGCTGAAGGACTGAGCTACAACTTTTGGGACGCGTTAGGGATTGGAGGGGCGGCGCAAGCCGGTCCGCATCTGCGGACGGTACCCCCGAAAAGCCCGGCCTGCCACAGGCAGGCAACGCCCAAAAATTCACAAAATTTCTGTGCCAGTATAAGTTCTTTCCAGATATGGAAATTGGACTTTATCTCTGCACCCGCCCCGAAGCATTACCCTTCAATAACAGTTCCACGTCTTCCTTGCTGCTGAGGTTGAAATCGCCGCGAATGCTGTGGCACAGGCAGGAAGCGGCGGCGGCGAATTGCAATGCCCTTTCCGGGCTGCTGCCTTCTTCGTTCAAGGCGTAAATTAAACCTGCGGCAAATGCGTCTCCACCGCCAACCCTATCCACGATGGCCCGAATTTCATAGGGGGCGTATTGACCCTGGCTGTTTAGGGGGGCAAAGTGGGCTTTTTTCGTTTTGGCGTCGAACAGCATCGCTCCCCAGTTATTATGGGAGGCCGATATGCTCTCGCGCAGGGTTGTCGCGGCTATCCGAATATTGGGAAAGTGCCGGACAATCTGCTCGGCAACTTTCACATAGGCCTGCTGATTCAGCTGACCCGTTTCAATGTCGCTGTTTTCGGCATGAATGTTGAGAATATCGCCTGAATCTTCTTCGTTGGCAATGAGTATATCAACGTACTGCAAAATTTTAGGCATAACTTTACGGGCAAGCTCTTTGGGGCTTGTGCCGGGCTGCCACTGCCAGAGTTTTTTGCGAAAGTTTAAGTCGCAGGAAATGCTTAGGCCCTGTTCTTTGGCTAATCGGCATATTTCTTCTGTATTGATAGCCGACTGCTGCGAAATAGCTGGAGTTATGCCGCTAAGGTGCAGCCAGGAGGCATCGGTGAAGATTTTAGGCCAATCGAATTCGGAATGTTCCACTAAGCTCATAGCGGAATACTCCCGGTCGTAAATTACCTTGCTGGGGCGCTGATTGGCACCGGCTTCCACGTAATAGAGTCCGAGCCGTCCCTTGTGGCGGACTATACAGCTGGTATCGATGCCAATGCCCCGTAAGTGCTGAATGCAGGCGGTGCCTAAATCGTTTTTTGGGAGAGCGCTTACAAACCGCGCTTTCCCGCCCAGGAGAACAATGGAAGCCGCAACATTGGCTTCCGCGCCGGCAAAGTTATACCGGATAATGCCGGGCAATTCCTGTATAAGCCTGCCATGTTCCACGGTGCTAAGCCGTCCCATTATCTCGCCGTAAGTAAGCACTGTTTTTTTCATTGGTGCCCTCATTATTCATTACCGTCCAAACGTTTTGCGGCATTCATGGCCTCAAGTGCCAGCTCTTTGATTTTTTTCCAGTTCCCGGTGCTAATCAGCTTATTCGGTGCCAGCCAGGAGCCTCCAACGGCTCCAATAATTGGGCTTTGCAGGTAATTCAGCATATTTTCCTGATTAACTCCGCCTAAGGGAAGATACTGCATTCCCAGATGGGCGTATGGCGCGTTCATGCTCCTTAGGTATTTCAGCCCGCCCAGGGGTTCAGCGGGAAAGAATTTCAGAAAGCGGATATCGTACTCCAGGGCTTTCTCAATTTCCGAGGCCGTGGCAATGCCCGGAAAAAATGGCAATCCCCGTGTTTGAGATGTTTCAATTATCTGCCTGTTCAGTCCGGGAGCTACGGCAAAATCAGCTATTTCCGCTATATGTTCAACCTGTTGCTTGTTTATGACTGTGCCGACACCTAAAAGTAGCTTAGGGTATTTACGCTTTACATATTCAACCGCTTTGAGGGCATAGGAGCTGCGCAGTGTTAGTTCAATTACCCTTACGCCGCCTTCCTGTAAGGCTTCAATAACCGGAGACACTTCGGCTTCTTTTTCAAAGCCTACTACAGCGGCAATTCTGGCTGCGCATATTTTCGCTGCTATGTCTTTCATTCCAGAATTTTGCATTATCAGTCCCTAAAATTCCGTTTTCGGAATTGTATTTCCTTTAGGGTACCTCTAAAAAACAGTTCTTGACTCGATCTTTTCCGCCGCTCTTAAGTTGTCAAAATGCTCACGTAGTAAGCTTTTGCCGCCCAACAAAAAATTTCTTCGTCAATTTCCTAAAGCGGTTTTTTAGAGGTACCCTTTACTTAAGATAGGGTTTTTCCATAATATATGTCAACTCTTTTCTATACAATACAGAATTTTTTCCTGGTATCCGCTAGCTTGAGAAAACTGCCCTGAAAAACAAAAAGCCGCCTGAATTGTATCCAGACGGCTGTGTAACAGCGAAAGACGAGATTCGAACTCGCGACATCCACCTTGGCAAGGTGGAGCTCTACCACTGAGCTACTTTCGCATTAACCAGAACAGTATATCAAAAGATTGGAAATGGGTCAACTCCTTATAAAAAATTTTTCTAAATAATAATAATATTTGTTTGTTTTTGTGTAAAGAACGCTCTTTCATGCCGATGGGAAGCCGTAAGTGCCGCGAATTTAATCCTCTGACTGTTTTGAAGAATTACGCTTAATCAGGGTAATGATTAGATCGGCGGTGGCAATGCCGACTGAAACGATACCGGCGGCTCCAATAATAATAGCCAGGTCGTCTTCACCCCGTTGGGAGCCCAACTCATACTCAGGAGAGCCATTATTGATAGCCAGAATGGTTATATCGTATATAAGCGATGAGAGAAAATAGGTAACGGGAAAGGACCCGAATGCTATAACCTCAAAACGCCGGATATCATGCGCCCACTGAGGAAATTCAGCCGGATCGTATTCTTCCGGTATTATCGGCTTGTCCGGAGGCTTGATTTGTCCCCAGGCCATGGCACCAAGAGCCGTGATAAAGATGAGCAAAAGTAGGCGCTTCAATCCCGCACTCCAAAAATAATTGTTCCAATACGCAGCAGCGTGCTACCCTCCGCAATAGCCCAGTGGTAGTCTGAACTCATGCCCATGGACAGGATGGGGGTGCTGTGAATATGTTTTTCCGCCAAAGCTACCCACTCTCTGCAACGGGCAAAACAGCGGCGAATTATTATTTCGTCTTCCACAAAGGGTGCCATGGTCATCAATCCTTTCAGTTCCAAAAAGGGCAAATTGGCAATTTTTGCGGCAGCGTCCACAAATTCGGCTTTGTTCCTGAAGCCTGATTTTTCCGCTTCGCCGGACGTATTCACCTGAATAAGCACCTCCAGGGGAGCTTTCAGTTTTTCCCGATGCCGGGACAATTTTTCCGCCAGAGCAAGTGAATCCAGGGAATGAAGCCCGGAAAATCGTGCGCTGATTCTGTTTACCTTGTTGCTCTGTAGATGGCCAATCAGATAGAGCGGGTAGTTTTCCGTATCGAACCGGGCAAATTTTTCCGCCGCTTCATCCACCCGGTTTTCCCCAAACATGGCGAGTCCGGCGGCGCGGGCAGCGGCAATTTCTTCTGCCGTTCTGGTTTTGGATACGGCCATTACGGCAATGTCGTTTACGTTCCGATGACACCGATTGGCAATATGAATCAAATCGTCCTGAAACCGCATCCAGTTTTCTGCTACTGACATAATGGAAGGAGTATAATGAAAAAACCGGACTGAATCAACCAGGTTCGCTGGGGGCATTATGAATCTGCAAGGGGGGGAAGGCTGGAGGGG
>MUIB01000122.1 GCA_002084135.1 Spirochaeta sp. LUC14_002_19_P3 | reverse complement strand
ATTACCGCGGCTATCTGGGGTTTTGGCTTCATCGCGCAGCGGCTGGGGATGAATCATCTGGGACCCTATGGCTTCAATAGCTTTCGCTTTCTACTTGGGGCGCTCTCTCTTTTGCCTGTGTGTCTTGTTCAGCGCAAAAGATCGGCTGAAAAAATAAACCGCCGATTCTGGCTGATTGGCTGCATCGCGGGGCTGGCCTTGTTTGGCGGGGCAACTTTGCAGCAGGTGGGTTTACAGTTTACCACT
Organism: Spirochaeta sp. LUC14_002_19_P3; assembly: GCA_002084135.1. Taxonomy (GTDB): domain Bacteria; phylum Spirochaetota; class Spirochaetia; order DSM-2461; family DSM-2461; genus UBA2779. The sequence goes on along the minus strand of MUIB01000122.1, from coordinate 9,406 downwards.
GTCGGCAAGACCGGATTCATTACAGGGCTGTATATTGTTATTGTGCCAATAATTGGTCTGACTCTTAAGCAGCATGTAGGAGGTTTTACAATATCTGGTATTCTTGCTGCTGCTGTCGGGCTTTATTTTCTGAGCATTAAAGATGGTTTTTCCATTAGCAGAGGGGATGCACTTATTCTGGCGGGAGCCTTGTTTTGGGCTGTGCATGTTCAGGTGCTGGGGCATACCGGGAATTGGAATCCTCTCCAGCTTGCGGCCTTGCAGTATGCTGTCTGCGCAGTTTTGAATCTGGCACTGGCTTTTAGCTTTGAAACTGTGTCGCTGAATGCCATTGTGTCCGCAGCCCTGCCGATTGTGTATTCCGGTTTGTTTTCAGTGGGAGTGGCCTTTACCATTCAGGTTATTGCCCAGAAGCATATCGATCCCAGCCGGGCGGCTATTCTTCTTAGCCTGGAGGCGGTGTTTGCCGTGCTTGGCGGGTGGCTGGTTCTGCATGAAACCCTTACCCTGCGGGAACTGCTTGGCTGCGCCCTGATGTTTGCCGGTATGCTGCTCTCTCAGCTACAGAACTTAAGAAAAAATCCCCAAAAAACATGAAGATTTTCCGCGGCCGCGCTTCCGGTAAACTCATTCTCTTCGGGGAGCATGTCGCCGTGTACGGTTATCCGGCAGCGGGCATAAGCCTGCCTTGCAGCACGGAGGCTATTCTGAACAGCGAATCCGTGCCCTCAGCGGAATCCGGAATGCCACAGGGCAGGACGGTCTCCATGAGTGCTTGTCAAAATAAAAAAGACAAGGAAATTCTGCTCCGGCTGCTTCAGTGCGCAGAGGAAGAAGGCATACCTGCGGGACAGTGGAGTGTGCTGAGCGATGTGCCCCGGACGGGGGGCTTTGGTTCCTCAGCGGCCTTATGCGCGGCTTTGGCGAGGGTGCTGCTTCGCTGCGAATCGGGATACAGTCCGCAGGTGCACAGGCTGGCCAATGCCATGGAACGAATTTTTCACGGCAGCCCTTCGGGCCTCGACACTGGCTTGGCTCTTTTCGGTGCTTCGAGCGCCTGGTTTCCCCGGCACGGCGGCATTCCCGCGCCGCTGCCGCTGCCATTGCCCGGTCTGCATCTCGTTTATGGGGCGCTTCCCCGTGAAGCGGACACCGGTAGTTTGGTTGGAGAAATCAAGCAGCGCTTTGAGAGCGGCGATGGCAAAACCATGGAATGCCTGCGGGGCCTGGGCGCGCTCAGCGGGGAATTTATCCGCTTGGCGAGCAGATGGAGAGGGAAGGGTGAACGTGCATTCTTTCAGGGTATGGTTTCCGCTGTTCTGGGGGCGCAGTCCTTGCTGGGGGCATTGGGTTTGTCCAGCAGGCCATTGGATGTTTTGCTCGCCTTGTCCCGTGAGCGGGGATCGGTTGGCGGCAAGCTGAGCGGAGCAGGACGGGGCGGAGCATTTTTCCTGCTCGCTGCAGACGAACGGGGAGGGAATGAACTGCTGGAGAACCTCCCTGAGCGCCTGGTACGGGAAGGCATAAAACTTGCAGTTCCCCTGAAGGTTATCAACACGGGCAAGGGCAGCTCTAAAAAACCTGTTTAGTTCTTGACTCGAGCTTTTCCGCCGCTCCTTAATTTGTCAAAATGCTCACGTAGCTTAAGCTGGCTTAAGCTTTTGCCTCCCGACAAAAAATTTCTTCGTCAATTTCCTAAAGCTGTTTTTTAGAGGTATCCTAAAGTAAGCCAATAAAAAAACCCGTGGGTCTGGATATTTTCCCCACGGGCTTTGCGACTGTTTTATCTTAAGTCAGTCTCATTATCGTCAGAGGACGGTATAAGCTTAAGGGCAGCTCTAAAAAACCCATTTAGTGCTTGACTCGAACTTTTCCGCCGCTCCTTAAGTTGTCAGAATGCTCACGTAGCTTAAGCTGGCTTAAGCTTTTGCCGCCCGACAAAAAATTTCTTCGTCAATGTAGCTATTTTTTAGAGGTACCCCATAAGGGAATCCATTAGCAGTCCTGACAAGAAGGCCAGTATCGGTATTTTTCAAAACGGCTTTAATTTTTTTTCATTTTTTCTTTCAAGTTTATCAAGAAGAGCTCCCGATTATCAGAATAGAGGAATTTTCTAAAGCGACTTAAAGAGATGCCGATATATCGGGCTTTTTCAAAGCCGCATAAGGAAATTCTCAAACAGGCAAGGATGCCTGTATATTAAACATCATCATGGAGGAAAGAGATGATTATTAATCACAATATGAGCGCGATAAACGCACTTCGCACTCAAAAAAGTGTCGATTCAGCCATAATGCAGGATATGGCAAAGCTATCCAGCGGTCTTCGGATTAACAGAGCTGGAGACGATGCATCGGGATTGGCGGTATCGGAAAAGATGAGAGCGCAAATTCGCGGTCTTAACCAGGCAAGCCGCAATGCCTCGGATGGAATTTCGTTGATTCAGCTTACCGAAGGCTATCTGGATGAAACAACTTCCATTCTGCACCGTATTCGTGAATTGGCCATACAGTCTTCCAACGGAATTTATTCAGGGGAAGATCGTATGCAGATTCAGGTTGAAGTGTCTCAGCTGGTGGATGAAGTTGACCGCATAGCTTCTCATGCGCAATTCAATGGTATGCAGATGCTTACTGGACGCTTTGCGAGGAACACCGGGGGAAATGTGCCGACTGCTTCGATGTGGTTTCATATTGGTGCCAATATGGATGAAAGAATCCAGTTATTCATCGGTACCATGACAGCTACCGCCCTTAACCTGCGCCAAATAGGTACTGGCGAAATTCTTTCTCTCAGCACTCCTGAGCAGTCAAACCGCGGCATTGGCGTTATTGATAACGCAATGAAGATTGTGAACAAGCAGCGTGCTGATATGGGTGCCTATCAAAATCGCCTTGAATTTGCAGTAAAGGGACTGGATATTGGTGCTGAAAATATGCAGGCCTCGGAAAGTCGAATTCGCGATCTGAACATGGCTTCGCAGATGGTAAACTACAGTAAGAATCAGATTCTTCTTCAGTCTAGCACGGCCATGCTGGCACAGGCCAACGTGAGATCGCAAAGTGTGCTCCAGCTGCTCCAATAAATTTAAAAAAAAGCTTGCAACACTTTTGATATTGGAGTATAATATAATATGAGGATGATAATCCTCGTATTAGTTTTGAGTCGATCTTTGAAAAGCACCTTCTTGGAATAATCACGGGCGAGGGGCTATTTCCATCTTTTAGATGGGAATAGCTCCTCGTACCAACGGGAAATGGACGGTACGGAAACGGCGCGCACTGGTGTTCCGGCAACCCTATCCCGTGATTTAAGAGGATGGGCACGGATGCCCTAATCGTCCTATTTCAAGGAGGGAATATGATTATAAATCACAATATGAGTGCCATCAATGCGAATCGGCAGGTTGGTATTGCAAATTGGTCCACAATGCAGGATATGGAAAAACTTGCAAGTGGTCAGAGAATTAACAAAGCAGGTGATGATGCTTCAGGTTTGTCTGTAAGCGAAAAAATGCGCAGTCAGATTCGCGGTCTTAATCAGGCTGTACGCAATATTCAGGATGGAGTGTCTTTCATTCAAACTGCTGAAGGCTATCTGCAGGGTTCACAGAATGCTCTGCAAAGAATTCGTGAGTTATCAGTGCAGGGAGCAAATGGAGTTTATTCTTCGGAAGATCGTATGCAGATACAAGTTGAGGTTTCTCAGCTTGTCGATGAAGTAAACCGAATAGCTTCGCAGGCCCAGTTTAATGGAATGAATTTATTAACTGGCCGTTTTGCCGAGAATAGCGTTACTGGTGAATTCATGCAGTTTCAGGTTGGAGCCAATGTGGATCAGTCGGAACGGATTGCCATTGCAACCATGACGGCTCAGGCTCTTGGGTTAATGAATGAGCAGGGAACTGGTGAGATTGTTTCACTTTCAACAATTGAAAGTTCTAACAGAACCATAGGAATTGTTGATGATGCCTTGACGAAGATTAACAGGCAGCGTGCCAATTTGGGAGCGTTTCAAAATCGGTTTGAAATGGCATCCAGGGGGATTGCTGTAGCCGCTGAAAATCTTCAGGCTGCTGAATCACAGATTCGGGATACCAACATGGCAGAAAAAATTGTGGATTACACCAAGAATTCGATTCTTACTCAAGCTAGCACTGCATTGTTGGCTCAGGCGAATATACGGTCTCAATCGGTATTGCAGCTTTTAGGTTAAAGGTTCGATATTAAGCCGTCTGTATGCGGAAAAGAGTACTGGATATCTTTTTTCCGTGTGGAATTTTCAGGGAGGACGCGTCCCTCCCTGAAATATTCCTTAAAATGCAAAGATTATTGGGAAGGGTTGTAATAAGGGAAGAGGTTAAACCTTTCCAAAAGCAGTTTTTGTATTGTGATATTGCTTTTTAAAGAATAGGAGATATGTGTGGCTATTAAAATCTCTGCCAATATACCCTCAGTAAGAAATAATGGAATTCCCCGAACACAGGCTAAGCCGCAGGGTATTGCCTTGCCGCAGACATCTGTTCCGCCCCCCTCTGTTCCCAAAATAGATAAAGCTCAGTTGAAAATCGCATTGGACAATGTTTTACGCAATACCCGTCTCCAGTATGACATTAAGGATGAGGTAGGGTATTTTGTTGTCAGAATCATTGATAAAGATACCGATAGAGTTATTAGAGAAATACCGTCGAGAGAACTTCAAACGGTACGCGAACAGATAAAGCGGGTACTGGGACTTCTTTTCGACAAAAAAATCTAACTTGGCCGCGGCGTTCCAAAAACATCGGTAGCCAAACCTTGCGGGGAACTTTTTTGGCGGATATTACTATTCCTGGAGTTACTTCCAAGTATAATACAACAAAACTCGTTGAAGACTTGGTGAATGCTGAACGTATACGGCTCACCAGGATGGAAGAACAGGTAAAGGAATTTGAAACCACCCGTACAATCTGGCAGCAGGTAAACCGAAATTTGAGCGATCTTCAAAGATCGGCAAAAACACTTTATGGCTTTGAAAATCCTTTTTCCGATAAGAATGCTCTGAGTTCCAATGACAGGATTCTCACGGCTTCTGCTGGCAGAACAGCTTTTTTGGATAATTATTCCATAACAGTGAAACAGACGGCGTCTTCTGATCGCTTTTTAACTCCTTCCATGAAAAAAACATCCAGAGTGGAGCGCGGAACATATACGTTTATGGTTGGCGAAAAAACTGTTTCTCTTAAATATCGGGGAGGCACTGTGGAGGATTTTGCCCGGCGTCTCTCTGAAAAGGGTGAGGGAATTATCAGGGCATCGACCGTTCGGGATACGGCGGATACTCTGGTGCTGATGATAGAAGCGGTGCCGACTGGTTCGTCCAACCGGCTGCAATTTCTTGAAGATGCCCGGGAGTTTGCCATTAAGACAGGAATGATGCGTCTTACCCCTGTCAATGAAGCGCAAATTTCCCCTGCCAGTCTTAAAAAGGATACTCTTGAAACCATAAGCGGAACACAGGTTCCCGAGTCCAGCGTGGAGATAAATGACTCTGGCATTCTTGTTCAGCCGGAATCTTCACTCAGGCTTCCTCTTGATAAGGAAATAAACCTGGAGGATGGCATGGTGCTCGAATATGCGTACCGCACCATTGAATTGAACGATGAAGATCTTTCCCCTCCAATGCCGCCGGGGCCAAAATGGCCGGATGTGCCCGATGGCCGTTATAACGGCATTACTATAAGAAGCAGTCCTGGTACCGTGGAGCTGCCGCAGACGGAACAATGGGAGCCGCCAAAGCGTGTTGATGACTGGTTTGTATTCAAGACTGCCGGGAAATCCGGGGATATGGAGCTACCGCCCATTGCATCGTCAGAAAACTTCAAAACGGTTAGGATAGACAGGAATAATTTGCCTGAAAGCATGGATGCTCTGCTTGTGGAGAATAATAATACTCACCGTGCGGTAGAAATTACGGATATTCGTGTTTTTAATCCAGCAAGAGGAGGAGATATGGAACCAGCCCATGCCGTGGATACAGCCAATGATGCAATAATTGAATTCCGCGGCATTGAGGTTACACGTCCTTCCAACACGGTGGACGATCTCATTGACGGGCTAACCCTGAATCTTAAACGGGCTTCGTCGGAGCCAGTTGAAGTCTCCATTGAGCCTGACACCGAGACAGCAAAAGAAGGTATAATACGGTTTGTTTTTTCCTACAATCAAATGCTTGCAAAGATTCTGGTTTTAACCAATGATGATCAGAAGGTTATTGATGAACTCTCCTATCTGGACGATGAGCAGCGGGTTGAACTGGAAGAACAGCTTGGACATTTCAGGGGAGATTCCACTCTAATCCAGGTTAAAAACCGTCTTCAGACATTGGTAACGAATCCCTATCCTACCAGTGAGGGTGCTACCCTGCTTGCTCAGATAGGTATATCCACAAATGCGTCTTCCGGAACCTATAATAACTCTCTGGATTACTCAAAACTGCGCGGTTATCTTGAAATTGACGAAGAGAAACTTGATTCATTTCTTTCATCGAATATTGATGTGGTGAAGGATTTATTCGGCATGGATACAACGGGAGACTTGGTAATTAATGATGGCATAGCCCGATCCATGGATTATTATTTAACTCCTTATACGCAAACCGGAGGTATAACGAATAACAGGATAGCGGGAATAGACAGGCAGATAAAAGACACGGAAGAGGATATAACAGACTATAAAAAACATCTTGAAGACTATGAGACCGATTTGAAGCGCCAATATGGTACGATGGAATCTGTATTAAGCCAGCTGGAAAACAGTTCAAGAGAGCTGGATAACTTTACCCAGCGGCAAAGTGGGAGCCGTTGAGATAGCTATATGAACATCATTGTTAATGGGGAAAGCATAGATTTTACTCTGGAGAATGAAAAAACTGTCGGCGAAATTATAGATGCTCTGGGAGCTTGGCTTACACAGGCTGAATTATTGACTGTTGCGCTGCATATTGATGGAGAACCGCCGACTGGCGACGAATGGAAGCAGCAGCTGATTGAATCCGTGGGTACAATTGAAATTCATGCCGCGGAATTGAGAGAAGCCTTAATTATTTATATTGATCAGGCTAAGGGCAATATTGAGGTGTTTAAAGAAATTTTGCAGGATGCGGATAGCGACACACTAAAAATGATAATTGATGAATATCGGGAATTCTGTGAGAATATTCCATTATTAACAGGTTATAGTTTCCAGTCTGCCGTATTGATGGATGAGGATTTTAATAAAGCAAAAATTGGATTATTGGACAATGAAATTAATCAGCTTGTGAACCTGCTTGAATTCAGATATGATGAACTTGTTCATCCAGAGCGAAATGCGGAACAAATTGCTCAGTCTCTCGTGGAACTTGCCGGGGAACTTGATGAAACCGCTATCTTGCTGCAGACAGGTAAAGATGCTCAGGCTATGAAGGCGGTTTTCCGGTTGACGGAACTGCTTCAGCGTTTTATGCGCTGTATTGTATGGCTGAAGGATTATAATAAAAATGATGATTTTAATGATAAGATACATGAATTGTTAATAGAACTGGAAGATGCTCTGAAAGCCAATGATACCGTACTTGTTGGAGACTTGCTGGAATACGAGATTAAACCTGTTTTAATTATGCTGCCGGAAAAGATTAAATCTTATGGAGATGAAAGAAGGTGATACCTCTTCTTCAAATAAATTTTTATCAGACACAAGCGAATACGAAATCCATGGTTATAATGGGAGGGATAACCTTCGGAGTAATAGTTTTTCTGGTTGTATTCAATAAAATAATCTCCCAGGATTCAAATGGCCGCAAGCGATTTAATAAAAGGGCATTTCGCAGGGAAATGGCATCTATCGGTTTATCAGCGGGACAAGCTCACCTGCTGGAACACTGTATCAAACAGTATAAAGTTCGCAACCCCTTTTTTCTTCTGAAGAATTCATCGGCTTTGAGCTCAATTCTGGCAAAAGCATTCAGACAACTTTCCGGTTCACAGGAGAACCCAGCTTCTATTGAGAAGCTGAAGTTGAATTTATACAGGATACTGCAAAAGGTTGATATTGCTGCAAAAAATCAGAATAAAAATCAATCAACCCGCAAACTTTCTATTGGAGATAGTGTAAAAATAAAATTGGGCAATAATAAAGAAGAATTTGAATCAAATGTTACTGAGAATACACATGAATATTTTGTAATAAAAAATCCATATCTAGGCTATACCTCTATGGAGAAACGTTTACATAAAGGTAAAAAAGTTATTCTGATTTTTTTGGGGGGATTTAACAAGAAGATTTCTTTTGAAACTAAAATTATGGGTTTATCCAATGTTGATAAGCAAAATACAATTCTACTTGAGCATACAACAAATGCGGCTAATGCGGAAACTCGCAAGTATCGAAGATGCACGCTAAATAATTCATGCACTGTTCAGCTTATCAATACAATTCAGGAGGGATATGGCAGAAAAGCCGTTCGTAAAGCGGTTATAACTTCTGGAAGAAACATACCTGCTTCTATGTTGGATATTTCCTCCGGAGGTTGTGCGTTTGAATACACAAAGACACTTGCAAAAGGACAACTGCTTAAAATAACTCTAACATTGCCCACGGGAGATCCGATTGAAGTATTTGGCAGGGTGTGCCATTCCAAAGCGAATTGGAAGCGAAGAGTTATTGTCAATGTTCAGTTTACCAGGGCATCTACCAAAAATCTTAACAAAATCAATGGCTATTGTTATGATTTAGGCTAGGGAGTTTCTATGCCTGTAAACAATTTGACAGTTCTGGGAATGGAATGTTCCGGCCGAATTGTCTCTATTGCCTTGTCTTCCCATGGCAGTTTTTGGGAAATATCCATGGAAGCTGGTTCCCGGCATTCCGAAATATTGATGCCAATGGTTGCTTTTTTACTGGAATCTGCCGGTATTACACCGAAAGAAATTCATATTGCCGCATGTGCCGCCGGACCGGGAACTTTTACCGGTTTGCGCATTGGCATGGCTGCCGTTAAGGGTATTGTCCGCGGTACAAACTGTATTTTTAAGACTGTGCCCACTCTGCCGCTGCTGGCCGCGGGCAGAGAACACTGGCCGGGGCTTGTTGTGCCGATTATGGATGCCCGGAAACAAAGAGTTTATGCCGCGGCCTTTCAGAATGGCAAACAAATTATTGATGACTGTGATATTGCCCTTGACGATTTTTTTCGTAGCCTTCCTTCCGGGCAAAAAATACTGGTTACCGGGCCTGATGCGAAGCGTGCGGAGGGAAGGGAAAACATTACTATAGACCCTCTTTTTCATTCATCACGAGGAAGGCCGTTAGTGGAAATGGCAGCGGCTCTTTTTGAAACTTGCGGCGAGGACTCCAGAGAGGTGGGGCCGACATATCTTCGTCTCAGC
>MUIB01000096.1 GCA_002084135.1 Spirochaeta sp. LUC14_002_19_P3 | reverse complement strand
CATCCCGGCTTACAGCCACAGACGTAGCACCATCCAGCCCATCAACATTCCCCCCGCCTGTAATAGTATCACCATTTTTGATTACGGTAGAATAGCTAAGGGCCCCGGTAGTGGTATCGCGGGTAAAGACGACCAGGGCATTATCAGCAGCTCCTGCCACATAGACATTTTTCCCATCCTCGCTTACAGCCACAGAATAGGCACTATCCAGCCCATCAACATTTCCCCCGCCTGTAAGGGCATCGCCATCCTTAAAAACAGTAGAATAGGTAAGGGCTCCGGTGCTTGTATTGCGGTCAAATACAGCCAGGGCATCATCATTAGCTCCTGCCACATAGACATTTTTCCCATCCAGGCTTACAGTCACAGACCAAGCAGCAGACAGCCCATCAACATTCCCCCCACCTGTAAGGTCTTCGCCATCCTTGATTACGGTAGAATAGCTAAGGGCTCCGGAGGTAGTATTGCGGTCAAATACAGCCAAGGCATTATCACCAAATCCTGTCACATAGACATTTTTCCCATCCTCGCTTACAGCCACAGAATTGGCACCATCCAGCCCATCAACATTTACCCCAGCTGTACCTGTAGTATTACCATCTTTGATTACGGTAGAATAGGTAAGGGCTCCGGTGCTTGTATCGCGGTCAAAAACCGCCAGGGCAACATCAAAGAATCCTGCCACATAGACATTTTTCCCATCCTCGCTTACAGCCACAGATCGGGCACCACTCAGCCCATCAACTCCTCCGCTTCCATCCTTAAAAACAGTAGAATAGGTAAGGGCTCCGGAGGTGGTATTGCGGGTAAAGACGGCTAGGGCCTTATCATTATTTCCTGCCACATAGACATTTTTCCCATCCAGGCTTACAGCCACAGAATAGGCACCACCTAGCCCATCAACATTTACCCCAGCTGTACCTGTAGTATCGCCATCCTTAAAAACAGCAGAATAGGTAAGGGCTCCGGTGCTTGTATCGCGGTCAAAGACCGCCAGGGCATCATCAAGAGATCCTGCCACATAGACATTTTTCCCATCCTGGCTTACAGCTACAGAATAGGCACTATCCAGCCCATCAACTCCACCAGTTCCATCCTTAAAAACGGCAGAATACATAATGCCATTTGTACGGGTGTTTGCTTCCTCACTGGGAGCACTCTCTCCCGCTGCATTGGATGCCGTTACCTTGAAATAATATGTAGTGCCCTGGCTAAGGCCGGTAATAGTGGTAGTAAGAACGGAACCCACAGCTTGTGGTGTAACACCGCTTATGGCAAATCCCTGCGTTGTGCTGTAATAAACCTTATAGTCGGTAATAGTGCCCGCCGTACCGTCTCCGTTAATAATGCCTGTATCGGTTGGAGCCACCCAGATGAGAGTTACCTCTCCGACTGTGGGCGTTACCGTTACTTCTGTGGGCGCACCCGGAGCCTTGTCTGCGGGGGTGCTTGCCGACTCGCATCCGATAATAAACAATGCTACTACAAAGAGAACAGCCGAAACCGTTAGTAATTTCGCTTTTACTTCCTTAGTGTTAATTCCTTTTCATAAAGCAGTATACAGCCATATCCCCTGCCTGGAGAAGGCTGATTGCCAATCATTGTTACATGGATAATAATTTGTGTCAAGTGGGGGATGGGGGAGTGGTTTTCTTGAAAAAGATCGTCTTTTGAACCTTTTCGCACCTTTTGCGCCTTTCGCCTGCCTGCCGAAGCCCCTGCCTGCGGCAGGCAGGTCGGTGCAGGCAGGTGGTTCCACCCCTTTTTTGGCGAAAATACGGCATTTGAGTTATTATCTGGTTATTGATGGCAAGATATTGGATAATAGGCGGCAGGATAATTCCCAGAGGTGTGCATGGAACAACAGAAAATAGGTATAAGCGACATTGGACTTTATCTGCCCCATCCCCGAATGGGACTGGACAGCCTGCTGAAATCGCGGGCTGTTTCCCATCCGGAACTTATTGATATGCTGACACGTGCCATTGAAAAGACCGATTTAACGGCCTTTCGCTTTCCTGCGCCCTGGGAGGATTCGGCCTCTCTGGCGGCCAATGCGGCGGCGGCTGTGCTGAACACCATCAAGCCGCGGCTGCGGGCGCTTATATCCGCTACGGAAACGGCTGTGGATCATTCCAAGCCTATTGCCGCCTATGTTCAGGGGATGCTGGAGCGGGCGGCTTATGGCATTGGCCGAAATCTTGCTACCTTCGAGGTGAAGCATGCCTGTGCGGGAGGCACTGCGGCACTGCTGGCAGGCTGTGCTCTGCTTCAAAGCGCGGGGGATTTCAATGATCAGGCACTTGTGCTCTGTAGTGATATTTCCCGCTATGAGGCGCCAAGTTCGGCTGAGATAACACAGGGTGCCGGGGCGGCTGCTTTGCTGGTGGAAAAAAATCCCCGCCTGTTGGAGCTGGACTTACGGCCGCAGGGCTATTACTCGTCAGATGTGGACGATTTCTTCCGCCCCCTGGGGTCAACAACGGCTAAGGTGAAGGGGGGCTACTCCATGAAATGCTATCAGGATGCCCTTATCGCCGCCTTTGAGGATTACTGTTCCCGCCTGGGCAGAAGCCCCCGGCAGGTTCTGGATGAAACGCATTATGTAGCTCTCCATGTTCCCTTTCCGCGAATGCCGGAAGCCGCGCTTACCAAGCTGCTGAGCAGTGTTTACGGTAGGGATAAGACACTCATGGAAGGCTTTTTGCGGCGGACGGGCTTTCTGGAGGCCATGTACTTGAACCGGGAAACTGGCAATCTGTACACCGTATCGCTTTATGCCTACATTGCCGCCCTGCTCCATCGGGAATGGCAGCGGCTGGGCCATGATTTGATTGGGAAAAGACTGCTCATGGCCTCTTATGGATCGGGCAATACCATGATTGTTTTTTCGGCCACCGTTGCGCCCGGGGCTCCTGAGGTAATATCCCGCTGGAATTTCGATGCACTTATGAAGGATTACCAAAACGCAAATTTTCAGGACTACCTGAACTGGCTTGCCCTTCCCCGGGATTACCGTATCCGAAAAAATCTTCTCGAAGGCGCAAATCCCCGTAAGGGAATGTTTTATCTCAGGGATTTTACCGAAACCGGGTTCCGGATTTACGACAGGGCATGATGGAAATTAGCGAACGAAAACAGCGTCATATTGAGATATGCCTGTCTGAGCCGGTGGAATCGGGGGATACGGAACTGGGACGGATAAGGCTGCCCCATCGGGCAATGCCCGAAATTGATTCAGCTGCTGTTTCCCCTGCCACGGACTTCTTGGGGTTTCGCCTGAAACTGCCGCTGCTTGTTTCCAGCATGAGCGGCGGCACTCCCGAAGGCTACAAGCTCAACCGTGAGCTGGCTGAAATAGCCGGCGAAGAGGGCATTGCTTTCAGCACCGGCTCCATCCGGGTTATGCTGGAACATTCGGAAACCCTTCCCCACTTTCGGATGAAGCCTCTGGCTCCTCAAGTACCAGTGCTGGCCAACATTGGCGCGGCCCAACTGCTGGAATACCCGCATAAAACCATTATCGATGCGGTAAAGCGCATCGAGGCCGATGGGATATTCATCCACTTGAACGCGGCGCAGGAATTTTTTCAGCATAGCGGCGACAGGAATTTTTTAGGCTGGTTCGATGCCATTCGACGTTTTCTCGACAAGGCGGAATTTCCGGTTCTGATAAAGGAAACTGGCTGCGGCATTGCGCCCGCTGAAGGCTTGAAACTGCTCGAAGCCGGAGCCGCCTATATCGACATAGCGGGTTCAGGCGGTACGGACTGGGTGGCGGTGGAAACTCTCCGCAAGCCCGAGGCAGACAGGGCAGCCGGTAATGCCTTTCGGGGCTGGGGCTATCCGACCGGCCTGCTGCTGCTCGCCTACCGCCGTATCGCTGAATCGGGCGGCAAGGCGGGGAAACGGGTTTCCGGGCGGATAATTGCCTCCGGCGGCCTGCGCAGCCCTCTGGACTTTGCGCTAAGCCTGGCCTGCGGTGCCGCCCTTGCCGCCGCCGCGCTACCCTTTATCCGCACGGCGCGAAGGGGGGAAGCGCGCCGCTTCATTGCCGCCGCCGGGGAGGGAATCAGAGCGGCCCTGGCACTTACTGGTGCCGGTACGCTGGACAAGCTGCGCGCCATACCCCTAATGGTGCCCAGTGATTTGGAAATGCGGGCTATAAAGCTAACAGAGGAGATCGATAGGCTAGGCACCTCTAAAAAACCCATTTAGGGGCACCTCAAACAGCCTGGCCTCCGCTAAAGCTGGCCCGTACCTTCTCCTGATCCACTGGCAGGCGGTCTACGCGGGTGCCGGATGCGTTGTATACGGCATTGATGATGGCCGGAATAGTGGCTATGCTGACAATTTCCCCTACCCCCTTGGCACCGTAAGGGCCGCCGCCGGTGGGATGCTCCACCACCTGCGATATAATTTCAGGCACCTGGGTAAAGTTGGGAACCCGGTAGCGGGCCAGATGATCGGTAAAGGGAATGCCTTTTTCCACAATGTATTCCTCGGTTAGGGCATGTCCCATTCCCATAATTATGCCGCCTTCTACCTGCCCCTGGAGTCCCAGCGGGTTCAGGGCTTTCCCTACATCGTTGGCCGCAACAATCCGCAGCGTTTTTACCTCACCGGTGCGAATATTCACTTCTACTTCGGCTGCCTGGGCGGCGAAGGAGTAAGCGAAGTGCATGTTTCCGCCTTCGCCAAGCGGCTTTGTTTCGGGAGCATTATATTCAAAGAAAGCCATGGTATCCGCCCCTTGAGCTTTGAGAAGCTCCGCTACCTGGGAAAGCGGCATGCGATTGCTGGCAAAACTCACATTATCATCTTTCAGTAATATCTCTTCCGGTTTGCATTTCCATTCTTTTGCCATGGCCGCGGCAATGGTTTCCCGGAGCTTCCGGGCGGCATAAAGTGCTGCGTTGCCGGTTACATAGCTCTGCCGGGAGGCTGTGGTGGGGCCGCCGTCGGGTGTGAGATCGGTGTCCATTACCAACACGTCCACCTTGTTTACATCGGCCTGAAGTTCCTCGGCGGCAATGAGCCGCAGTACGGTAACCAAGCCCTGCCCCAGTTCGGCGGAGGCCGTTCGCACCTGATAGCTGCCGTCCAAACGTAGCTCCACTTCCGCCCCGGCCTTGTCGGGCGCACCGCCGCCCAGACCGGTGTTTTTGTAGGCTGCGGCAAAGCCCCAGGCCCTGCGACAATCGGGTTTTTCCTTCACTGCGGCGGCCTTGAAGGGGTTTTTGCCGCCAAGGCGGCGCATTTCGGCATCCACTTTGTCAATGCACTCCCTAAGCCCTACGCTATCTTCGAGTACCTGGCCGGTGTTGGTTACGCCGCCCACTTTTAGGGCGTTTTTGCGGCGCAGGGCCACCGGGTCCATACCGAGTTTTTCGGCGAGGATGTCCATCATACTTTCAATGGCAAATTGACCCTGCAGGGCGCCGAAGCCGCGGAAGGCGCCTGCCGGAGGGTTGTTGGTATACATGGCGTAGCAATCTGCCTTGACGTGTTCAATTTCATAGGGGCCTGAAGAATGGGTGGTGGCCCGCGCCATAACCTTTTCGCCCAGAGAGGCATAGGCTCCTGTATCGCCGTAGAGAAGGGTTTGCACGGCCTTCAGGGTGCCGTCTTTCATGGCGCCAACTTTTACCGTTATCTGAGTGGCATGGCGTTTGGGATGAACCAGAAGGCTCTCATGGCGGTCGAAGAGCAACTTTACCGGCTTGCCTGCGGCCTGGGCCAGCAGGGCGGCATGAATCTGCCCGGCAATGTCTTCCTTGCCGCCGAAGCCGCCGCCCATGAGCTGGCCAACTACCCGCACCTGCTCCGGCTCAAGGCCAAGGGCGGCTGCCGTCTGTTCGCGGTCGGAGTAGGGTATCTGTGAACCGACATAGACTTCCATTCTGCCATTGGCCAGCGGCACGGCAATGCTGCATTCCGGTTCCAGAAAGGCATGTTCCGTGGTGGGTGTATGGAAGGTATGCTCCACAAGCACCTCGGAGGCGGCGAAGCCCTTTTCCACATCGCCTTTGCGCACTTTGATATGCTTTAAGGTATTGCCTTTTTCATGGAGCTGGGGCGCATCCTTCTCTAAGGCGCGGATTGGGTTGTCTACAACTTCCAGTTCCTCATATTCGGCCTTGATGAGCTTGAGGGCCTCCGAGGCAATGTCCCGTGTTTCGGCGGCCACGATGGCCACGGCATCGCCCACATAGCGCACCCGTTCGTTTATGCCAACGAGGGCCGGCCAGTCCAGCGTGAATAAACCATGATTCTGACGGCCCGGTATGTCGGCGGCGGTGAGCACGGCTTTTACACCGGGCAGGGCGCGGGCGGCTTCCACATCCAGTTTTCGGAGAAAACCATGCGGGATGAGGCAGCGTTTTACCCGGGCATGGAGCATGCCTTCGAATTGCAAATCATCCGTAAAGATGGCCGAACCGTTCACCTTGGCAACGGCATCGGGCCGGACTTGAAGCGTTCCAACGCTGTGCAGGGGTTTCCCGGAGCTTTGGCAGTGCGGCGGTTCTACCGGCTTCCCGGTTTTCAGAGATTTGGCGGCGCTGAGTATGGCTCCTTCTATGGTGGGATAACCAGCGCAGCGGCACAGGGTATCCTTATGAGCATAGCGTATGGAATCGGAAGTAACTTCACTATGTTCGTTCAGGAGGGCATGGGCTGTCATAATCTGGCCGGGGATGCAGAAACCGCACTGCACTGCCCCGTGAGAAATGAAGGCTTCCTGAAGCGGATGGAGCTTGCCGGCAATCGGCTTGTCGCTGTGCCTGGCATACCAGTCCGCGAGTCCTTCAATGGTAAGCACTTCCTTTCCGTCTATCCGTGCGGAGGGATAGGTGCAGGAAACGATGGGATCCCCATCGACGATAACCGTACAAACCCCGCATTCGGCTTCATTGCAGCCGATTTTGGTGCCTGTAAGCCCCAGCCGTTCGCGCAGCAGCGTGGAGAGCATTTCTCCCGGTTGAGGCTCCATTGTGTATTCTTTTTCGTTTACGGTGAATTTCATAGCTTAACTCCTGCATTTACGGCTGCTTCCCTGATGGTTTTCTCCAACAGGTTTCCCAGCACATCCTGACGATAGGCCTGCGTGGCCCGGTGGCGGCTGGTACGCAGCTGCACCTCTCCTGTGGCCGCTTCATAAGCTCCGGCTATTGTTTTATCAGTTATGGTTTTACCCCGCAGGGCATTTTCTGCGGCGGTTAATCGGCGCGGTACAGGCCCTGTTGGTCCTGCCGCGATGCGAATATCGGCAATAACATCGGCACGCATTGAAATCCATACCGCCAGGTTCAGAATGGCGATGGCCACCCCCTGAGGCCGCATTGTGCGGTTGAAGGCCGAACCCTCTCCCTTTTTTCTCAATGCAATATCGAAACCGGTAAGTATTTCCTCTTTGGGCTTCAAGGCACTTTTTCCAGGGCCGAGAAAGAGTTCCGCCATGGGAACCTGCCTGAAGCCGTTGGAGGAAGCAATATCCGCCTGCGCATTCAGACACAGCAGGGCGATAGTGCCATCCGCGGCCGGAAGGGCGTGCGCCACGTTACCGCCTATGGTGCCAATGTTGCGTACCTGCGGCCCGCCTATAAGTCCGCTTGCTGTTGCCAGAGCGGCTGCGTGTTCCTTTACCAGAGGGGATTGGGCTATGACTCTGTGCAGGTTAGCCGCGCCAATATGCAGATAGCCGTCCAGTATTTCCAATACATGCATGGTGGGAACAGTGTTTACATCGACGAGTGTGTGAACCTCTTCATGACGCCCCTGCTGAATATCCAGCAGCAAATCGGTGCCACCTGAGATTATTTTAACACTCTCAGATGTATTTTTTAAAACCTTTAAAGCATCATTGGTTGTGGAAGAGTTATGATAGTATTGCCAAGTTGCCATGAATAACCTCCGGCAGATAATTGCAAAAAACCAGATTCGTGTCAGAAACTTTGGTAGCAGGCGGTAGAAGGTTCTGAAACCGTAGTGTATAACATAAGGATTCAGCTTCTTTCTACAACACAAGATACGCTTCAAAGGCTAGTTCTGACACGGCCTTTGCTTATCTGCCATGCAATAGAAGATTATTATTTATACAGAGTTATCGCAGAAAAGTCAATCTTAATAAAAATTTTTCTTAAACAACCAAAGTATAAGTAATGAGAATGGCTACAGAGACAAATATTATCAGGAATCTCAT
The DNA here is from genome assembly GCA_002084135.1 of Spirochaeta sp. LUC14_002_19_P3. Taxonomy (GTDB): domain Bacteria; phylum Spirochaetota; class Spirochaetia; order DSM-2461; family DSM-2461; genus UBA2779. Next base: position 16,128 of record MUIB01000096.1, on the reverse strand, counting down.
GAGTTTCATGCTGATATTTTCGTTATTTTTTACGATTAAACCAATACCTTTACCACAATTGCCATAATTCCGCCAAAATTAGAAGACTTATAGCTTTAGGAAATTGACGAAGAAATTTTTTGTCGGGCGGCAAAGGGGAATGGTGAAGGGTGAAGGGTGAAGAGTGAAAAATGAAAAGTGATAAGCTACGTGAGCATTTTGACAACTTAAGGAGCGGCGGAAAAGTTCGAGTCAAGAACTAAATGGGGGGTTTTAGAGGTGCCCTTGTTAAGAATCGCGTTAGGGATTGAAAGGGCGCAAAGCGGCCTGCCGTAGGCAGGCGGAACCCCTGAAAAGCCCGACCCCGGTGCCGTAAGGCGGCGGGGGAACGCCCAAAAGGCCATTGAGATACAGTATGCAATTATTTTTTCTTATGATGTTAGAGGGAGGGGATCGAAGGCGGCTTGAAGAAGCTGGCGGGTGTAGGGGTGCTTTGGGCTGCTAAAGAGTTGTTCCGCCGGGGCGAATTCAACGATTTGGCCGTTTTTCATAACGGCGACACGGTGGCAGAAGTCTCTTACGAGGGAGATGTCGTGGCTGATGAAGATGTAGGAGAGGCTGTGGCTTTGCTGGAGGGTTTTCAAAAGCGCGATAACCTGAAACTGGATGGAGCGGTCGAGGGAGGAGGTGGGTTCGTCGAGGACGATGAGGCGGGGGCGCAGAGCGAGGGCGCGGGCCAGGGCGATGCGCTGGCGCTGGCCGCCGGAGAATTGGTGGGGGTAGCGGTTTTTAAGGGCAGGATCGAGGCCCACTTCCCGCATGACGGTGTCGATAAGGTGGATGTGTTCGGCTTTGGTGCCGATGCGGTGAATTTCAAGGCCCTCGCCGATGATGTCTTCAATGGTCATACGGGGGCTCAGGGAGCCGGCGGGGTCCTGGAAGATGACTTGTATGTCGCGGCGCAGGGGGCGGAGTTCTTTGCGGCTTAGGGCTGCAATGTCTGTGTTTTGAAAGAGTATTTCCCCTTCGCTGTTTTCGAGGCGGAGCAGGGCTTTGCCAAGGGTGGTTTTGCCGGAGCCGCTTTCGCCAACGAGTCCGAGGGTTTCGGCGGCGTGGACTTGAAGGCTTACGCCGTCGACGGCTTTAACGTAGGCGGTGGTGCGGCGAAGAAAGCCTTTTTTTATGGGAAAATGGACCTGGATGTTTTTCAGTTCGGCCAGGAGGGCTGTTCCCGGTTCTATTCGGGGTGACTTTTCTCCCGGCGCGGTATTGATGAGGGTTCTGGTGTACTCGTGTTCGGGCTGCTTGAATATTCGCTGAACGGGGCCTGTTTCGACGATGCGGCCTTCTTTCATAACGGCTGCCCGGTCGGCAAGGCGGCGCACGATGTTCAGGTTGTGGGTTATGAAGAGTACGGCCATGTTATTTTCGGCCTGAAGGTGTTTGATGAGGGCGAGTATTTCGGCCTGGATGGTAACGTCGAGGGCGGTGGTGGGTTCGTCGGCAATGAGGAGCCGGGGGCGGTTGAGCATGGCCATGGCTATCATGGCGCGCTGGCGTTCTCCGCCGGAGAGCTGGTGGGGGTAGGAGCGCAGGCACTGTTTGGGATCCCGCAGCCCTGCTTTGTCGAGCCAGTCCAGGCTAATGGCGGCGGCTTCTGTTTTGCTTGTGCCCTGATGGAGGATAAGGGACTCGCTGAGCTGTTTTCCCACCGGATGGAGGGGGTTGAGGGAGGAGAGGGGCTCCTGAAATATCATGCCGACGGCGGCTCCGCGCAGGGCGCACATGTCTTTCTCGGAGGCTTCCAGGATGGAGCTGCCCTTAAAATGGATGGAGCCGCTGTTGTACTGTATGAGTTTTTCCGGGTAGAGCCGCATAATGGATTGGGCACTGACTGTTTTTCCCGATCCGCTTTCGCCCACAAGTGCCAGGATTTCGCCATCGGAAAGGTTGAGATCGATTCCATGAACAACTTCATGGTTTTGATTGGCCTGCCGAAAGCCGATGCGCAGGCCGCGAATTTCAAGCAGGGCCATGTTATGTTCCGTAGCGCCGGGCAAGTTCGGCTTCCACCGCGCTCCACGGCAGTTCCATGGCTTCTAAAAGCACGAGCAGGTGGTAGAGCAGATCGGCACTTTCGTAGACAATATCATCTTTATTTTGTGCCAAAAGGAGTTCCACGGCTTCTTCACCCAGTTTTTTGCGGATTTTTTCCGCACCTTCCTGAAACAGGTGGGTGGTGTAGGAGTTTTCGGGGCCTTCCCGGTGGCGTTCGGCGATGAGCGCGGCGAGTTTGGCCAGAATGGCGGAATCGGGGGGGGAGCTATTCATGATAGTGCGGCTGTCGGGGTTGGCGGCGACGGGGGGATTGGGCCCGTAAGGTTCAAGGCTGCTCCCTTCGGGTATGGTAAGGCGATAGCAGCCAGCACTTTCCTGGAGCGATATAAGGCGCGGCGAGCCGGGCCAGGGCAGTATGCGCCCGTTTTTGGGATGGTATATCCAGGGGCTTTGCTGCTCTATGCTCTTGAAGAAGGCCTTGCTGTTCATTAGGGCGGCGCAGTAGCGGGGGGCTTCGGTGCCTGCCTGCACGAGCAGCGGCCAGGGGGGGCTAGTCATAACTGTCTCCGAGAAGGGCCATGGCCTCCTGGAGATCTATGCTTCCTTCATAGAGTGCCTTTCCGATGATGAGCCCGCTTATGCCTTTGGGGGTGTGGTTGGCCAGTGCCTCAAGGTGGGACAGGCGCCCTACTCCGCCGGAAAGGATTACCGGTAGTCCGGATGCCTTGGCGATGGCGGCGGCGGACTGCGTGTTGGGGCCGCGCAGGGTGCCATCCCGGCTTATGTCGGTGAAGATAATTTCGGTTATGCCCAGCTCTTTGGCCTGGAGGGCAAGTTCGGCGGCGCTCAGGGTGCTGCCTTCTTCCCAGCCGGAGGTGCGGACTTCGCCGTCGCGGGCATCTATGCCGGCAATGAATACGCCGCCGTGCCGTGCCGCCCATTCGCCCACTTCCTGAGGCTTTTTAACAAGAGCGGTTCCCACGACAATCTTGTCTATGCCCATATCGATAAGCGCGGCGGCGGCTTCGGACTGCCTTACTCCACCGCCAACTTCGATGAGGCCGGGGAAAGCTCCGCGGATGGCCTTTATGGTTTTGCGGTTATCGCTCCGGCTCAGAGCGGCATCCAAATCGACAACATGTAGCCGCTTTGCGCCCATATCGGCGAAAGTTTTCGCGGTTTCCACGGGATCGTCCGAATAAACCCGGGAAGTGGAAAAAATGCCTTCTGTAAGGCGGACGCACCGGCCTTCCATTAAATCTATGGCAGGGATTACTGTCATGGGGATAGTATAGCATGGAGACAGAAAGGGGGCAAGCCTAACATGGCGTTAAGCTCAGGGGTACCCTCAGAGCAATCGCATTTCATTTTATGAGGGGATTTCAGATGCTATTATCCGGCAACTATCCAGACCCCTTGACACGCCAGCTATACCCCTGTAACATGAAAAAATCATTACTTAAAAAAGGAAGTAAACCTATGGCTGAATTGCTAACAACTGAAGCATTTAAAGAAAAAGTTTTCGATTACACCGCTGGTGGGGAATGGAAATACAAGGGGAGCATTCCCGGAATTATAGATTTTTATGCCGAATGGTGCGGGCCCTGTAAAATGATTGCCCCTATCATCGAAGAAATGGCTAAAAAGTATGCCGGGAAATTGAATGTCTGGAAGGTGGATACCGATGCCGAGCCGGAACTCGCCATGCAGTTTGGAATTTCCAGCATTCCTTCCATACTCATCATTCCCCTTTCGGGTACACCCCAAATGCGGGTAGGTTCCATGTCCAAGGCCGCGCTGGAGAAGATAATAGAGGGGGATCTTGGAATATCCGGCTAAATTCCCCCAGGCAACAGTGCCTACACCCTCCCTGTCGCGCAAACCCGATTGGCTGAGGGTGAAACTCGCCACTACCCCCGATACCGCCTTTGTGCGCAAATCTTTGCGCACAAAGGGCTTGCACACCGTATGCGAAGAAGCCCGCTGTCCCAACCTCCATGAGTGCTGGAGCTTTCACCGTACCGCGTCTTTTATGGTACTCGGCACTATCTGCACCCGCCACTGCCGCTTCTGTGCCGTAAAAACCGGCAAGCCCGCAGCTCCCGATGAATTGGAACCCGGCAGGGTGGCGGCCTCGGTGGAACGGCTCGGAATTGCCCACGCCGTTATTACCATGGTAAACAGAGACGATTTACCCGACGGCGGTGCCGGACACCTCGCCGCAACTGGCCGCGCCATTCACGCCCGCCTGCCCAAAACAAGCGTGGAATACCTCTCTTCCGACTTAATGGGGAAATCCGAAGCCATTGCTGTACTCGTGGAATCCAAACCGGAAATTCTTGGACACAACATCGAAACCATACGGCGGCTTACGCCCCAGGTACGCTCCCGCAGCGATTATGACAGATCCCTGAACTTCCTGCGCACTGCCGCGGCCCTCAATAGCACACTCCTGCTCAAAAGCTCCCTGATGCTTGGACTTGGTGAAGAAGAACATGAAGTTCTGCAAACCCTGGCCGAGCTCCGGGACACCGGCTGCAAGCTGGTGAACATAGGCCAGTACCTCCAGCCTACCCGCCGCAATTTGCCCGTAAAACGCTACTGGCACCCCGATGAATTCGCCTCCCTTAGGGAAAAAGCCCTCCAGCTCGGCTTTGCCCACGTCTATGCCGGGCCTCTGGTGCGCTCAAGCTATCACGCCGGAAAACAGCTTCAGGAGATACTCAAAGCATGAAAATGCCCTCCCGCCCTCTGCTCATCGGCTTCCTCACTATTACAGCAGTTTCATTCACCGCAATCATGATAAAGATAAACTCAAAACCCGGAAATATAGAAGAAAACCGCTTCCTCCTTGATACAGTTGTATCCATGACCCTGTACCAAAGCCAAAATAAAGAATTGCTGGAAAACACCTTTGAAAAAATCGCCGAATGGGAAAACCTTCTCAGCCGCTACCGCCCTGAAAGCGATATTTCCCGTATAAACAGCGCAGAGGCCAACACTGCGCTTGAAATAAGTCTTCCCACCAGGCAGGTACTCCAAACCGCGCTCCACTACGCCGAAGAATCCAGCGGCGCCTTCGATCCGTCCATTGGCCCCCTGGTAAGCCTCTGGGACATAGGCACCGAACATCCCCGCATCCCCGACAGCGGTGAAATTGCCTCAGCCCTGCGCCTCGTAAACTACCGGGAAGTTCAGCTCGACACCGACGGAGTTACACTCAAACAGCCCGGCATGAGTCTTGACATTGGCGGCATAGCCAAGGGGTGGATAGCCGATGAGGCCGCCCGCTACTTGCGGGACAATGGTGCCCGGCACTTTCTTATCAACCTTGGCGGCAATATTCTTGTATCCGGCGGCAAACAGGACGGTAAACCCTTCCGCATCGGTATGCAAAACCCCTTTGGTGAACGCGGTACCTATCTGGGCATATTCACTCTTCATAGCGGCTCTGTGGTAACCTCTGGAATCTATGAACGCTACTTTGAAATAGAGGGAAAACGCTATCACCATATTTTAGACACTCAAACTGGTTATCCTGCCGAGAAGGGATTTGCCGCTGTAACCATAATTAGCGAACACTCCACAGAGGGCGATGCCCTCTCCACCGCCCTCTTTGCCATGGGGCAGGAAGGTATTGATAAGGCCTTAAGCCTGCCCGGCATAGAAGCCGCCTTTGTTACCAGCCAGGGAAAAATTCTCATTACCCCCGGCGCGGCGGCTATTTTTACCCCTGAAAACGACAGCACTCCCATGGAAATACTTGCTGATCATAAGGAATAAAACAGGAACAGACCTCTCTAAACGGTTCATATTCGCGTTCCTGCAAATGGAATAACAAAGTAGCTGTTGACTTGTTCCGTAAAGGTTTAATGTTAGCCCTTCACACCGCCTTCGGACAAGCCGCCGGTGAGTTTCTTTTGTATCGCCATGAACAGAATTATTACCGGCAGCGCGGTAAGCATGGAACCGGCCATAATGCGGTCCCAGATGGCGTTCTTTGAGACAAAAAGGGTTCTTAGGCCAATGGGCAGGGTGTAGAGTCCCTGGTAGCTTTTCAGAAACACCGAAGCGAACAGATATTCATTCCAGGCTATCATAAAGGCATAGATGAACACCGTAGCAATGGCCGAAGCGGCCAGGGGCAAAATAATGCGCCAGATTACCCCGAAGCGGGAAACACCTTCAATGAGGGCGGCCTCTTCAATGGAATAGGGGATGGTACGGAAAAAATTGCCCAGCATGTAGAGGGATACGGGCAGGGTCTGTACCAGATAAATTATCAGAAGCGCACCGAATGTCCCTGCGGGAGTAGCCAGCAAGCCCATTGCGGCGGCCATGCGGTAAAGGGGTATGAGCAGGAGTATTCCGCCTATCATATAAACAAACAGCACGCCGCGCTGAACCACCGCCTGCCCCCGGTAGCGCAGACGGCTAAACGAATAGGCCCCGAATACCGCGAGAAAAACAGAAAGTAAGGCCGCGGAAACAGCCAGCAGCAGAGAATTGCGGAAATACCGTACAAACGGAAAAATATCGCTGCTGTCTCTATATTTTTCCAGAATGGCTTCGCGTTGCTGCCGGGTAAGATCGGATTCCTCCAGCAGAATTTTTACCGATTCAGGGACATTTTTCGCCATCTGATCGATGTTCAGCAGCTCTTTATACGCCTCTAAATTGATCTGCCTTGGAACAAGCGAGGGATTGCCCCAATCCCATTGATGCTTGAGAGACATGGACAGCATCTGCAAAAAAGGGAATACCGCAAACAGCACAATAAACAGAACCAAAGCCGCAAAACACAGCTTCGCTGCAAGCCGCCGAAAACTTACCACCGCAGCACCTTCTTTACATAATAAAGAATAAACACAACAAGCAGCAGGAACTGAAGAATAACCAGTGCAGAACCCTGCCCTAAGTCCACTGTTCCAACAAAAGCCTTAAAGTAGGTATACACCGACAGCACCTTAACACTGTCTGTTAACAGGTATATGTCTTCAAATTTGTTAAAGTTCCATATTACCCGCAACAGGACAATGGAACCCATAACAAAATAAATCTCCGGCAGGGTGATAAAGCGGAACCTCTGCCAATGGCTGGCTCCGTCCACCTCCGCCGCCTCATACAGGGTTTTATCAACCGCTTGCAGCCGGGCGAGTATCATAAGATAGGTAAAGGGGAAATTTTTCCATATCGAAAACACAATAGCCACCCATAAGGCCGCCCCCGGACTGCCAATAAGGTTGAAGCGCTCACTGAATATTCCCAGCCGCTCCACCATAATATCCATGAAAATCCCATTAACCGGATCGAAGAAAAACTTCCAGGCATACACCACCGAAAACACCGGCGCGACATAGGGCAGGAGAATCAGACTCCGTACCAGCCCCCGCAGGAAAAATTTCCTGTTCATAACCAGAGCCACACCCAAACCGGCCAATGTTGTCCCGGCTGTTGAAAAAATTACATAAACAAAGGTGATAAGCACTGCCTTCCAGAATGCCGGATCGGCCGCAATATCCCGGTAATTCTCCATACCGATGAAGGTGTTCCGCCCGGTAAGCGATACCTTGTAAAAACTGGATAGAATATTCGACAGGATGGGATAAAGAATGAGACTAAGAATAATAAGCAGCGCAGGCAGTATCAGCCCCCAGCCCAGCACGGCATCTTTTTGTTGCAGATCCAAACGCATAAAATACTCAATCCTGAAAAATAGTCAATAAGCCTTTGCGGAACAAGCAGTTAAGCTATTGACAAAGATTATAGACTTTTTCGGCGCTATTGTCAATAAGAGCTACCTGGGGGGCTATGTACTTAATCCACAGTAGGTTATGTATCAGTTTGGCCTGGATAAATTACTTTTCAAGTAATTCTAATATTCTATCGTGTTCTTTTTCACAATCTTCTTGACTATCATATGCAAATAGATGTTTTTTATCTTTTTTGGTCCTTACAGTAAGAAAATATAAGCTAAAGGTATGTATATTGGTCATTGATACTGATGCTATTTTTTTAGAATCAATAGAAAAAGTTTCATGATATTGAAACAGCAGGCGGCCCTTTTGTGCTAATTTGCTTGATATTGTGATAGAAGGCATACTATTATCTCCTATATTGAAGAAATTTTTTCTCAAGCATACTTATAATACCATTAAATGGGTTTGTCAAGCATTTTTATGGGTTTTTTCAAGATTTTTGCTATAAGGTAACGATTTAATGTAATCTTCCATGAATTGCCAGTCACCCTATGAGTCAAGATAGTTGAAGCATTTACTATTTCAAAGGAGTTTCAATTATGAGAGGTGCCCGAGATACAGCCTTGCCTTGAGCTCCCAAAGATGCTATGCTTAATATGTGAATTCAACCAAAAAACCGCCTCGGCTGCTGATTGATATGGGACTACTCCTGCTGGGAGCCCTGCTTTTCGCGCTGGGGTTTCCCAATTTTATTGCCGACTGGGGCTGGGCACCCTTTGCCTGGATTTGCCTGGTGCCCGTGGTGCTGCTGATACGCCGGGTGCCATGCTGGGCTTCGCCGCTGTGGGGGGCTGTGTACGGCTATACCGCCTACGCGCTGTTCAATTTCTGGCTGGCCACCTTTAACCCGGTAAGCTTTGTTCTGGTGCCAAGTATTTATGCCGGCTGGTTTTTCCTGTTGTTCCCGCTGCTTGCCCTGGTGGACAGGGCTTTCAGGCACTTTGGCTGGCTGGCCCAGTGGCTTGTCTGGGGTGCTTTCGAGGTGGTGCGCACCAAGGGCTTTTTGGGCTATTCCTACGGCATTATGGGCTACAGTCAGTATGGATGGCGCAGCCTCATCGCTATAGCCGATATATTCGGAGTAATGGGGGTGAGTCTTTTGGTAACCTTCCCATCCTTTCTTATTGGAGGCTGGCTGCTGGATAGGCTGGCCGCGTCTCCCGGGGGCTGTAAAACATTGCTCCATAAAGGACAACCTATTCCCCGACGCTGGAAGGCCGGGGGAATAGCATTCATTGCCGCGCTGCTGCTCGCCAACGTTTATGGGCTGGCCTCAAGGGTGAATTATAAAGAAGCCCCCCGCTGGCGGCCTGCCCTTATCCAGCACAACATTAATACATGGCTCACCGGCATAGAGGCATGGAAAAACGCCCTGAACGCCCTACTGGAAGAAAGCCATCTGGCCCTGGAGGCCAAACCGGATGCCCTTGTCTGGTCGGAAACCGCCTTTGTTCCCTCCATCGAATGGCATTTGAAGTACCGGCGGGAACGGGAAAAGGTGAATTTAATAAACACCCTCAACGACTTTCTGGTACAGCAGGACATTCCGGTTTTCATCGGCAACAACGACGGCACACAGAATGCCGGTACCCGCCAGGACTACAACGCCGTGCTTCTCTTCGATGGGGATGAAATTGTTAAACGCTACCGCAAGATTCATTTAGTACCCTTCAGCGAGCATTTCCCCTACGCAAAGATATTTCCCCGGCTAATGGACTACATTCAGTCGCAGGGCACACCCCTCTATTTGAGCGGCGATGAGTTCACCGTATTCGATCTGTCGCCGGAGGGCGGGCCACAAGTGAGCCCGCTTATCTGCTTTGAAGACACCTTCGGCTACCTGGCCCGCGGCTTTGTTCTGGAGGGTGCGCAAGTGCTCATGAACGTTTCCAACGACTCCTGGAGCCCTGAACCGGCCTGCGCCATTCAGCACGTATCAATGGCTATCTTTCGAAGCGTGGAAAACCGCCGTAGCCTGGTGCGTGCCACCACCTCCGGCCTTACCTGCGTTATAGACCCTAACGGAAAAATTATCCAGCAAATCGATCTTTTCACGCAGGGCCATATTATCGGCAATGTACCCATTTTTACCGGCAGGGACACCCTTTACACCCGCTGGGGAGATTGGTTCGAAATGCTTATACTGATACTGGCAGTGCCCACAATAGCCGCGGCGGGAATACCGTTGCTCATGCAGCGGAAAAGATCAGCTAAAGGGCACCTCTAAAGGAAGAGTGAACCCTGCCGCTTGACTAATTTCTTCATAATCGGCAAAGTATACTTCATTACCATGCTTTACCGATATTACCGCGATAGCAATGGCCAGCCTGATACAAAGGCTACGCTATATGAAAAACAGGATCACGGCATTGCCAGAGACAGGATAGATTCCGATGCCGAAAGAATTTGTGCCCGCTTAAAGTCTCACGGGCACGAAGCCTACATTGTCGGCGGAGCCGTGCGAGACCTTCTCCTTGGCAATGAACCGAAGGACTTCGATATTGCCACCGATGCCGCTCCAAACCGGGTTAAAAAAATATTTTACAATGCCCGGATAATCGGCAGGCGCTTCCGGCTTGTGCATATCTACTTCAAGGATGGTAAAATCCATGAAGTTGCCACCTTCAGAGCACTGGAATCCACAGGGGAAAATCATATCTTCGGAACTTTGGACGAGGATGTTATGCGCCGGGATTTTACCATGAATGCGCTCTACTACGATCCTGCGGCGGAAATTATTGTCGATTTTGTCGGCGGCATGAAAGACATTCGCCGCAGGGTGGTAAACAGTGTTCTGCCGCTGGACACCTCTTTCAGGGAAGACCCCGTGCGTATGCTGCGGGCGGTGAAGTATGCCGCCATGGCCAACTTTAAAATTTCCGCTCCGGTGAAGAAGCGGATCAGAAAAGAATCCGCACTACTGGCCGATGCCTCCACTTCCCGGCTTTCCGAGGAACTGAACAAAATTCTCTGCTGCGGAAAAATGTATCCGGTGTTCCGCGGGCTGGATCGGTATAAGCTGCTACCAATATTTCTTCCCAATCTGGATAGTGCCTTTTGCCGGCAGAGCGGCGGGCAGGCTTTGAAGGAAGCATTTTTTGCAAACCTTGCGGAATTAGATAATAAAATGACCCATAATGAGATTTCGCGGGGGGCGATATTGCGCGGCATAACTGAAAACATGCTTGAGTCTTGCGGAGCCTTTCAAGGCGAAGAGGGCCGCCCTCCACACGCCTTCGATGTTGTCCGCGAGCTTAAATCCCTGCTGCGTCCCCTTATCCAGCCCAATGTATGGGTAGATGAAGCCGTGCGCCTCATGTTTACCGACCGGGGCTGGAAATTCCCCCGTCGGCGCAGAAAATAAATTCTGCTGAAGCACTCTTCCCATGTTATCAGATTTTTGTTATACAGGTATTATGAAAACACTGACATGGTTATTTGTGGTTGTCATTACTGCCGCGCTGCTTTTCTCTTGCAGCACAAACTCTGTAATGGGTTTGTCGAAGTCATCGTATACCGAAGAAGAATTCCGTAAACTGAATGAGCAGATTCAAGAACTCCAGGTGCAATCGAAACAGGCCGTTGAAGCTGGTAAGCGGCTGGACGATCTGGCCCTTCGATTGGAAAAAGAGCTGGACAGGATTCCTATTGTAACCCTGAGAAAACTTGTTTCAATCATTCAGGATTATATTGATTCTGCTCATATTGATTCTGAAGGTTCCAAGTAGCTTTCCCCTTTACGGCTTAGTATCTTCGCGAAGAAATTCGCGAAGATACGCCTGAAGAAACGCCAAAAATAATTTCTGGAAAATCACATTCCTCCCAACTTGCAAGTCCTGGAACTGCAATTTCCATACAATTTAGCTTAACTTTTTTATGAATTCATCAATTATCCCCACAAATTATTAAAAAAACATAAAATTACGGCTGCGGATATTGACTGAAATACGCTTATCGGGTTTAATAGGAATAAATCTCAATAGCAGGATGGTAGTTCAGATGGCGAAGCAAAGGTTAGTCAAAATGGCTGAAAAAGACGTATTCCCGAAATGGGAAAAAATTAAGGACATGGCGGATCAGCTTGTGGATTTAATGCTCAATGTCCGGCAGAGCGGGCATCCGGGCGGTTCCCGTTCCAAAATGCACCTTTTTGTATCTCTTTTCCTTAGTGGAACTATGCGCTGGGATATAAGGAATCCAAACAAGCGCTATGGGGACAGATTCATTCTTTCGGCGGGCCACGTGGTGCCGGGAATGTATGCACTGCTTGCAGTGTTCAATGAGGCCATGAGAAGGAAATATGCCGCGACCGGGGATAAAAGGTATAAGCTGGAGGCCGATGAGCGGGTGCTTTACTGGCAGGATCTTTTGAGTCTGCGCTACCGCGGCGGACTGCCGGGGCATCCCGAGATGGCGGGAAAAACCAATATTTTCAAGGCCAACACCGGGCCCTCGGGCCACGGAATGCCAGTGGCGGTGGGGCAGGCTATGGCGCTTAAGTATGCCGGGGCCTCTGAGGTGAAGGTGTTCGCCGTTGAGGGCGAGGGCGGGCTTACGCCGGGCATTACCCATGAGTCGCTGAATTCCGCTTACGGACTGGGACTGGGAAATCTTTGCTTCCTGGTGGACTGGAACGACTTCGGCATAGACGACAGGGCTTTTTCTTCGGTTGTTCACGGCACGCCGGAAGACTGGTTTGCGCCGCATGGCTGGCGCACTTACGGCGGGGGCAGTGGATCGGAATGGGAGAATGTCTATAAAACGATAATGGAACTCGGTGCTACCGGGGATGGCAATGTTCCGGTTATGGGCTGGTTCAAAACCCGTAAGGGCCGAGGCTACGGGGTGTACGATAACAAGTCGCACGGTGCGGCCCATAAATTCAACAGCGAAGTTTTCTGGGCCACCAAGAAAGAGTTTTCCGACAAGTACGGAATTCCGTTTGAGGGCATGAACCAAACGGGCCCGGACGGCAAAGAGGAAAGAATGGCCCAGGCTCGGGTAAATATGGAACGGGTGTTTCAGGTTTTTGATAAAGATTCCGCATTGCTGGATTATCTTGCGGATCGGCTGGCAGAGCTGGGCGATTCCGTGCCTGCCGATAGCAAGGGCATCTGGCTTGATACGCAGAAGAATCCTCTTAAGGATACGGCTATTACCGATGTAAGCAAACTGCCTGCGGAAATTTTTGCCAAACCGGGCGAAATTGCTCCCAACCGGGCGGGGCTGGCTAAATACGGGGCATGGCTTAATGCCTATACCTCCAAAAAATATTCCAGGCCGCTGTTTCTTGTTATGTCTGCCGATTTGGCCGATTCCACCAATATTTCCGGCTTTGGCAAGGCTCACGGCGACTTCAAGGGTTATGGCGTGTACAACAGGAATGATAACCAGAAGGGGGTAATACTGCCGCAGGCTATAACCGAATTTGCCAATGCCGGTATCTGCACGGGTATTGCTTCGGTGAATTTCGCGGAAAATTCTGAAAAGAATTTTAGCGGCTTCCTTGCGGCCTGTTCCACTTACGGTTCCTTTTCCTATTTGAAATACGGCTCGTTTAGAATTTTCAGCCAGATGGCTCAGGATGCGGATGTAAAGCTAGGCAAGGTGCTGTGGATTGCAGGCCACTCCGGGCCTGAAACCGCCGAGGATTCCCGTACTCACTTCGGGGTATTCTCTCCTGCTGTTACCCAGCTTTTTCCCGATGGGAAGGTGATAAACCTTTACCCCTGGGAGCACAACGAAGTGGCCCCCATGATAACTGCGGCACTGGCCGCTGAGGCGCCTGTCATAGCCCTGCATCTTACCCGTCCGGGGATTGAAGTGCCGGATCGGAAAAAGCTGGGCATGGCCTCCCATCTGGATGCCGCCAAGGGGGCATACATTCTCCGGGACTACAAGCCCGGCCTGCCTAAAATGGGCACGATTTTCGTTCAGGGCACGGCGAGTACTGCCAACACGGTTAAGATTTTCCCGAAGCTGGACGAACGCGGCCTGAATGTAAAGCTGGTAGCGGCGGTAAGTCCGCAGCTGTTCCGAATGCAGCCAGAGGCTTATCAGAAGTCTATTATAAGCGATGCAGACTGGAGTAATTCCACTTTTATCAGCAATTCTGCGGCTATTACCATGCAGGACTGGTGGGGCAACCGTCTCTCGCGGGAATATGCCATGTCTTCCGACTGGGATAATAACTGGCGCACTGGCGGATCTTATGAAGAGGTTGTGGAGGAAGCTCACCTCTCCGGGGACTGGCTGCTCAAGGGTATTGAACGATTCGCAAAGGATTATGATGTGCGCATGAAGAAAATCAGGAGCGCATAGCGTAAGGGATTGGAGGGGCGCGAAGCGGCCTGCCGCAGGCAGGCGGTACCCCCGGAAAGCCCGACCCCGCCGCTTGAGCGGCGGGGGTACGCCCAATAAAAAGGAGTGTATATTATGAAAAATTTGGCTAAGCGGTATGGTCGGCTAGGCACGGAAACGGCCTTTGCTGTTGGTGCGGATGCGGCGGCCTGGGCTGCCAAAGGGAACAAGGTGTATCCCTTTCATCTCGGTGATATGAATATTATTACCCCTGAGCATATTATTGAGGCCGCGCTCAAGGCCGCCAGGGAAGGCAAGACGGGCTATACGCCGGGAGCGGGCATAATGCCGCTGCGGGAGGCTCTCGCCGAGGATATTGGCGGGGCACGAGGGCTGAATTTGAGTGCTGAGAATATTTCTGTACAGCCGGGCGGCAAGCCGGTTATCGGCAAGTTTTTAGCTGTTACTCTGGAGGAAGGTGCGGAGGCCCTCTATCCCAATCCCGGCTATCCCATCTATGAATCCCAGATTGAGTATCTGGGCGGCAAGGCCCTGCCCTACGGCTATACGGTAACAGCGAATGGCTTCAAGATAAACCGCGAAGAAATTGAGCGGAAAATTACCGGCAAAACTTCCGTGCTTATCTACAACAACTATCAGAATCCCATTGGCGCGGAATCCAGTTCCGAAGAGATGAGCTGGGTTGCGGACTTGGCCATGAAGCATGATTTGTGGGTGCTCTCCGACGAGGCTTATTTTGATGTCCGCTACAGCGGCAAAAGTCAGAGCATCGCTTCGCTGCCGGGCATGGCCGAGCGCACTGTTATCCTCTACACGTTTTCCAAGAAATTTGCCATGACGGGCTGGCGCCTCGGCTGTGCGGCCGGTTCGAAAGCCCTGATTGAGGGCATCTCCAAGTTTAATACGAACCAGGAATCCTGTAGCAATCATTTTGTTCAGGCTGCCGGCATTGCCTGTCTGCAAGGGCCGAATGAGCCGCAGGAAAAAATTCTCCGCACGCTCAAGGAGCGCCGGGATGTTCTGGTGCAGGCTTTGCAGGCTATCGACGGGGTGAAGGTGTCCAAACCGGAAACAACGTTCTACCTGTTCCCGGATGTAACGGCAATTTTTAAGCGCAAAGGCTATACGGATTCGGCCAGCTTCCGCCTGGATGCCCTGCATGAATCCGGCGTGTCGTTCTGCTCACGGGAGCACTTCGGGCGTCCCCTGCCGGGCGAAGACAAGGTTTTCATCCGATTCGCCTACAGCGGTATTGATAGCGATCAGATTCAGGAGGGACTGGCTAAACTGAAAAAATTCTGGGAGTAGCTTTGTTTTGGCTGATCTTTTGCGGGGAGGGAACCACCTGCCTGCGCCGTACCGGTTCACCCCGAGCCCATAGTGAAAAAAAATACATT
Organism: Spirochaeta sp. LUC14_002_19_P3; assembly: GCA_002084135.1. Taxonomy (GTDB): domain Bacteria; phylum Spirochaetota; class Spirochaetia; order DSM-2461; family DSM-2461; genus UBA2779. The sequence continues at coordinate 614 of MUIB01000096.1, read as the reverse complement.
TTTTTGGATCAAGGGTTGACAGACCAGTTTGTTAGGTGTACCCTTATGGTTATTAAGGGGCAGAAAGGGTTTTTTAGAGGTGCCCTTGAGTACTTGGAAGCGCATGGGATGCCCTGACAAAAAGACAAAGGACAGAACTGTCATAGAGGCTATCAGAGGCATTCAAGGGGTAAACCATTACCGTACCACCCCGAGTCCATGAGGAATTGATTGCAAGAGGCATGAAAATAGGCTTGAACAAGGTGGCAAGGTTGATGCAGGAAAATGGTTTAAAGTGCCGTACTGTAAGGGCTCGGGTTAAAACAACCAAAACTGACAACAGTAAGTCTCCGGCTCCGGATATGTTGCAGAGGAACTTTACAGTAGACACTCCCAATACAAAATGGGTCAGTGATATTACCTACATTCGCAGTACCGGTGGATGGCTGTACCTGTGCGCTATTCTGGATCTTTACAGCCGCAAAGTCGTTGGATGGAATTTGTCAAAAAAGATGGTAACTTGTCAAGTTAACTGTCCACTTTTTTCATGAAACTCATGCTCTCTTATCCCTCAAGCTATCAGATGAATTCCGATAGCCTCATTGGCCGACTTACCACCCAGTATTCGCCGTGGG
>MUIB01000110.1 GCA_002084135.1 Spirochaeta sp. LUC14_002_19_P3 | reverse complement strand
GGGCACCTCTAAAAAACCGCTTTAGGAAATTGACGAAGAAATTTTTTGTCGATACAAGGCGGCAAAAGCGGAGCGTAGCTGGGCTACGTGAGCATTTTGACAACGCAGTAGCGGCGGAAAAGATCGAGTCAAGAACTAAATGGGTTTTTTAGAGGTGCCCATTAGCCAAATCCGCCTGCCTCCCAACCTGGAAGAGTGGTTCAGGAAATTTCAATGTTTTATGAAACGTCAAAAAAAATCGAACAGGCTGTTGACAGTTTTACTATCTTACCGATAATATTGAGATAATGTTGAAATAATGCTGTATAGCCCCGGTGCATTATATCAGTTCAGCACTGTGGTTGAAGTTTTTTAAGGAGCATTACTATGGGGAATAGTGATTATTTATTTTCAATGCCGTCATTTACCAATGGGATTGCCAGAACAATAGATATCTTTGGGAATCTTACCGAGTATAACTCCAGCGATAGCCCGGAAGAAGCTGACAGGAAAGCGTTTTTCAAGGATGGGCTGGCAATATGTGAGGACATGGGCATAGCTTTCAGGCAGTTTGAACAACAGTTGAATCCGTAATGCCGGATTATCCTATCCCGCAGAATCAGATGGTAATTCTCCAAAAACCATCGAAACAAGAACTATTGAGGCAAGTTATTTTCAGGGGCCAATGCCACCTCCTGAAATTATTGCGGAATATGCAAAATTACATCCCAAAGCACCTGAGTTTTTCTTTAATGCTGTGGCGAAACAGATTGATCACAGAATTACATTGGAAAAAGATGTCGTTAATTCAAATATAAAAAACGAAAGGCTGGGGCAAATTTTTGCATTCATTATATGTATGTCAGTTATAATCGGCGGTGTATATCTCGTTAGCATTGATAAGGATACCGCAGGTATATCTGCTGTTTTGGGGAGTCTGGTTGGTTTGGTTAGTCTCTTTTTTGCCCGAAAACGTCATAACCGGAAAGAGCTTAATAGCAAAGACTTATAGATGCCCTTACAATACTTGTCTTACAATCCGCACATTGTTGCGGTTTTATTCCTGCCTGGGTTTGTCCTGAATTGTCTTATACCCGCCTCGATATGTTTTAACGGCGGTGAGTTGCCCTTTTTGGTAATAGAGACGCGGTATGCGGGGAGTAAAATCGCAGGTTACTTCGTAGGTAATGGTTCCGGTTAAATCGGCTATATCCGCAACGGTAATTTCTTCACTGCCCTGAGAGCCGATAAGCACCACTTCATCGCCAACTGCGGGCGGTTCAGGTACTTTGCCAAGATCGAGGGCTATCATATCCATGGACACCCGTCCGGCAATGGGAACACGGGTGTTTCCCACCAGGGCTGAACCCCGGTTTGAAAGCGAACGGGGATACCCATCGCCATAACCGATGGGAACTATGCCTATCAGTGCCCCCGGCCCGGCGGTAAACGTGCGGCCATAACCGATAGTCCATTCTTGAGTATAGCGGGTTACTTTAATCAAACGGCTTACCAGCCGCAATATTGGCCGCAGGCCGATATTCTGATCCACCTCCCTACTGGGATAAAGTCCATAGATGCTGATGCCCGGCCTTACCATGTCCCAGGCGGTATCTGCTGGTAAGTCAATAATGGCGCCGCTGTTAGCGATATGGCAGCAGTTAGGGCGTACTCCGCGGGCTTCCAGCTCTTTGAGTATTCTTTGAGTCTCGCGGATTTGCTGATGCGTGAAAACCTTGTCGGTTTCATCGGAGGAGGGAAAATGACTGAACACACCGTCTAAAACAATGCCTTCCAGTGCGGCAATTTCAGCCAGAGCTTCTGCTGGATTGTCCACATACAGCCCCATTCTGCCCATGCCGGTATCAAGATTGACATGAACCATAGCCGAAGTTTTCAGCCTGGCTGCTGTTTTGCTCACCTTCCTGGCATAGTCCATTGAGCCGACACTGAGTCTTGCTTCATGGCGCAGGGCGGGTTCTATCTCTTCCGGGAAAAGGTCTTCTAAAATGAGAATGGGGATGGATATACCATTATCCTTCAGCGCAAGGCATTCCTCCAGATTGGCCACTGCCAACATTGCCGCTCCCCATGCTTCACAAGCAGCGGCAATGGCGGCAGCACCATGACCATACCCATCCGCTTTGACTGCCGGAACCAAAGCGGAATTGGGTACACGGGATGCCAGACATGATAAATTATACTCCAAAGCATCCAGATTCACTTCAGCGCGTGTGGCGCGAAGCGGAAAATCAAATAAATTAGTATTCATGTCCGCATCCCGGTAGTCATTTCTTACTCTCGTACTCTTTAAGCGCAATAATAATGACCGGGCTGAGAGCAAGCAGTGCGATAAGGTTGGGTATTGCCATGAGTCCATTGAAGGCATCGGAGAAGTTCCAGACAAATTTCAACGACTGTGTAGCACCAAAGAATGTGAGCACTACCCAAACCCATTTGAACAGATCGGCCACCTTACGGTTGGTAATGTATTCCAGAGACTTGAAGCCATAGAAATACCAGGTAAGTAAGGTTGAAAAGGCAAAGAACACCAGGCCGAAGCTCACGATGAATCCACCGAAACCGGGAAGCTGTGCGCCATAGGCCGCGGTTGTGAGCGGAGCACCATTCAAACCGTCTTTAATCTGCATAACACCATTGGGCATGGAAACGATACCGCTGGTAAGTACAACCAGAGCGGTCATGGTACAAATAACGATTGTGTCAATAAAAGAACCCAAACTGGCGATAAGACCCTGACGAACAGGATCTTTGGTTTTGCTTGCAGCATGGGCGATGGGAGCACTTCCCAGGCCTGCTTCATTGGAAAAGATACCGCGAGCCACACCATAACGGATAACCGTGCCGATTAAACCGCCGCCGACAGCCTTGCCGGTAAAAGCATTGCTGAATATCCATGAAAAGGCCGCAGGAATGTTCACTGCGTTGGCAAACAGGATAATCAGAGAACCAATCACATAAATAATAGCCATAACAGGAACAACGGCCTCGGAAACTTTGGCTATACTCTTAATTCCGCCAATAATTACCAAAGCCACCGCAACCGCGAGAACCGCGCCGCTTATCCAGGTTGGAATACCCAGTGACTGCTCCATGGCCGCGGCAACACTGTTGGACTGAACCATGTTGCCAATGCCAACGGATGCCAGGAAGGCAAAGAAAGCGAACAGCCATCCCAGCCATTTCCAGTTTCCGCCGTATTTTTCTTCCATACCCTTGCTGGCATAGTACATAGGCCCGCCGGACTGTTCGCCCTTTTCATCGGTAACCCTGTACTTAATGGCCAATACAGCTTCGCTGAATTTTGTGGCACCACCCAGAACGGCGGTAACCCACATCCAGAACACAGCCCCCGGGCCTCCAGCAGCAATAGCTCCAGCTACACCGGCAATATTACCAGTACCGATAGTGGCGGACAGAGAGGTCATAAGAGCTGCAAATGGGCTAATTTCCCCTTCACCCTCACTCTTGCTGGCCAGCAACTTGAATGCTGTTCCAAGTTTGCGGTACTGAACCATTCTTGTTACAATGGTTAACAGCAAACCAGTCGAGAACAGCAGAACGATCATTACCGGTCCCCAGGCAAAGCTGCCTATCTGTCCGACAATGTTGTTTAATAAATCCATAATTTTCCTCCTATATGTTTACCAAAAACTTTCAAATACTATCTCAATTGGTCTTTGTCCATGCCTGGGAGCCTTCAAACTCCTGAAATCAGATCGGCAATAGCCAAAACGAAAGAAGATAGTATCTATTCCGCTGTTCATCTTCCATCCATTCCGGCAAAATTGATGGATAATGAACAGAACTATCAATGTAAAAAGTGGCAATTCAGAACCCTCTTTGAGCGTTCGTGGCAGAATTGCCAGGGCTGTGTTAGAAACAAGAATTTGGCGTGCCTGCCCGCGGCAGGTTTCTATGAATGCATGCCAAAGGCCATTTCTAGCCCTCAAACCATAACCCGGCTCCTCCATGGGTAGCTGGATGGTTTTGGAAAACGGGCGAATCTTAAGCCGCCGAAAAAAGAATTTCGGTAATCGATGTAAACGGCATTCCGAACGCATCGGCTACGGCCTTGTATACCAGTTTTCCGCCATAAGTGTTAATACCTTTTGCTATCGCGGAATTATCCCGTGCAGCCTGTTCCAGGCCTTTTTGCGCAATTTCCATACCGAACTGCAAAGTTGCTGAAGTAAGCGCCTGGGTAGAAGTGCGCGAAACACCGCCGGGCATATTGGCCACACAGTAGTGGACAACGCCGTCCTCTACGAAAACCGGATCGTCGTGCGTCGTAGGCCTGGTTGTTTCGGCGCAGCCCCCCTGATCCACGGCTACATCGACAATAACAGCACCCTTTTTCATAATTTTTAAATCTTTTTTCGTAATAAGATGAGGTGCCTTGGCGCCGTGAACCAGCACTGCGCCGACAATCAAATCGCTTTCCTGGAGTGCCTTTTCACGATTGGCGGTGCTTGAATAGAGTGTCGTAATACGGCCGGAAAAGACATCGTCAAGGTATGTGAGACGACTTAAGTTAATATCCAGCACTGTTACATCCGCATTTAAGCCGACTGCCATTTTTGCTGCTTCGGTTCCTACAACTCCAGCTCCCAGAATGGCCACTTTGCCCTTTTCCACTCCCGGCACACCGCCGAGAAGAACTCCGCGTCCCTGATGAGGCCGTTCCAGAAAATGCGCTCCTTCCTGAATGCTCATGCGGCCTGCAATCGCACTCATCGGGCGTAAAAGCGGCAGTAAACCATTATCAAGTTCTACCGTTTCATAGGCCACTCCTTTCACCTTACGCTTAACAAGCTCTTTGGTTTGGACCTCATCCGCGGCAAGATGCAGGTAGGTGTATAGAATCAAATTTTCCTTCATCAGCGGATACTCCACAGCTTGAGGTTCTTTCACTTTAACAATCATATCTGAGCGTTCCCAGACTTCTTTGGCACTGCCGCAAATTTCCGCACCAGCAGCTTGATACTCGGAATCTTCATAGCCCGCCCCCATACCGGCTGATTTCTCAATCATCACCTTATGGCCGGCGGCACAATACGAACGGACACAGGCTGGGGTTAACCCTACCCTGTATTCGTGCCTTTTGATTTCTTTCACACATCCGATCAACATCTCCGTCTCCTTGTAAACATAAAATTTGAAGTAAGGCATACTTCCTAACTTTCAGTTTATTACATTTTTCATATTATGTCAATTGCCAAAATGTCAATTAAGGCATTTATTTTTGTCGTTATGTCTATTATGGATAAATTTCTTAAAAATACCTGCCGGAAATCCCTGAACATGTTCTGGAATATTTATGGAATACCTGCTATTATCGTGAAAAGGGAATTTCAGGAGGATACATGAAAAGCTTAACCCCGCGGGCCCAGAAAATATTAATGAACACAGCAAAAGAGGAGGCAAGGCATCTGAACTCAACTCAGATACTCAATGAACATATCATTCTTGCCATTCTTGGCGATAAAGACAGCACCGCCCATAAATGCTTGCTGAAGCTGGGAATCCCCATAGCGGATATGGCTGCGGATTTGAAAAACGGTATGGAAAAGCTTACAAAGCATCTTGAAATTGATGAGGTACTGCCTTCAAGAAGGGTAAAATTGCTGCTTGAAAAAGCAATGAAAGAAGCCGATCGGCTTAATCAGGACTATATCGGTACGGCACACATTCTTCTGGCCGCATTTAATGAACCCGATAGTGCGGTTAGCTTATATCTCTCTGAATATGGAGTAACAGCCGAACTCCTGCAGAACACAATCCGCCGTCTGAGCGGCAGAAACAAAAAAATATTTCAGTACGCGGGCAGAGCGGAAGAATCTTCCTCCCGGAAACAGCGGAGCAGCTTCCTTGATAACTATTCACGCGATCTGACAGATATGGCACGCAAAGGCAAACTGGATCCGGCCATTGGCCGTGAGAATGAAATAAGTCGGCTAATCCGCATACTGGCCCGCCGCACCAAAAATAACCCCGTGCTTATAGGCGAACCCGGTGTCGGCAAAACCGCCGTGGCGGAAGGGCTGGCCGCGGCCATAGCGGAAGGAACGGCCCCCGACATCCTTTCTGGCAAAAGGCTCATAAGCCTCAACATGGGCGCACTCGTGGCCGGCACCAAATACCGCGGCGAATTCGAAGAGCGGCTCAACAAAGTTGTAAAAGAAGTAAGCCGTTCCGGTAATATTATCCTGTTCATCGACGAGCTCCATACCATCATCGGAGCCGGAGGTGCGGAAGGCACTCTCGATGCCTCCAACATGCTCAAACCCGCCCTGAGCCGGGGTGAAATTCAGTGTATCGGTGCTACCACAATGAGCGAGTACAGAAAATACATTGAAAAGGATGCCGCGCTGGAGCGGCGCTTCCAGCCCGTTATCGTCAAGGAACCCAGTATTGAAGAAACCTATCAAATACTCAAAGGCATCAGCAGACGCTTCGAAGATCATCATAATGTGAGCTATTCAGACGAAGCACTCCATGCCGCCGCTGAACTGGCCGCCCGCTACATTAGCGAGAGAAAACTGCCCGACAAAGCCATCGACATTATCGATGAGGCTGGTGCCCACAAACGCATTAAAAACCTCAGCTACCCCGAGAGTATCAATGAACTCGAAGAAAACTGCCGTACCATCAATGAAAAAAAATACGGCTATGTGAGCGAACAGGACTATGAAAATGCTGCAAAAATGCGCGATAAGGCCGATGAACTGAAAATCCACATAGCCAACTTGAAAACACAGTGGGAAAAAACACTTCAGCGGGAACTCAACACCATCAGCCGCGAAGATGTCCAGGAAGTTATAGCGGAAATAACCGGCATACCCCTAACCCACCTTGTAAAAAGCGAAGCCGATAAGCTGCTGTCCATAGAAGACGAACTTCACAAAACAGTTATCGGACAGGATGAAGCCATAGAATCAGTCGCCGCCTCTATCCGCCGCTCCCGCACCGGCCTGCATTCCCCCACCCAGCCTCTGGGATCCTTTATTTTTCTGGGACCCACCGGCGTAGGCAAAACCCTTCTCGCCAAAAGCCTGGCAGAATACCTTTTCGGCAGCCCTGAAGCCCTGGTTCGGATAGACATGTCCGACTACATGCAGAAGCACAGCGTTTCCCGTTTAACCGGTGCGCCTCCGGGCTTTGTCGGCTATGAAGAAGGCGGCGCACTTACCGAGAAAATCCGCAAACAGCCTTACGCCGTTGTGCTCTTCGATGAAATTGAAAAAGCCCATCCCGACATATTCAACATCTTCCTTCAAATCCTCGAAGAAGGCGAACTTGCCGATAACCTGGGGCATAAAGTATCCTTCCGCAATGTTATAATTATTATGACCTCTAATATCGGTGCGGAAAAAATGAGCCGTGGCAGTTTCGGATTCACCTCCAGCGGCAAAAAAACCGATTATGAGAACATTAAATTCGCCGCTCTAACGGAACTCAAACGCCTCTTCCGCCCGGAACTTCTCGGAAGAATAGATGAAACAGTTGTATTCCACAGCCTCTCCCCCGCCCATATAACCAGCATAATGAAACGTATGACCGCGGAAATCAGCAGACGCTTAACCGATATGGACATAGAAATTGAACTTACGGAAGAAGCCTGTCAGCACCTGATTGAAAAAGGCTTCGATGAGGAATACGGAGCGCGCCAGCTTTGGAGAACACTCAAAAAAGAAATAGAAGATCCCCTCTCGCTCGCCATACTCAAGGGCCGCTTCATAGCCCGCGATAAAATCATCGCCGATCTGAAATCAGGAAAAATCAGCTTCCGCCGCAAAAACCGCCGTTCCCGTAAACTGGTGGAAAAACCAGCGGAAATACAGCAGTAAAAAAGTGCGCTCCGAATTCTTTTTGGGCATAACAGGTGAAATATCAGGCTAAAAGTCGTTTTATTTCATTAACACAAGAAAACATCTTGCACGCCAGGCTGCGGCAGAGCCGGAAGCACCTGCTTCTATATGTTATGGCATGCCGCGAAATGGCCGCCGCCGTGGTCGGTGAGTTTCGGCATGGTTTGGCGGCATTTTTCACTCACCAAAGGGCAGCGGGAGGCGAAGCGGCAGCCAGGGGGCGGGTCTATGGGGGAGGGAACGTCGCCTTGAAGCACGATGCGTTTGTTCTGACGTGTAAGGCGGGGGTTGGGAATGGGAATGGCGGAGAGCAGGGCCTTTGTGTAGGGGTGAAGGGGGCGGCGGTAGAGTTCATCGCTGGGGGCGGTTTCGGCTATCATGCCAAGGTACATTACTCCGATGCGGTTAGAGATGTGTTTTACCATGGACAGATCGTGAGCAATGAAAAGGTAGGTAAGTCCTATTTGATGCTGGAGATCTTCAAGCATGTTCACAACCTGGGCCTGGATGGAAACATCGAGAGCGGAAATGGGTTCATCGCAGATGATGAGTTCGGGTTCTACGGCAAGGGCGCGGGCTATGCCGATGCGCTGGCGCTGGCCGCCGGAGAATTCGTGGGGGTAGCGGTTGGCATGTTCCTTTTTGAGTCCAACCTGGCTGAGCAGTTCAAATATCCGTTCCTGTTTGGCGGCACCGCGGTGGAGTTTGTGGGCACTAATGCCTTCACCGATAATTTCACTCACGGTCATGCGGGGGTTGAGGGATGCGTAGGGGTCTTGAAAGATCATCTGTATGCGCTTGCGATAGGGGAAAAAGTCTTTCTGGGAGATTTCGGCGAGGTTTGTCCCTTCGAATAGTATTTGGCCGCCGGTGCTTTCGTAGAGGCGGATTATGGTGCGCCCGGCGGTGGATTTGCCGCAGCCGGATTCGCCTACGAGTCCGAGGGTTTCGCCGCGGTTTATGCTAAAGGATACTCCATCTACGGCTTTAAGTTGGGATTTGGTGGGTTTCAGGAGGCTTCCTCTGCTGATGGGGAAGTATTTTTTCAGGTTTTTGACTTCCAGAAGGGGGGCGGCTTTATTCAATTTTTTCTCCTTTGCGGTAATTGTCCACTTCGGGGGCTTCGGGATGAAGAAGCCAGCAGGCGGAGCTGTGGGTTTCGCTGAGCCGGAAATGCGGAGGCGCTTCCTGGAGGCAAACGTGCATGGCATGGGGGCAGCGGGGAGAAAAGGGGCAGCCCCTTGGGGGGTGCAGGAGGTCGGGCGGGGAGCCCTGAATGGGTATAAGACGCTTTTTGTCGCTGGTGTTGGCCATTTTGGGCACGGACTGGTGGAGGCCAGTTGTGTAGGGGTTTTGGGGATCAAAGAAAATTTCATCGACGGTGCCGGTTTCCAGGATGCTGCCACCGTACATAACAACAATGGTGTCGCAAATTTCGGCTATTACGCCTAAGTCGTGGGTAATGAGGATAATAGAGACCTGCACCTGTTCTTTGAGTGTGTTCATCAGTTCGAGTATCTGGGCTTGAATAGTTACATCAAGCGCAGTGGTGGGTTCGTCTGCAATAAGGAGCCGGGGGCTACATGAAAGGGCCGTGGCTATCATAACTCGCTGGCGCATGCCGCCGGAAAATTCGTGGGGATAGCTTCGGATGCGGCTTTGGGGCTGGGGGATGCCGACTTTGTTCAGCATTTCCACGGCATTTTCGCGGGCGGCTTTTTTGGATATGCCGCGGTTGTGGCGTCTTATCACTTCCACCATCTGATTTTCTATGGAGTAAACGGGGTTGAGGGATGTCATGGGGTCCTGGAATATCATGGAGATTTCCCTGCCTCTAACGGCACTCATTTCCCCTTCGCTGAGTTTTATGAGTTCTTTGCCATTAAATTCTATGCTCCCTTCTTTAATTTTTCCCGGCTTGTCTATGAGCCCCATAATGGAAAGGGCTGTCACACTTTTGCCCG
>MUIB01000167.1 GCA_002084135.1 Spirochaeta sp. LUC14_002_19_P3 | reverse complement strand
AAAGGCATTCTTCTTCCCGAAGTAGTTAAGAATATTCGTAAAAATAGTTCTTAATTTCAATGCCCCCCTGTCCATAAAGAAGGACAGCAGCCTATCCATCTCGCTGTCCCGATTGGTGTAATCGACCGCCTTGTAGTCTTTCAGATAGATCTGACGGTATTTGAAATGAAGAAATGTTTCGCCAAAGTATTCCTTTTTCAGCTCGGTAGGCGGGGGATTGCGTGGTTTCTTCCTGTCGCTGAATATCACAACCGGCAGAATGGGAATTTTTGGGAAACGATAGTTCAGGTGGGCGAAGTAGTAGAGGTACTTGTTTATGTCGAATTGTCTGCTCCTGGATTTGAATTCAAACAGGATTAGTATCACTTCGCCCTTGGCGAAGGTATACTTTACCACCGCATCGGCACGGATTTTTCCGTAGAGGGGGAAGTTTTGGCCCAGCTCTTCGCTGAGCACTTCATGCTTTACTATACCGCCCTGAGCGGCAACTATGTCTTTGAATAGCCATTTAAAGAACTTATCGCCGTAATCCTTGATAATGTTTTTGAAAAAGGAATCATGGTCGATTCTTTTTTTAACTTGCCCTGTGTCTTGCGGCGCTTTGTTTTTATTCTTGCTCATTGTGCACTCCTTATATATATAAGAAGGGCTCCAAGGGCTTAAAAATTCAAAATTTGGAAAAATTTATTAAAAAAGTTGAAAATTTATGCTTTTTGAGTGCCGGAGGGTGCTATGAGAGCCGCCTGAAAGCGAAACAGGGCGACCTGAACCGCAAAGGGGAAACCTCCTGCTAACGGCACTTAGGGAAATAATTCCCCCTTTGCAAGATTGTCGCAGGTCCTTGAGGGCATGGCCGCATTGCCATGCCCTGTATGTATTTCAAATAGGGTACCTCTAAAAAACAGCTTTAGGAAATTGGCGAAGAAAGTTTTGTCGGGCGGCAAAGGGGAATGGTGAAAAATGAAAAGTGATAAGCTACGTGAGCATTTTGACAACTTAAGAGCGGCGGAAAAGTTCGAATCAAGAACTAAATGGGTTTTTTGAGGTGCCCTGAACACTCCCGTAGACGATGTCCGCTTCAAACCAGAGTTCTTCCAGAGCGTAAAATTTTCGGGCATCGCTATCCATAAGGCTTACCGCAATGGTGCCGCCGTCTATGATGTTCCAGCTGTTTTCGCCTGATACACCCGCGCCCGGTACCAAATCCATAGAAAGGTTAATCATGCACTCCCGAACGGCCTCTACCAGCCCCTTCATCTGATTTTTGTTCGCCGCCGCGGCAATAACCAGATAATCCGCCCATGAGCAGAGCTTGCTGATATCCAGCGCGACAATGTTATCGGCCTGTTTTTGTTCCAGAACCGCACATATTGCATCAAGATTTTTATTTAACATACCGTCCGCCAAAATCCTTTCCCAGTATCACCGTTACATCTATGGTTTCATCGCGCATCTGTTCAATATCGGAGAAAAACTGCTCGCAGTGTATGAGTTCCGCCACCCGCTGAGCCGCCTTGGGGTCCCCACGGCGATCCAGAACGACTGTCCGTTCATAGTCGTCCCGGTCGGCATTGCTAACAGAAACAACCCGAAAGCCATAGCTGTTGAATACATGCGCGGTACGCGAAGCCAGGCCATTGATTTTGGTTCCGTTCAGTATCTCAATATTAACAGTTAGCAGTTCATTGCCAACCTGACTGCTCTGTACGAGTGTCTCCGATACGCTCTGAATGGTTTCCTTAACCAGCTTGCCGTCGTAAAAGGGAAAAAGAACATTCTTTCCGCTCAGCTTTCTTCGGCTACCAAGAATGCTCTGGAGAATCAGTCTATCCGTGTAGATTTCAGAAAAAGTCGTTAAGAGAGAGCGAAGGCTTTGCTGATCGTGATTCCAGCCTATCAAAGCTGCCGTAAACGGAAAAATTTCTTCATCCAGCAGCAGGCGAATGTTTTTGCTTATTCCTCGCAGAAGCGACTGGGTAACACGCTGCTCACGGTCTGTCCGTTCGTCCAGGTTCTCCTCCGCGGGATAATACCGCACGTAAGAACAGGCCTTCGCACCGTCCAGTTTTATGCTGCCGGGAGGGAACAAGAATCTTGTGCCCTCCATGGTGTCGTCAATAACTTTGGGAATAAAAATATCCAGTCCACCGAGAAGATCAACAAAACGTTCTAAATTATCAAAGCTGAACCGGATAGTAAAATCTATAGGACGTCCTAACAGTTCTCCTACCGCACCAGCATACGTAGCGGTATTCCCCACATCATACAACACTTCCAGTCGGTCTACTTTATCGATGGCGGAGAGCAGCATACCGGTTTCCTTGGGCAGGGCTATCAGGGCGGCATGGAGATTTTTCGGATTGAGCAGCATAACATTCGAGAGTAGCGGCTGTTCCTCGTCGTCAATAACAATCAGGATGCTTACGGTTTCTTTCTGTTTAAGGGCTTCGGTAAAGATATCTATTTTCAGGGATACAAAGGCCCAGATTACCAGTGCGGCCGCAAGGATAATAATGAGGGCAATGTACCACAGGGAATTCTGAGCCTTCCCGGCCAGGGGTTTATCAGCAGGAACCATAGAGTTTTTTCTCGCGGATATAAGGAATAACACTGCCCGGAAGAACGGAATTCAGAGGGCCGTTTCGGGAAATTATGTCTTTTATGCCTGTGGAAGAATACGGATACAGGGCATTGTTCAGCTTTCGGTGCGGATAAGGAAAATGGACGGGCTCATTTTTCATGCGCCGCCCCAGCAGTATAAGTGTAGAAGCCGCCAGGCGGTCAGAATCCTTCCAGGAAGAAAAGCCCGCAGCCAAATCGTCCCCGATAATAAAGCCGGGACGCTCTGATACCATGCCTTCTTCTCTGAGCGTATCAAGTGTGTCGATGCTGTAAGAAACACCCGAACGGCGGAGTTCTCCATCCCAAATTAGCGCCCAGGGGATATTCTTCAGGGCGAGCTGAAGCATGTGCAGCCTGTCATGGGGAGAACATTCAGCCGGATGGGCTTTGTGAGGAGCCTGTCCGGCGGGTACGAAGATAATCTGTTCATAACCAATATTTATCACTTCCTGCGCCAGAGCCAGATGGCCGAGATGGACAGGATCGAAGGAACCGCCGAAAACAGCCTTTTGTCTTAAGGCAGCCATTACAGTAGCGCATCCATAAATTCATCCAGCCCTTTGCGGCTGAAAACCGATAGCCCCAGAACCCTGTCTCCGGGAAAGGCTGCCTGTAAGGCTTCAAGTTTTTCCCCATGGGCATCCAAATCCATTTTGGTACCAGCAATGAGCCGCTTCCTGGCATGAAGTGCCTCATCGAATGCCAGAAGTTCCTCCTCCAGGGCTGTTACCGCCTCTGCGGGATTCTCTTCCCCAAGATCCGTAAGGTAAACCAAAGCGGCCGTGCGGCCAACATGGCGGAGAAACTGAGAGCCCAGTCCCACACCACGCGATGCGCCTTTCACCAAACCAGGAATATCGGCAAGAACAAGCTCCTTTCCCTTATGCCTGAAAACACCCAGATGGGGCACCTTCGTTGTAAAGGGATAGGCTCCCACTCTGGAATTCGCCGCCGTTACAGCGTTTATAAGAGACGATTTGCCGGCATTCGGCAAGCCGATAAAACCGATATCGGCAATTAGGGCCAGTTCCAGAGCTATAAGCCGACTTTCACCCGGCTCCCCCGGCTGGGCATAGCGCGGAGCCTGATTGCGCGGACCGCGAAAATGCCAGTTGCCCAAACCGCCTCTGCCCCCACAGAGGCATACCCAGCGCTCACCCTCTATACTTTTAGGGAAGTCGTGCAGGCATTCGCCGCCCGCCGCATCGGATATCCTTGTGCCGGGCGGAACAGGAATAAGCGCATCCGCGCCGTCAGCACCATGCATACGCCTACCACGGCCATTCCCCCCCCGGGCGGCCCGAAAGTGAGATTTTCCCCGTAAGTGAGCAAGAGTGGAAAGATTGCGCTGAGTTATAAAAACAACATCCCCGCCCCGGCCACCGTCTCCTCCGTCCGGCCCACCGTGCGGAACATATTTTTCCCGGCGAAAAGAGGCGCACCCGGCACCGCCGCCGCCGGAAAAAACCTCAAAGCAGACCTCATCGACGAAGGCCGACATAAATCTACCCTGCGGCGTCTATGGAAACCCGCTTCTTGCCCTTGCCAAAATGGTAGCGCACTGTACCGGTAATTTTGGCAAACAGAGTAAAATCCTTGCCGCAGCCAACGTTCATGCCCGGATGAATACGGGTACCGCGCTGCCTTACCAGAATAGTGCCGGCATGGACAGACTCCCCGCCGAAGCGTTTTACACCTAGTCTCTGGGCATTGGAATCCCGACCATTCTTGGATGAACCACCGCCTTTTTTATGTGCCATTGTTTTCTCCTGTAAGTTTTTTCATTCTCATTCCTTTCGCTCTATCTCAACCGACAGAGTAGAAGGATATTCCTCTCCTACATCGGCCAGAGCCTGCAAAAGAGTATCCGTAATCCCCTTAAGCCACTGCGTCATATCATCAAAATGCCGCTGCTCGGCCAGGGAATGCCGCTGCACGGACAGATAAAAACTGCCGGGCTTCGGAGCATTCCCCTCTACCAGCCATCCCGGTTTGGAAGCCAGCAGGCGGGCAACAGAGCGTACCAAAAGCGATACTGCCGCACAGGCAAGATTCTCCCCTCCCGGAGCCCCCCCCGCATGACCCTCTAAAGACAAGCGGGAAATTCCCCCGGCCTTGTCAAGAATCACGGAAACATCTATCAAATCAGCTCCGAATATCGTTCACCGTAAGCATCGTATACTTCTGACGGTGCCCCTGACGCCGCTCATAGCCCTTGCGCCGCTTGAACTTGATAACATCAATCTTGGGGCCTTTAACCATCTCACCCACGGTTGCCGCCACAACAGCCCCTTTAACATAGGGTGTGCCGATTTTGGGCTTCCCATCCTCTGCCAGCATGAGTACGGAATCGAATTCCACCGCCGTGCCTGGCTCCTCTTTCATAAGGTCTACCGTAAGGGAACAATCCTTCTGAACCTTATACTGCTTACCCTTTATTTCTACGAGAGCATACATAATCAATCCTTGTTTACTGATATCATCACGCTATTTGCGTATTTGCCCTTATATCACATAGAGTGTGAGGGTGTCAAGTAAAATTTGCTTGCGGTTTCTTTCCTTAGCAATTTATTTACCTTTTTATATAATTTTTACACCCAAAGCAATTTTGGTTCGTCAATAGAGGTGAATATTATGAAACAGAAAACCAGCAGTATGGACAGACACACCCGAAAACGGATTGAAAAGGCATACCTGAGCGAAAGGCCGCGGTTTCTTAAACGGCTTCGCTCCCTTGGGCGAACTCTGGAGGAAGCTGAAGATCTGATTCATGATGTTTATGCCGATGTACTGGAAAATATTTCTCCGGCTGTGTGCATTTTGAATCTGCCTGCCTGCCTGAACACAATGCTCAGGCGCCGGATTATTGATACCTGGAGACACAGCAGAATGCGGGCGGCAAAAGGGGAAACCGAAGTGAGTGAAGAGGTGCTGCGCGAAGTTATTTCCGGCGCCGGACTGAATCCTCTGGATACTTATGTTCAGTCCAAACTTGTCGATGCCCTCAATTCTGCCCTGCATGTGCTGCCGGATTCACAGCGCCAGGTGCTGGAAGCCCAGGTATTCGGTGGTATGACATTCAGTGAAATCTCAAAAAAGACAGGAGTGAACATTGAGACCCTTAAAGCCCGAAAGAAATACGCAGTGCGCAAACTTTCCGTGGTTTTGAGGCACTGGATGGATGAATAGGGTGCTTGAATATTAAAGACGGGTGATAAACCCGATAGGAGTTTTATATGTCTGAAAAAGAGTTAGAAGGTATTCAGGAGGCGGATACTGCCCGTGGAACCGAATGCGGCACAAGGGAAAAAGACAGCAATTGGGATTGCCGAAGTGCTACAAGGAAAAAAACCTGTGGTACTGATTCCTGGTGGGAAGAACGCAGGATATGTGAAAAAGTCGTTATTGCCATTGGCCTGGCTATTCTGGGACTTGGATTTTTTTCCCTGGTGATACTGTTCACCAAATTGCTGTGGAACAAACTGATGCCGGAAATATTCGGAATCAGCCAGATAAGCTACTGGCAAACCGCCGGACTGATGCTGCTTTCCTGCATATTCTTCAGCCGCCTGGGTGGTTCCGATAAAAATTCCGGGAAAGAACGCAAACGCAAGCGGGAGCTGAAGCGCTCTATGGAGCATGCCGCACAGCAGGGGGAAACCGACAGCGAATAGGAATACTGTGAGAGCCTATTTTCATTTTCCGGAGGCAAAACTATTTCTGAAACAGCTCCGCACTTTGCTGTGAAAGCCTGATTTCGGAAGAATTATTTCCTTAAGATGCTACTTTTCCCGGAACTTGGTGTAGACAATAGTTAAAAACTATACAATTCTATATAATTGAGCTTTCGTTCATTGTTTTGGGCGTTGCCCTTCCGCAAACAGGCAAGGCCTGCTTGCGGAAGGGCTGGGGCTTTCGGGGGTTCCGTCTGCCTTGCTCTGCAAGGCAGACCGCTTGCGTGCCCCTTTTAGTCCCTAACTCAAGCATTTATTTCTTTTGCAGGATTATGCGGAAGTTAAGTTCTAAATAACGGTAAGGAAAAAGTTTTGGCTGATAACTTCAATCTCGACAAGGCAATTCGGAAAATACCTGATTATCCTAAAAAAGGTATTCTTTATTTCGATATAACCAGCATACTAACAAACCCCGAGGCATTCCGTTTCTGTATCGACCGTATGGTGGAACAATATCGCGGCAGCAATGTAAACGCCGTTGCCGGCATTGAATCCCGGGGATTTTTATTTGCCGCTCCATTAGCGGACCATCTGGGCATACCGCTGATACTGGTACGGAAAGCTGGCAAGCTGCCCGGGGAGGTTTATCATCAGGATTATACCCTGGAATACGGCACTGCCGCAGTGGAAATTCATAAAGCCGATGTTCCCGAGGGAAAAAATATTCTGCTCATTGACGATTTAATTGCAACTGGCGGCACTTTGCAGGCCACCAGGACACTGCTGAAACAGGGCGGTGCGAAAGTGGATAAGGTATTCGGAATTATAGGACTGCCGTTTTTAAACTACCAGAAAAAACTGCCCGGTGTAGAGGTGGTAACCCTGATTGAGTATCATAATGAAGGGATTTGACAGGGAGCCATGCCCGATGCGCCAGGCTGTTTAGAACTTTGCAATCTTGATTTCAGTGCTTCTTCAAAACCCATCTAAAAACCTGGGCAAGTCCCAAAAGAAGTTTTTGAATTGGCCATCAAGGGCACCTCAACGTAAATCCGCGGGAATATCCGGATAGACAAAATAGGCTGGTTCCCCTTCTTCAATGGTTTCCAGTCCCAGCAGCCTGAGCCGGTTTCGGTAGGGATAGGCGGTTTTTTCTTTCAGATAATTGATGTTGCCTACTCTGTCCATAACTCTTCGGTCCTCTTCATCTCTCATGCCAACCGCTCCGCGTGAGACAAGATTTGACATGGAAGTATAAACCTGATCCAGGTATTCGGAGGCCATGGTAAAGGCACTCAGGGCGGATGCATAGTTCGCGTTATTTTTATCTTTTTTGGCCGACTGCGCCCATCCCGCGCCGAGGTTGTTCCAGGCGGCGGCGTATCGGAGCAGGAGTTCGTCCCGTGTGGTTTCATAAGCGCGGTTCAGGGCGACTCCGAGGGAATCTACTTCCCTGTCGATTAATTCGATTGAGCGGGCATAGTGTATGCGGGATGCTTCAAAGTCTCCATTTTCCAGTAATACCGCCGCCAGGGCCATGCGTGAATAAAAGTCGTTTGGCCTGTGCTGAACAACGCGGTTAAAATCGATGAGTGCATTATCCTTGCCGAGTATGTAGCGGATGTAAGCTCTTCGATACAGCACTCTATCCGGCAGATAGCTGCGGCCATCGCCCCTGTCCAGGAGTTTTTCGGCCTGAGTGTAGAGTTTTTCCACTTGAAGCAGTTCACGGGTTCTATCTTCGGACATTCCAAACGCTTCAGTTCGGGGGGCAAGGATGTAGTTTATTCTATTGGAACGAGAACCGCTTTGGTACAGCAAATTCCCAAAGTCCAGATACAGGGCTCCGTATTCAGCCGATGGACGAAGCAGATTGCGCGTGCGGGCGTCCTCATAGAGTTTTATGGCTTTGCTGTAGTTATCTATTGCCAGAACATTAACTTTAGCCGCTTCCTTTGTGTTGGGAGAAAACTGATTAATGGAATCCGCATAGTATCGTCCAATTCCGCCAAGCGAGAGGATTCTCATCCGAAGCTGTTCGCGACTGACAAACTCAAGTCCTTCAAGGTTCAGGAGGGTTCTTTGATAGTTGCTGAATTCTTCTTCTTTATCGCCGGAAACTTTAAAGTACTGCGCTTTTACGAAAAATGGCTCGGGAGATGAAGGGTCGGCTTTTTCCGCCAGGGACATAAACCGCAAGGCTTCTTTCATATTATCTCTGGAGATATGAAATAAGGCCAAGTTGGCAAAGACATTGGATGCCCGTGGAGGATCCGAAGTGCGTCCGGGAACAGCATCATTAAACACCGGCAGCAGAGTTAGAATTTCTTTTTGATCCTGAATCTTCAGAAAATAACGCATCATCGACAGAACAGCCCGTTCATTGTTTCGGGAATTCTCCAGAGCCAGCGCATAGCGGTAGCGGGCTTCTTTGTATTTCAAGGGATTTTCTTCTGCCCATTCAAGATAAACATCTCCAGCAGCGATAATCAAATCTTCGTTCCATTCCCTGTAAATTCTTTTTGGAATGGTTTCCAGTACCAGTATCGCGGATTCATATTTTCCAAGCATACCGGAAAGAAATTTTCCATATTCAACGCGCACTTTGGTAGACTTTGGGTGAACATTAAGGTAACCATCATAAAATTTTTCCGCCCTGTTCCAGTATTTCCGCCGACGAAACGCCCGTGCATAATCCAGCCACCGATTTTTGGCCGGCCAGCCTTTTACAACTATTGCGGAGTCTTTAATGGAATTTTCTGAACTACCGGAAGAAAATAAGGGCCAGCCGTACCAGGCATTGTTAAAAGCATCTTCCGCTTTTTCAACTTCATCGGCGGCAAGATATTCCAGGCCCTGCCGGTACAGACTGTCTGCTTTCAGAGGCCGGTACACCCAGTTAAACGATGAAAACCCAATGGTCCATACCGACAGGATAACTGCAATTGTTTTTTGCATTTTTGGCCAATATTGCACCAGCAGCTGATAAATAAAAGATTTTCGATACTGTTCAAAGGCTATACCGGTTTGTTTCCTGTAGTTGGATGGAAGAATAATTTTCCTGTTGGTTATTTTGTAATATTGATGTGCCAACTCCCGCGCAGTTGCGCCGCTTAAAATTGTATCAAGGTATTTCTGAACGGTTTTTGCATCTGCTCTTTCATCGCTTAAAAAAGTTTCAATGGCTAATTTCAGGTTTAAAGGAAGGCCCGCAAGGATTCTCTGCAGTTCCTGAAAATCGGATTCATCAAGGGAAAATCCTGAAACACTGTCTGCTCCATCCTCCGAAAAATCATAATCCTTGTATTCAAGGCCTGTAATGCCGTTAAACTCCTCCTCAACAGAGAAATCTGAGTTGTCTAAAGTATACGCTTCCCCAAAGTCTTCCAGTTTAAAATGCTCTGCATCGTCTCCAGCATTCGTACTTCCTGCCGCCGGTGAATTAGTATCCGGGGATTCTTCCAACTTGTCCAAATCTCCCAAAAAGTCTTCATCTCCCGCTGCCGCAGGAGTATCGAACGAAATATCTTCCGATGCGCCAGTTCCTGCTGT
>MUIB01000108.1 GCA_002084135.1 Spirochaeta sp. LUC14_002_19_P3 | reverse complement strand
AAAAACCCATTTAGTTCTTGACTCGATCTTTTCCGCCGCTACTGCGTTGTCAAAATGCTCACGTAGCCCGGCTACGCTCCGCTTTTGCCGCCTTGTATCGACAAAAAATTTCTTCGTCAATTTTCTAAAGCGGTTTTTTAGAGGTACCCTGGAAATTGGAGGCTGTAGGGAGGAGACTAGAACCTGAAGTCTCCAGCCTTCCCCCTCGTGTCCATTCATGGTTCCCCTTTCTATTTCCAGGGCAGATTTGCAAAATAGCCGGAAATATCCTCTTCGTTGAGATTTTTTTCCTGTTTTACGGTGGTTTCCATGAGTTCACGGGGAATTTCATCGAGGAAGGAGGAGGGAACACAGGCTAGTGTTTCATGGCGGATGCGGCGGGTTTGGCAGGTGGAAATGTAGAGGCGGCGGCGGGCGCGGGTAATGGCGACGTAGAAGAGGCGGCGTTCTTCTTCGAGGGCCAGGGGGCTTTCTTCAAGACTGCGCTGGTGGGGAATAATGCCTTCTTCCACTCCGGGAAGGAACACTATGTCGAATTCGAGGCCCTTGGCGGCATGGATGGTCATAAGGTTTACCTTGCCGCCGCCGTCGTCTTCAAGCTGATCCATGGTGTTGAGGGTAATGCGGTTGAGCCAGCGGGTTAGGGTTGGTTCGAGATTGTCGGGGGAATTTTCCCAGCGGGAGAGAAGATCGACAAAGGTTTGGATGTTTTCATAGCGCCATTTGGCTATTTTTTCGTTGTGGCGGAATTCGGCGAGGAGGTGGCTCCAGTATTCTATTTCTTCGATGAGTTTAGTTACCGTATCGGCGAGTTTGCTCCTTTCACTGGCTTGGCGGGGTTCGCTGGGGCTGAACTCTTCGCGGTAGGTTTCGATAAGGTCTATGAATTCTGCCAGGCCGGCACGCATTCTGTCGTTCATAAGGGTTTTGTTGTCGAAGATGATGGTGCTGGCGGTGGAGTAGAGGCTGTATTTGTATTCGCGGGCTTTCTGAACCAGCACTTCCAGGGTGTTTTTGCCTATGCCGCGGCGGGGGGTGTTAATGATGCGCAGGAAGTTTACATCGTCGTCGGGGTTGTCGATAACCCGGAGGTAGGCAATAATGTCTTTTATTTCCTGGCGGCTGAAGAAACTGGTGCCGCCGCTTACGGTGTAGGGAATGTTGCAGGAGAGCAGGGTTTCCTCTATGCTGCGGGTAAGGGTGTTGGTGCGCACAAGTATGCCGATTTTGCCGTAGGCACTTTGTCCGCTACTACAGGCTTCAATAATGGTGTCGGCGATGAATTCGGCTTCTTCGGTGTCGTCTTTGGGCAGGGTGTACTGGATGGTTACTTCATCCTGCCGATCTTCTGTCCAGAGGTTTTTGCTCTTGCGGCCGCTGTTGTTGGCTATTACGGCGTTGGCGGCTTTGAGGATGATGCCGGTGGAGCGGTAATTCTGTTCGAGTTTTATTTCTTCGCGCTCGGGGAAGTCTTTTTCAAAGTTCAGGATGTTGGTGAAGTCGGCTCCGCGCCAGGAGTATATGGACTGATCATCATCGCCAACGCAGCAGAGATTGCGGTGCTCCTCGGCGAGGTGCCGAACCAGAAGGTATTGAATGGTAGAGGTGTCCTGAAACTCATCTACCATAATGTACTGATAGCGGCGGCGGTAGCGGGCACGAATTTCACTATCGTTTTCCAATAAAACGAGGGGCTTTACAATGAGGTCGTCAAAATCGACGGCGTTGTGGAGGCGGGTAAGGGTTTGGTATTCCTCGTAAAGGGGCTTATGGACTGCTGTGGCGGGGTTCCACTCTTTGCGGCGGGTTTTTATGTCAGAAAAGAGCGCGGCGAGACTGTTCAGCTGGGCCGGTTCGTAACTTAGCCCCAGCTCGCGGACGGCTTCGCGGAGGGCGGAGAGTTTGTCTGCGCTGTCGTAAATGGTGAATTTGGGGCGCAGATGAACTCTCTGGGTTTGCTCGCCGATTATGCGGACTCCGAAGGCGTGGAAGGTGCTAATGTTGAGCCCGGGCTTTTTGCATCCGCAGAGCTCCTTTACCCTCGCGGCCATTTCCCGGGCGGCTTTGTTGGTGAAGGTAAGGGCGAGTATGCTCTGGGGTGGAATGCCTTTGGCGAGCATGAGGGCGATGCGGGCGGTGATAACGCCGGTTTTGCCGCTGCCTGCTCCGGCTACAATGAGCAGCGGCCCTTCTGTTGTGCTGACCGCTTGCCGCTGCTGGGGGTTGAGACGACTGATTGTTTGCTCAAGTTTGGCTGTGAGTTTTTCAGACATGTTTTATAAGGGCACCTCCAAAAACCCCCATTTAGTTCTTGACTCGAACTTTTCCGCCGCTCTTAAGTTGTCAAAATGCTCACGTAGCTTAAGCTACGCTCCGCTTTTGCCGCCTTGTATCGACAAAAAATTTCTTCGTCAATTTCCTAAAGCTGGTTTTTAGAGGTACCCTATAAACAAATCCAAAGCCTCTATACCCAGCAGCACGATAGCCGAAACGATGAGCCCGCTGATGGCGGCACCAACCAGCACCGCGAGCATGGTTTGCCTGCGGCTTAATCCCAGCACCCAGGCTCCCAGAGTGCCAGTCCAGGCCCCGGTAACGGGCAGGGGGATGCCAACGAAAATGGCCACGCCCCAGAACTCCCAGCGTTCCACTTTGGCCGAAAGTTTCTTCCGTGCCTGTTCAATGAACCTGTCGAAAAGCCGGGCATAAAATCCCCACTTGTAGAAGAGCTTGTGCGCCGTATCCAGAAACAGATAGGCGATGGGTGCTATGAGCGCGTTTACGAGTACGCAATATGGGTAGGCCAGGTACCAGGGGATATTCCCCTCAATGAGCGCGAATGGCAGTCCGCCGCGCAACTCCGCGATGGGCAAGAGGGTGAGCAAGGTTGTCCATATCCAGTTTTTCATAGGGCTAACAGCATGGAGTGAAAAGGTGGCGGAGTCAAGGGGGGGACGAAGGGGGAAAAATGTTTCTCGTGGATGCGTTAGGGATTGGAAGGGCGCGAAGCGGCCTGCCGCAGGCAGGCTGAAACCCTGCAAAGCCCGCCCCGCCGCCAAAGCGGCGGGGAACGCCCAAAATAACTCAAAACTGGTGCTAAATTCGCCGAGGTACTGTTTACATCCGAAACAGCAAGTCCTCATAGCTTGGGTAGGGCCAGATTCTTTTATCGGTAATTTTCTCAAGGGCATCGCCGTATTTTCTTAGTTGGGCCATGGCTGGGAGAACAGCATCATGAAAGGCGAATGCCTGCTTTTGGGGATTATCCTCCAGCTCGGCGGCTTTGCTTATGGCTTCGCCGAGTTTGGCGGAGGCTGCGAGAAGCCCTTCAAGGTTGGTACATATTTCTTTGAGCCGGTTCTTCTGACTCGTGCAGTCGACACCGATTTTTTCAAAGGCGGCGATGGATTGGGCAAGGCTGCCCGCATATTCAGCGACAGCGGGGTGAATGAGCCGCTCGGCCATTTCCTTCATTACTCCGGCTTCAATGTTAATCTGCTTGCTGTAGGTTTCAAGGTAAATGATAACCCGGCTTTCCACTTCTTTGGGGCTGAGAACTTTATGCGTGGAAAAGAGCTGGACAGCTTCGGGTGCCTGATATTTCAGGAGGGCCTCTACGCTGGATTTAATATTGGGCAGGCCGCGTTTTTCCGCTTCTTTTACCCATTCTTCCGAATAGCCATTGCCATTGAAGATGACGCGGTTGTGATTTTTGTAGTTTTCCAGGATAACTTTTTTAATTTCGGCATCTTTGTCGGAAGCTGTTTCCAGCCTGTCGGCAATTTGCCGGAGTATTTCGGCCATGGCGGTGTTAAGCACAATGTTGGAGGCGGCAACGGACTGGGAGGAACCGCCCATGCGGAACTCGAATCTATTGCCAGTAAAGGCAAAGGGGCTTGTGCGGTTGCGGTCGGTTAGGTCCATGGGGAATGTGGGCAGGCTGGTAACGCCTATTTCAAGTTGTCCCCCTTCGGCACTTTCCACTTTTTCGCCGTTGGAGAGTTTGTCCAGAATACTGATGAGCTGTTCACCAACGAAAACGGAAATGATAGCGGGCGGTGCTTCATGGGAGCCTAAGCGGTGGTCGTTACCACTACAGGCGGCGGTGGCCCGGATAATGGGGGCATAAACATCGACGGCTTTGATAACGGCGGTGAAGAAAAGCAGAAAGCGGGCATCGGTGTGAGGGTCTTTGCCGGGCTTGAGCAGGTTTATGCCGCTGTCGGTGCTTATGTTCCAGTTGTTATGCTTTCCTGAGCCGTTTACTCCGGCGAAGGGTTTTTCATGGAGCAGACAGGCCAGGCCGTGGCGGGCCGCTGTTTTCTCCATGGTTTCCATTACCAGCTGATTCCAGTCGGTGGCTATGCTGGTTGTGTTGTAGACGGTTGCGAGTTCAAACTGATGGGGGGCCACTTCGTTGTGCTGCGTTGTGGCACTGATTCCCATTTTCCAGAGCTCGCTGTTTATCTCGGACATAAAGTCGGCGGCGCGGTCTTTAATGGCTCCAAAGTAGTGATCGTCCATTTCCTGGCCTTTGGCACTCATGGTTCCGAATACTGTGCGGCCTGTAAGGCGGAGATCGGGGCGGGCATCGAAATAGTCCCGGTCTACAAGAAAGTATTCCTGTTCTGGCCCGGAGTAACATATTACCCGTTCAAAATTCGTATCGCCGATGGCCTTGAGTACCCGCGTGGCCTGCGTGTTTACGGCTTCCATGGATCGGAGCAATGGAACTTTCTTGTCCAGAGCTTCGCCGGTGTAAGACACAAAGGCGGTAGGGATGCAGAGGGTAACCCGCTCGCCGTGAGATTTCAGGAATGCCGGTGTGCCGGTATCCCAGGCCGTGTAGCCGCGGGCCTCGAAGGTGGAACGCAGTCCGCCGGAGGGGAAGGAAGAGGCATCCGGTTCGCCCTGAATTAATTCCTTGCCGGAGAATTCCATGAGCACAGAGCCGTCGGGGTTGGGCGATATGAAGGAGTCGTGCTTCTCGGCGGTGGAGCCGGTAAGGGGCTGAAACCAGTGGCTGAAGTGGGTAGCCCCCTTGCTGATGGCCCAGTCCTTCATGGCACTGGCGATAACCTCGGCCACTTCCATGGAAAGTTTACACTTTCCGGCTCTTACTTTCCTGAACTCATCGAAAACTGACTTGGGCAGCGTTTCCCGCATCAGAAATTCGCTGAAACTGTTTTCGCCATACATGGCTTCAATGCTGGCGGTGTTACTGTTAGACATAATTCATCCTTTTTTGCGAGGAACTCAATGTGAGTGCCTGTAATTTAATTATCATACATAAGCAAGCAAAAATCGTGCCAGCTTAAATCAATGCCCTCAGACAGCACGGGAAAGCCCTTGCGGCTATTCTCGCCTTACAGGATACGACAAAATTGTTATTAAACAGGAATATGAAGACAAAAATGTATAAACCATCGGCATAATGGTACATTTTTGTATTTTTAGGGTGACCTCCTGCCATATCCTCTGGGGCGAAATCTGCCTCCTGCTATTCTCCTGCTATTTTTCCCAACAGGGAAGCTCTGAAAATTTCATTCGCTGGTTTTAGCCCGCTCTACTTGAGGGCACATCTAAAAAAACCATTTAGTTCTTGACTCGATCTTTTTCGCCGCTACTGCGTTGTCAAAATGCTCACGTAGCCCGGCTACGCTCCGCTTTTGCCGCCCGACAAAAAATTTCTTCGTCAATTTCCTAAAGCGATTTTTTAGAGGTGCCCTTGATTTTATACCCATCATGGAATAAGCTAATAGCTTCAGGGAATACTATGAATACACATAAACGTCCTACCTGGGACGAATATTTTATGCAAACGGCCAGAACCATTGCCCAGCGGGCTACCTGCGATAGAGGGCGTAGCGGCTGCGTTATTGTGAAAGACCTGCAAATTCTCGCTTCGGGTTATGTCGGCTCGCCGCCGGGGCTGCCCCACTGCGATGAGGCGGGGCATCTGTTTGCGTCCGTTATTCACCCGGACGGGGAAAAACGGGAACACTGTGTGAGAACTGTCCACGCGGAGCAGAATGCCATCTGTCAGGCTGCGAAACGGGGGGCGGCTATTAACGGCGCCACACTTTATTGTAAAATGACCCCCTGCCGGACCTGTGCGATGCTTATTATCTCTTGCGGGATTGTCCGGGTGCTTTGCGAGAAAAAATATCACGCAGGAGCGGAATCGGAAGAGCTTTTTGCCAGGGCAGGGGTTAAACTGGAATTTGTTCATGATGAATTGGAAACTTACAGCTGAAGGGTACCTCTAAGAAACAGCTTTAGGAAATTGGCGAAGAAATTTTTTGTCGGGCGGCAAAAGCTTAAGCCAGCTTAAGAGCGGCGGAAAAGTTCGAGTCAAGAACTAAATGGGTTTTTAGAGGTGCTCTTTATTGAATTACGAGGATAGCCGTCAGGAATGCAGTCATATATATTATACGTTGAGATTTACCACATTGCCCAGCTAACCCGGCTGAATTCAGAGGATATTCACCAGCTTACCAGGGACATCAATGAAATAGTGTACCGTTTTGGCGGCTGCTCCCTGGATAAGCATATCTACAGCTTTCCGCAGTTTTTGAGTGAAGCGGCCTGGAAAACGGCTTCAGCAGCCCATACCATACATACACGGCTTCATAATAATGTTAGAAAACTCTACGGTACCGCCGTAATTATTTGCGGAAGTGAACAGGATAATACTCTTTCTATAGAAAAAATTAAAACCATGGCTCTACGGATTTCAGCTTATGAAGGTATGTGGCTGGAACCGGAACTGCGGTTTGAATTTGACGACTGCCTCCAGCTGTCCCCGGCGGGAGATATGTTAAAAATTGAGTCGCTCAAGGATATTGGCCTGCATATCGAAGAACGGCTGAAAAAGTTTTTAATCCGTTCCGATTGTTCAAGAATAGTTCAGCGGGCACTGGAAAAGATGGAGCAGCCTGAAACAGTCAATAAAATATTGCTTTTACGGGGAATAGCGGGTTCCGGCAAGCGGGCGGTATTAAACAGCGTACTGAACAGCCTGTATCCGGACGATGGCGGTTCACTGGTTGCAATACCTCTTGAATCCAAAGATTTATTTTCCGTTGAACCAATTATACGGGGCTTAAAATCCATCTCTGATACAAAAATTGAAGACTATCTGGATACCTCTGAAGTGGACTGGTGGAATACGACAGGCAACACATTATACAAAAGTGTGAAAACTGGAACCATACGGCACAATGTATCCGATCGGCTACATAAAGATTTATGTCATGTATTCAGCTTAAGTATAAAATCCGTCGCAGCCCAGCGCTGGGAGGAGGGGCTCCCTACTTATGTTTTGTTTGATAGTTTTATCCCTGAATCCAGTTTGTTTTCCAGCATGCTGCCGTTAATGGGAGAACTCCTCAAGCTGAAGGGAGTCCGTTTTATATTTATTTATGATTCCGATAATTTTTCCCAGCCATGTCATCTGCCCGGAAAAGGCTATGAGGCGGCATTCAGTAAACCTTCCGCAGAAGTATTGCTGAAAATTATCAAAACCGCAGCCATAGGCCCTCAACTGCGGAACCGTGAGATTGAGCGCATCGAAAAATTGAATAACGGAAACCTCTACACTATTTTTCACCTGCTTGCTGCACGAAGGTTACTGAATAAAGTTACTTCCAATACAACAAAGTATTTAATAAATTCTTTAGACCCGACAATTCAAAATACTTTGTTTATTGTCTATGCCGCAGAAGGTTTGGTGGATCGGACAATGATTGTTCAGCGCTTTGCCGATTCAGATGAACAGGTGCGCGAACTTGGCCGCTGTGAAAACTTGCTCGCATTGGGCCTAATCCGGGAAGCTCCTGACGGACGGATTTATATTTCGCCCGGCTGTTCCAAAAAAGAATTGGCCGCGCTGACGGAATTTGCGGATGAAGCGGAAAAATTTGGTGTCTGTCTCTGCCAATATTTTGAAAACGGGAACTATCTGGATATTTTTCGGCTGTTTTTATATTTGGAAAAGTGGGGTCCTGTAAATAATGCAATCAGGATACTGGAAATTCTTCTGGACATGCTTCTTGTTCAGCGGCAGTTGTCGGCGGTTAAAAGTCTTCTAAAAAAACAATTCTTTCTGACAAATAAACTTGAAGCTTCTCAAACAATTCGGTTTCAAGCTGTTATAGCCGAGACCAAAATTCGCTATATGCTGTTAACGGGCAATTTGAATAAAATACAATATGTTTTTGAAAATAGCGTGGAAAATTCAGGACACCAGTCCGAGTTGCAGAATGCCTGCTGTTATTATGCCGCCAACCGCTGGGGAGATGCCCTAAAGGCAGCCAAAAATGCTATCTTTTACTACCAGAAATCCAACGATCATCATGGAGAGACGTTTTCCCATATAGAGCTGGCCTTAACTCAGCTTGCCCTTGGCAATATTAAAGACGCGCTGGAGCATTTTATTATTGCTCACCGTATCGGGGTTCAGGTTAATGTCTCATGGGGAGTGCTAAGGGCATCGGTTCTGGGAACTGTAACCCAGTTTCTTCTTGGCAACCTGTCCCGATGTATCAGGGAATGCCGTGAGAACAGAAAACTCGCTCAGCGGGAGGGGCGCCGGGATATGTGGTTGCTGTCAGCCCTGCTGGAACTCCGTATAGCCTGGGAAATTGGCCGCTATCAGGATGCCTTTACCCTGGCGGAAGAAGGGTGCAATATTGCCGAATTTTATGGCCTGAATGCGGAACATACTGTTATGCAGGTATGGAAAGGCCGCTGTCTCCTGCATCTGGGCTTCGATGAAGGCAGGGCTATTCTGGAATCATTGCATTCCAACCGTGAGGCGTTGGCCTTTCTGGCCGAAAATGCCTGGTGCAATGGAGAACTTGAAGAAGCCAGACGTATTATCCACCTCGCATCTCAAATCCAGAGGAAGAGTGTAAGAATTCAGGGCGAAACGGATGACTGGTCGGATGCTTATTATCCCATTGAGGGACGCCTGGGCGATTCTTCCGGCCATCTTGATGTGCTGGGCGAACGCATTACGGGAATGCAGGCACTGTTTACCTCCCAAACCGGCAATAAGAAGGCCATTGACCAACTGGAATCTCTGCTGGAAAGAGATGAGCGTCGCATACCCCGGCCTTTCAGTTACCAGTACGCCCTCTGGGCAGCCATGATAATTCCTGACAGAGACATGCAAACCCGCTACATGAACCGCGCTTTCAACGACTTGCAGTCCCGTGCCGGCCGCTTTGATGATGGTCAGATAAAACACGATTGGCTCACCGCGAACTATTGGAACAAAGTTTTAATGGAAGAAGCCCGAAAGCGCAATTTTCTTTCGTAGGGGGTAGGGGTAACGGGAATCCCGGGTGGTAATTTCCCTTTGGGGTACCTCTAAAAAACCGCTTTAGGAAATTGACGAAGGAATTTTTTGTCGGGCGGCAAAAGGGAATGGTGAAGGGTGAAGAGTGAAAAGTGAAAAATGAAAAGTGATAAGCTACGTGAGCATTTTGACAACTTAAGAGCGGCGGAAAAGATCGAGTCAAGAACTAAACAGGTTTTTTAGAGCTGCCCTTTGGTATTCAGAGGTTGATCTTCTTTCCCATAGCACGTATGCTGGCATCTATGCAAAATTCCCCTCTTATACTTCTATCCAACGATGACGGCATTGAGTCTCCTGGGCTGCACGCCGTTATCGAGGCACTTGCTCCTCTGGCAGAACTCGTTGTCGCTGCGCCAAAATGCCAGCAGTCCGGTACAGGCCGGTCGCTGCGGGTTAATCCCAAAGATAAATTCTCGCCGCAGGAAATTTTCCTGAACGGTAAAACTTTTTCCGGATGGAGTTTGGACGCTTCACCGGCTGTTGTTGTTCATCATGCTATTCAATGCTTAAC
>MUIB01000166.1 GCA_002084135.1 Spirochaeta sp. LUC14_002_19_P3 | reverse complement strand
CTCGTTAAAAAGCAGTGTTTGTGGGAGCTTAAGGTTTTTGGATGCGGTTGAAATTTCAACTGCCGTAGGGTACCTCTAAAAAACCGCTTTAGGAAATTGACGAAGAAATTTTTTGTCGGGCGGGGAATGGTGAAGAGTGAAAAATGAAAAATGAAAAGCTACCTGAGCATTTTGACAACTTAAGAGCGGCGGAAAAGTTCGAGTCAAGAACTCAATGGGTTTTTTAGAGGTGCCCCCCAACAGCAAACTCCAAAAGCATACCCCCAAAATCGCTCCTTGACATTTTTCTCCCAATCATCCTATCCTGAACAAGGAGCTTCCGGGGTGGTCCGCTGGACCTGAGAATACACTCGTGAACCTGATCCGGATTATACTGGCGTAGGAACGAGGCTCTACCCCGGAACCCTTCTATCAAAGGAGCGGTTCATGAAAGTCATTTTTATTTTAAGTTTTTTGGGAATTATCTTTTCACTGTCGGCCAAAGGGATGGCAGAGGGAGAAACTGCGGCTGCGCTGGATGTGTATTGCTACAGTTCCTTCAGCTCGGAATGGGGGCCGGGACCGGCTATCTCCGAGGCTTTCAAAGAGAAAACCGGCATTCGGGTAAGTCTGCACGCACCGGGAGATGCTGTTACCGTACTCAATCAACTCATTTTTGAGCAGTCTTCGCCGAGAGCCGATGTGGTGGTGGGCCTGGATAACAGCCTGTTGCGCCGTGCGCTAAAGGCCGATATACTGGAAGCCTATAAACCGCCCCGTCTGGAGGACATTCCCCAAGCACTCATCTTCGATTCCAGCTATCACCTGCTGCCCTATGATTATGGTGTCTTTGCCATTAACTACGATTCCCTGAACATTCAGGAGCCGCCGGGCACACTGGAAGAGCTTAGCGATGAACGCTTTCGGGACAAGCTGGTTCTGATAGACCCGCGCACCTCCACCGCCGGGTTGGGCTTTCTCTTGTGGACGGCCGCAGTGTACGGCGATGCCTGGCCGGATTACTGGCGGCGCCTGCGGCCTTCCATTCTTACCGTGGCCGAAAGCTGGAGCCAGGGCTATGCTTTGTTCGCCGCTGGAGAGGTTCCCCTTGTGCTCAGTTACGGCACCAGTCCGGTTTATCATGCCGAGTACGAGCAGTCGGATCGCTATCGGGCGGCTGAATTTTCCGAAGGCCATCTCCGTCAGATTGAAGGCATGGGCATAGTGAAGGGAACGGCTCGCCGGGCGGCGGCGGAAGCCTTTATCGACTTCATGCTGGAACCCGAAGCACAGAAACTTCTTGCCCTGCATAATATTATGCTGCCGGTTAATCCAAAAGTGCCGCTTCCGCCCTCTTTTAGCCATGCCATGAGGCCCGCAAAAGAGCTGAACGCCGATGCCTTTGAAGCACCGGAAGCCATGGATGCGCTTATCGACACCTGGGCAAAGCTGTACCGCCGTTGAGCTCCAGGCGCTTTCCAGCCGATGCTGTTCTGATTCTCCTGCCGGGAGGATTGCTGCTTCTCGTGCTTGTGTTGCCTCTATCCCTGGTTCTGGCTCAATTTATCACCGCCGGAGACGAGGCACTCGCACTGGCGCATTCCGTCTATTACCGCCAGGTTTTCCTCTTTACCGCGAAACAGGCCGCTTTGAGTACCCTTCTCGCCCTGATAGCCGGAACGCCCGGAGCCTATTTTATTGGCCGCTGCCGCTTTCCCGGTCGGCGGCTGCTGAAGGCTCTGGCCACGGTTCCCTTTGTGCTACCCCCGATTCTGGCGGTGCTGGGCTTCGTACTCCTGCTGGGCAATGGGGGGCTGGTAAACGATGTCCGGCGGCTAATATTCGGCCCGGATGCTCGTCCCTGGAAAATGCTCTATTCCATGAAAGCCATAGTTCTGGTTCATGTTTTCTACAATTTTCCCCTTACCATGAGAATTGTGGGCGATGCCTGGGCTACCCTTCCTTTGTCCGAGGGACGGGCAGCCAGAGCCCTGGGAGCGGGGAGGATACGGGCGTTTTTTACGGTGGTGCTGCCCCGCCTGCTGCCCGGCTTTGCCGCCGCTGCGCTCATTACCTTCATCTACTGCTTTATGAGCTTTTCCATCGTGCTGGTTCTTGGAGGCGGCCCGGAAAGCTCCACGCTGGAAGTGGAAATTTACCGGCTTATCAAACAGCAGTTAAACTTTAGCCAGGGTGCTGCCCTCGCGGCGGCTGAATCGGTTTTTCTTCTTTTTTTGCTGACCCTCTATGCCCTTACTGATTCGAATTTACGAAAAACGCTGAAAGACGACAGTCTTGCCCTGAGCCTCGAACCGCCAAAACTTCTCCGCGGTGTCCGCCTTGCGGCCGCCCTGGCCTATCTTATTCCAGCCGCGCTGTTCATTCTCGGGCCACTGGCCACCATTATCGGCAATAGCTTCTTTTCCCGGGCCACCTGGATTTCCCCCGCGGCATTCTCCTTCAGCCACTGGCGGCGCTTATTCAATTTCAGTGAAAGTGTATCCCTTGGGGCTTTGTCGCGGACGGCGGTTTTTTCCCTGAGTGTTTCGTTCTTTACGGTCTGCGCGGCCTCGGCCTTGGGGCAGTATGCTATGCGGTACCCGAAGAGCCGGAAATATCTCGAAAGCCTTACCGCGCTGCCGCTGGGCATAAGTTCCATTGTTATCGGCACCGGATGGCTGCTGCTCCTGCGGCATGTTCCGAATCACGGGGCATTCCGCCTTGCCGCTCTGGGCGCAGCCCACAGCCTTAGCGCCCTGCCCTTTTGCTTTCGGATTATTTACGGGCGGCTGAAGCAGCTCTCTCCCCAAGTGTCCAAAGCCGCCCGCGTTGCGGGTGCCTCGGCCCTGAAAACCCTTATCCATATTGAACTGCCTCTGGCGCGTCCGGCCCTGATTACCGCAGGAGTATTTGCCTTCGCTTTGTCTGCCGGTGAGCTCAATGCCTCTCTGATACTGGCACCAGGCAGTTTTACGACTCTGCCCATTGCCATTTACCGGCTCATCGGTGCCTACAACTTTCACAGTGCCTGCGCACTGGGCACCGTTTTGATTATTATCTGTGCAGTGGCCTTTTATCTTTTGGATCGGTACGGGGAAAATTGATATGCCACCCATTATTTTCGATGCGGTACAATTCCGTCAGGGGGAATTTACTCTCAGCGCCAGCCTTACCCTGCCGGGAGGACAGCTCTCGGTTATACTCGGGCCCAGCGGCAGCGGCAAGTCCACCCTGCTGAATCTCTGTGCCGGTTTTCTCAAGCCCCATTCAGGACGAATCTTTTCCGGCAGCCGGGAGCTTGGCCCTCTGCCGCCCGAAGAGCGGAGCATCGGCTTTGTGTTTCAGGATCATGCGCTGTTTCCCCATCTCAGCGTTCTGGACAATGTAGCCTTTGGCCCCCGTATGCGGGGCACCTCCCGCCGGGAAGCGCGGAACATGGCCCGTAACAAGCTCGCTCTCGTTGGCCTGGAAAAACTTGCCGAACGCCACCCGGCCAGTCTCTCCGGCGGCGAACGGCAGCGGGTATCGCTGGCACGGGCCCTGGCACCGGAACCAGACATACTTCTTCTGGATGAGCCTTTAAGCTCCCTGGATACCTCCCTGCGGATTAGGCTGCGCCGCGAGCTTCGCGCCATTATCGCATCGGCGGGCGTAAGCGCCCTTCTGGTTACCCACGATCAGGAGGAAGCACTGGCTATGGCCGATTATCTGGCCGTAATGAACGAAGGGCGCATTGTAGGCAGCGGCCTGCCAGAAACGCTGTGGACAATGCCCGGGGAACTTTTTACCGCCTCGTTTCTTGGCCGTAAATGCAGGCTGGAAGTTTTGAATTTCAGCCGAAACAGTCAGGGCGTGCTTACGGCACTTACTCCTGCCGGACCAATAGCCCTGCCCCCGGCCTGTAAGGAAGTCCGACTGCCGGCGGTAATCGCTATTCGTGCGGAAGTTCTGCTTCAGCGGCCCAATGGAGCACTAAGGGGCAGGGTGAGTACGGTGGAATTTATCGGCTCCGGGTATCTTGTCGAATTGGAAACCGATCCACCCAAAGCGGGGAATTTTCTCATATCCTGCCTCCCTGCTCCTCCTCCCCGCCGGGGTGATATTCTCAGCTTCGAGGTAAATCCTGCCGATGTAATACTGTTTGAGATGCCCAATTTTACGGGAGGAAATTTATGAAAAAAATCAGCGTAATCATTTTAGTATATGCTGCCGCAAACGCTTTTTCCATGGAAGCATACAACCTTAAGGTTCAGAAGTTTCTTGAGCAAAATGAATTGACAAAAGCAGAAAAACTGCTCAAACGCTGGGAAAAAGCCGAAGCTGACAACATGGAACTGTATCTCGCTTATTTTCATTACTATGTAAAAAGAGCGGAAACAGCCGGAATGAATCAAAGGGATGTAGCAGGGAGCGAGCAGAATTTGTATGAAAACAGACACTATGATGCAACATTTTCCGCCCATGCCTTCAAAGCCGTGGATAAAGCAATAAGTCTCAATCCGGATCGATTGGACGCATATTTTGGGAAGTGCAGATTTTTACGGCTGACCCAAAACTATGAGGGCTTATATACCGCCGTCAACAGTCTCTTGCAGCGGGAAAAAATGAACGGCGGCAACTGGCTTTGGGAGGAAAATATCTCAATGCGGAAAAAAGGCTATCCTGTAAGGCGGATTATTGTCGATTCGCTGCTGAACTACATTGAGCCGATGTTCTACTCTTTTGAAGAAGATCATCTTATTCTTGAAAAAATTCTTATCCTGCTTGATTCAGAAATACCCAACAATATCGATATAATGAATTTTACGGCGCGGTACTATTCTCAAATTGAGGAGTATAAAAAATCAATAGCTGTTCTGAAAAATGAAAATGTACTCATGGCCAGGAATGGGATTCGAAGAATTCAACGGAAACAGTAGAAGTCAGCAGATCTAATCCTCTTCATACCCGGGAAGAATTTCCGCCGCTTTTTTGAGCCATTCGGCTTCATCGGTTTTTGTGCGTATTTTTTTGCTTACCTCGGCCAAAAGCATGCAGATGCGAAAACTGGTAATAACATCAATGTCAGAACGGGAATAGAGCTTTTCCAGACTAGCATACAGGGAGTTAAGAAATTCTTTGTCCCTCCTGGATTTACGGTAGACTATAAGGGCTGCGGCAAATTCTGCGGCAGCATTTTGCGAGTCCATGTTCACCGCCTGTCGGCTCCACTCGCTGATGTTGTCATACAGCTTTGAACTTCGCCAGAGCCGTTTGGAATACAACCATTCATAGCCGGCTTCAGCGCGAATTCGATAGGCTTCAGAGCTTTCCGCGTAACTCAGCGAAGTTTCCGCCATATCCATCGCTTCTTGAAAGAATGGCCGTGCCTTCACCCGACTGCGCATTTCCAGCATCAGACGGCCCTTGATTAGGGATACCCGTGCAAAGTAAAGATAGCGTTCTGCTGGATCCGCAATGTAGGAAAAGGCCCGGTGTGCCCGATCCGCCAGTCCCCAGCTTCCTATCTCCGTTCCTTCCCCCGACCAGTAGCGCTGCTCAGCCTGAGCAAGGATAAGAAGACCTGTTTCCCCTTGCGGTAGCACGTCCTCTTCAGGCGCAGTCTGGGCGCAAAGTGGTGAAAATACCGTGGCAGCGGCAAGTATAAATAATCCGATTCTCATCATGCAATGTAACCTGACAAATTCTTTTTTTCATATTTATTTGTATTACATAAATATGATAATACTTCGTAACGTATCTGTGTATTATAATTCCAAGCGGTTTGAAGTGTCAAGAGAAGAATCTTCATGGATTGCCTTTCCGCGGATGACTTTTTCAGAGTCGGCTTTCAGAGCTTCCCATAAGGGAAGCCCTGCTGCCGCCGGGCTTCATACATCAGTATGCCCGCCGCGGCGGCGGCATTCAGGGAATCAACATGACCAGCGGCGGGAATGCGAATTAAACCGTCGCAGCACTCGCGTACCAGCCTGTGCAGTCCTTCGCCTTCCCTCCCCAGTACAAGGACGGTTTTGCCGCTAAGGTTGGTTTGATGGGCTGGTTCACCGTTCATATCGGCACCCCATACCCAGTAGCCCTTAGCCTTGAAATCTTTAAGAACGCGGCTTATGTTGGCTGTTTCAAGGAGGGGAACCCATTCAATGGCACCCGCGGAGCTGCGACTCAGGCTGTCCGCATCCCGTCCGGCCGATCTGCGGCGGGGAACTATAACGGCATCGCAGGCAAACTTGTCGGCAGAACGGATAAGCGCACCGAGGTTTCCCGGATCGGTAATGCCATCCAAAACGGCGACCAGGCTGAAATTCCCCGCCCGCAGCCAGAGCTCTTCCAGGCTGCTGACAGGCCCTGCCGCCGGGCTGCCGTGAATTTCCAGTGCATACCCCCTGCTGCCGCCGGGAATTAACCTGTCCAGCTCCTTATCGGATACTTTACGGCAGGGAACTCCATGCTGCTTAGCCAGATCGATGAGCTCCCCGATCCTCCTGCTCTGCCGTGAGCAATACAGTGTTCCACGCCGCCCCCGTATGGCTTCGGCAATGCCGTTAGCGCTGGTTAAATATTGTGCCATGAGAGGATTATATGGTCTGTCTGTTTTTTTATCCAGTCCGGTGCTTCCTTAATTTCAAGAATCAGGGTAATATGCCTATAGGGTACCTCTAAAAACCGCTTTAGGAAATTGACGAAGAAATTTTTTGTCGGACGGCAAAAGCTTAAGCTAGCCTAAGCTACGTGAGCATTTTGACAACTTAAGAGCGGCGGAAAAGTTTGAGTCAAGAACTAAATGGGGTTTTTTAGAGGTGCCCAAATACGATTTTTTAGCTTTTACGGGCCACCGCATTGATTCTTTCCATACAGCACCATTCATTTTAAGGTGCCCTTTATACTACCAAAAGGAGAATGCCATGGAAGACATTAAAACTTTTATTGAATCCGGGAGAGCCTTTCTCGGTATAGAGTTGGGCTCCACAAGGGTGAAGGCCGTTTTGATTGGAGAAGATTTTTCTCCTTTAGCCTCGGGGAGCCACGGATGGGAGAATTCCTATACCGATGGAATCTGGACCTATTCACTGGAAGAAGTATGGGAAGCCGTCGCATCGGCTTACTCCGATCTGGCCGCACAGGTTCACGACAGATACTCGGCCAAAATGACTTCCCTGCGGGCTGCGGGCTGCAGCGGCATGATGCACGGCTATCTGGTGTTTAACAGCCGGGACGAACTGCTGGTGCCCTTCCGGACATGGCGGAATAATATAAGTGCCGAAGCCTCTGCGGAACTTACCCGGCTATTAAACTACCCCATTCCCCAGCGCTGGAGCATCGCTCATCTTCAGCAGGCCATAATCAACGGCGAATCCCATGTAAAGGATATCGCCTACATCACCACTCTTGCTGCTTATGTTCACTGGAAGCTCTGCGGTAAAAAGACCATTGGCATCGGCGAGGCTTCCGGAATGTTCCCCATTTCCATAAGCGCACAGGATTTCGATGAGAAGCGCATGGCACTGTTCGACACACATAACGCCAAAAGCGGCATTCTTCCGCCGCTGCGGAGCATCCTTCCGCAAATTGTTCCGGTTGGGGAAGTAGCGGGTACACTCAGTGAGGAAGGCGCGAAGCTGCTGGATCGCAGTGGCAGGCTTAAACCGGGCATTCCGCTCTGTCCACCCGAAAGCGATGGAGCCACCGGCATGACGGCGACAAACTCGGTGCGGGAAAAAACCGGCAATGTTTCCGCCGGAACATCGGTTTTTGTTATGCTGGTTCTGGACAGGGAGCCCTCGGCGGTACACGAGGAAATCGATCTGGTAACAACTCCGGACGGCAAACTCGTTGGGATGGTTCATTCCAATAACTGCACCTCAGACTACGATGCCTGGATAGAGCTCTTCGGCCAGGCGGCACAAGCACTGGGCGCGAAGTTTTCCAAAGGCGAGCTTTACGATACTCTTCTAACAAAGGCCCTGGAAGGCGATGCTGACTGCGGCGGCCTGCTCTCTTACGGCTATGTTTCCGGGGAGCATATTACCGGCTTCAGCGAGGGGCGCCCTCTGGTGCTTCGTATGCCGGAGTCGAATTTTACTCTGGCAAACTTAATCCGCTCCCATCTGTTTACCTCCCTCTGCGCCCTGCGAAAAGGTATGAATGTTCTTACCGTAGAAGAGAATATGAGATTCGACGAGATACGCGGCCACGGCGGTTTCTTCAAAACTGCCGGAGTGGGTCAGCGGATTATGGCCGCGGCGACAAACACTCCAATAAGCCTTCTGGCTACCGCCGGCGAGGGCGGTGCCTGGGGCATGGCCCTTCTGGCGGCGTATGCCGCCCGCTCCGATCGGTCCATTCTTCTGCCGGATTTCCTTGATGCGATTATGGAAAATAGCATCGGCGAGCCTTTTAAGCCGCTTCCGGAAGATGTTGAAGGCTTTAACACCTTTTTCAGGCGTTATCTTGCAGGGCTTCCCATAGAACGGGCGGCAGTGGAATGCCTGGGAAAAGAATAAAGGGCATCTCGAAAAGTCTTGGGTACCTCTAAAAACCAGCTTTAGGAAATTGACTAAGAAATTTTTTGTCGGGCGGCAAAAGCTTAAGCCAGCCTAAGCTACGTGAGCATTTTGACAACGCCGTAGCGGCGGAAAAGATCGAGTCAAGAACTAAATGGGTTTTTTAGAGGTGCCCTTATTC
The DNA here is from genome assembly GCA_002084135.1 of Spirochaeta sp. LUC14_002_19_P3. GTDB lineage: Bacteria > Spirochaetota > Spirochaetia > DSM-2461 > DSM-2461 > UBA2779. Next base: position 1,297 of record MUIB01000166.1, on the reverse strand, counting down.
CTCAGGAACTCTTTACCGGAGCATACACATCGGTGAGCAAGTCCCGTTCAGCGACTTTGTCCGGATGATTCAGGTAAATCTCGTACATGGGAACGGCCTTGTTTGCCTTGTAGCGGGCACGTAAACGGCTCATTGCCGCCGACCAGGCATTACCTAAATGCTGATACGATCCTTTATGGTTTATTTTTAAGGCTTGGTGATCCGGCAGGCAGCCGCTTACGGTTCCGTCTGGTGTCTTTGGGAGAGAGTCATATAAAAACCCGCTGATATACACGCATACATCCCGCACCATATCAAATTTTTTGTAGATTGATACAACTTCCTGCGGTTCCGGCAGAGTAGAACTTTCAAACAGCTTCTCAAGGGTATTAAAATCCGCCTTCATTGCCGGGCCCACCTCCGCCATCGAACAAGTGCGCTCTATCCCGACATAATACCGCAAAGGCCGCTGAGCCACACCCTTATCGCTTAACTCACTCGATACATTTCCTGTTTCAATATACTCCTTAAGCATGGCAAGACCGCGCTCAAAATCACTCCCTATCAAGGCAGACATCATCTTGCGCATGAAAAACAGTATTTTTCCCTGCATCCGCCATTCCACCCGGACCCCCTCGCCATCGGGAGAAAATTGAAAGCTCGTAAGGCTCCTGCTTTTCCACGGTTTAATGAACTGCAAATCATAGTCGATAGACTTTTCCGTTTTCAGGCTTGAAATCCGCATCTCACCAGAACCAATAAGTTTGCCCTCCCAGGCCTGGCGGTGTCCAACAGTACCTTTGGGCTTGTCTATGCTTACAGTACAGTCCGGATCCAGGCAGAGCCAAGGCGACCACCGCGCCCAGGTACTGAAATCGGAAACAGCCGTAAATACCTCGGCCAGGGAACGATAAATTGTAATCGTTTTTTCTACTTTGTAGGGAATACTTAACATAAAACCTCCTGTTGTCAATGAAAAGTTTAAAACTACAGTAGGTTGTATATACGATTTTGTCAAGATTTACAGGCAGATTTTTTGTATTTTGGGAGCCTCCTGCACAGTAAATCACTATTTCTGGCACAGCTTAATGAATACCACCGAAGAGTAGTTAGACGAAAAAACCATAAAATTTTAACATTATCGCATAAAATCACAAAAAAATGACAACTTTTTATATTGATTACATTGGAAATACCATTTACCACCTAAGTATATTGATATTTTTTTAATAAATTTTCAATAATCCCTTGACACTCCCTGCTAAACCAGCAATAATCTTAAGAAACACCCTTGAAATCCTTCTGAAGACTTCATGGG
>MUIB01000165.1 GCA_002084135.1 Spirochaeta sp. LUC14_002_19_P3 | reverse complement strand
ATTTTCCCGGCTCTTCCATAAGCAGTGATTACATTGAATGCCCCCCTGGATAGCAATATCCGAATATCCTGATTATCCGGGAATCTGTCGGCTTGGGCTTTCAATAGTTCAAATGCGGCTTCCATTTCCTGTATTTTCCCGGCTTTTCCATAATCATTGATTACATAGACTGCCCCCTCGGATAGTCGTAACTGAATATCCTGATTATCCGGGAATCTGTCGGCTTGGTCTTTCAGCAGTTCAAATGCCGCTTCCATTTCCGGTAATTTCCCGGCTATTTCATAAATAGTGATTACACTGACTGCCCCCCAGGATAGTCGTAACTGAATATCCTGATTATCCGGGAATCTGTCGGCGTGGTTTTTCAGCAGCTCAAATGTCGCTTCCATTTCCTGTATTTTCCCGGCTTCTCTATAATAAAAGATTACATTGACTGCCACCCTGGATAGTGCTATCTGAATATCCTGATTATCCGGGAATCTGTCGGCGTTGTCTTCCAGGAGTTTATATGTCGCTTCCATATATTCATAGTTTTCAACCTTATCCAACAAATAAATTTCATAAACCGCACCTTGCAGTCGTTTCAAGGCAAAGGATTCATCCTTAAAACGCTCTTCATTTAGATCGAATAAATTTGTATTCAAAGGGATAGGTAATATCAAGGCTAACCATTTTTTATAGAAGGCATTTTCATCATTTTTCCACATAAGAAACATAATTTTTTCAACATCCTCCTTTTGATAATCATTGAGTAAGGTTAAAGCCAAAGCCAATGCGATAGAATCATGCAGGCAAATATTTATTTTTTCTCCAGCTCGGGTAATGAGCGGAATGCTATTAAATACATTTAAATCTCCAATGCCAAAATCTTTTAATTCCCCATTAGTTACCCCGCCAAATCGGAGGAAAATATAGCTTAATGCCAGCTTAACACTATAATCCGAATCCTGTAACTTATTATTTTCTATTAAATCCGGTATATATTTGTCTAAACCATAATTTTTTTCTAAATAATACTCTATGGGATACCTGTTGTTTAATTCCTCTATCTCGTTAAGATATATGTCATTGGAGGTACGTATAACTGATTCGTCTCCAATATTGCGGATATTGTTATCATCGATTCGGGCATAGCTGAGTTTAATAATTCGGGTTTTAAATGTTTCATTCTTAAATTTTTTTACTACCCTGTCCAATTCCTTTTTTTGTTGGCTACTCTTTTCGTTGTAATTATCAACTATAAGTATTAGATGATGGTAGTATCTCCAATCTATGAATTCTTGTTGAAAATCATCGCTGAAATTATAATTATTGCAGTCTATGTAGAGTGCAATCCATTTGCGTTTAAAGGATGGTAGCCATTTTTTACATATCCACTTGTTACGTGGAACAGCATCTTCCAGAGCCAAACGGGTTTTCCCTGAACCGCCAATACCAAAAATGGTGATTTTCTCTAAGCGTTTAGCCTTCTTATGATGAGCTTTTTTGATAAAATCTGATAATTTCTCTAATTCTTTCTTTCGTCCTTTAAACTCGGTCATTTCGTAAGGGATAGAGCTGGCAGGGAATAGTTTTTCTTCTTTGGATTTTATGAATTCCATGGATGCCAGTAATTGGTTGTTTGGTATATCGCCGTATGCTCGTTTTAAAAATTTGTATAATATTTTTATAACAATAAATATTGGTACATGGATAAACCCATATATAATTTTTATGAGATTTCTATATCGCTCGTTTGTATAAATGTCAATACAAAAATAAATAGCAATACTTAGAAGCATTAAAATGAGAATAAATATAATAGCCTTTCTTCCAACACTTTGCTTTATTTCACAGTCTTTAGACAAAGTATTTCCCCTTTGTTCTTATCTCAATCAGTGCAACACATTATATCCATTCACAGGTTTTCCCGTCAACAGCGGAATAGTGAACAGTATAAATCTGCGTAAATCTGCGGATGCGGATAATGGACATCTACAAAAAGTTTTTCCGCTGTGCTATAATGCCCGGCATGTTTAGATTCACAATTATGCGTCATGCCAAGAGTATGCCTGCGGCTCAAAACGATTTCGACCGTGCCCTTAGCGAGAAGGGGCGCGCGGATGCCCGGCTCATGGGAACCGTTTGTGCGCAAAAATTGCCCGTCCCCGATGTTCTCATCGCTTCCTCCGCCCGCCGGGTAAGGGAAACCGTGGAGCTGTTCCTGCGGGGCTGGGAGGGGGCATCGCCAGAAGTTTTCTTTGAAGACGGCCTCTACACGGCCTATTATGAAGATGTGCTGCGGCTTGCCGAAGAACGGCGGGAATCGGCGGATCACCTGCTGGTTTGCGGACATCAGCCTACTCTGGGGGAACTGGCCTGTCGGCTCTGCGGTGAATTCAGCGACGACTTATCCACTTCCGCGGTCGTGTCCCTGCTTTTTACAGATGAATTGCGGCAGGGAGCGGGCAGGCTGGATTTTTATGCCTCACCGAAAAAAGTCCCAAAGGAATAAGGAGAAGTACCCTTGGGAAAATCCTTTCCCTTAGGGTTATTCAGGCACTCCATTCGGGAAGTTTTTAAATATTTCCATAAAAGGCAATTCCGATAGTTGACAATTTTTTTCATTCGTGATATTGTGGATACCAGTAGAACAATAAGGAGGAGTTATGAAAAAATTATTGTCAACTACTTTGCTTGTACTTGTTGCTGCCGGTTTAATTCTTACTGGCTGCAATAAAAAGAAATCAGGTACAGCATCGGGAGAAACCGCTGAGAAAATCAAAGCCGGTTTTGTTTTCATTGGCCCCGCCGGAGACTTCGGCTGGACCTACGCCCACGATCAGGGACGGCGCTTCGCGGAGGAACAGCTTCCCTGGCTGGAAACCGTTGTGGTTGAAAGTGTACCGGAAGGAGATGCGGTGCGCTTTATCGACCGTCTCGTTCAGGAACAGAAGGTGGATGCGGTATTTACTACCAGCTTCGGCTACATGGAAGATACCATCAAAGCCGCTGAAAAGTACCCCGATGTGAAATTTTTTCACTGCTCCGGGTTTAAGCGGCTGCCCAACATGGGAACCTACATGGCCGATATGTATCAGATTTACTATCTGAACGGCCTGCTGTCCGGCGCCATTACCGAGTCCAATAAAATTGGTTATGTCGCGGCATTCCCCATCCCTGAGCTGTTCCGCCACATGAACGCCTTTGCGCTGGGGGTAAAAGAAGTCAATCCCGAAGCTACCATCAACGTAAAGTGGATTTACTCCTGGTATGGGCCGGACAAGGCACGGGAAGCGGCTGAAAGCCTTATTGCTGAAGGTTCCGATGTTCTCGGATTCACCGAGGACACCCCCACCGTTATCGAAGTGGCGCAGGAATATCAGCAAAAGGGTCAGAAAATCTATGCCCTTTCCCACTACAGCCCCATGCAGTCCTATGGTGTTGATGCCGCAATTACCGGTCAGCTTACCGACTGGGGTCCTCTCTATGTGCAGATGCTTCAGGACATGAAAGACGGCAAACTTGCTGACATGTCCAGCTACGACCTGCTCTGGCTCATGGATAAAAACGTGGTTGAACTGGGCGCCACCTGGGACGACATGATCAATCCGGCTTACATGGACACCTTCAAAAACAAAAAAATTAAAAGCGCGGATTTCGGCGACATCAGCATCTACGATCTGGTTATGAAGCGCCGCGATCAAATGATATCAGGAAGGGATGCTTTCGATCCATTTATGGGACCCATTTCCGACCAGGAAGGCGATGTTAAAATTGCCGATGGAGAAACAGCCTCCATTGGTCATCTCTTTGCGGACATGAATTATCAGGTGGATAATTTCATCTCGCCCTTACCGCAATAATAGTTTTTCGGAACTTCGTTCCTCGTGCAGCCCTTGTGCCTGTACGGGGAACGGTTTTTTTGGGATGGGTATCGGAGACAGGTGTAACAGGGCTGGAAGGTCTGTGCTTCAGGGGCTGTGCCAGAAATGCGACTTTGCCGCATGGAGGCGTTCACTCCATTCCTGCCCGGCAAGCCCTGCGCCTACCCGGCAAGTCCAGTGAGTGAGGGTTTCAAACGGCACCGATTCATAGCCCTCTATAAAGGTATTCAGTACCCCGCCCAGGGGGGTAATCCACTCGGGCGGCACAGGAGACTGTATTCCCAGCACCGTACCGACGGTTCCGGCATTGCAGTCTGTGTCCATGCCGCAGATGGCCAGCAGCTGCATGGCGCGGGTAAAGTTTCCGGCACAGAACCACAGGGCAATGAGAATAGCCGCCATGTTGGGAAAGACATGGATCCAGTTGTATCGTTTTAATACCGCGGACATTTGCTGCCAGACTTTTCGAGGCTCATGGAGATTGCGGCATAGTTCCAGGGTCATTTTATAATAATGCACATACTCGGTATTGGCTGGCAGCCATCGCAAGGCTTCTTCCGTGAGCCGTGCCGAATCGTTGGTGCTAAAGGCAAGTGCGGTTATTACAGCGGAAAAAATCCCCCCGCAGAGGCCATTTCCCTCATGGCTTACCCGGCTATCGAGAAAGGCCAGATAGGCGGCACGGTTTGGAGCTCCCGGAGTGCAGAGGCCCGCCGCCATGGTTCTCATCTGTGCCCCTACCCACTCCGAGAAATAATTTTTTCCTGAAGCGGGAGGATAAATGCCCGCCCTCAGGCTCTCCAGTGCCATGGCCTCTGCCGACCAGCCGAAGGGAATAAGCTCCAGCCATTTATCGGCAATATGGGCGGAACTTAACTCTTCACCGGCTTCCAAAGCCTTGTCGCAGGCGGCGAGGAAGGCCAGCTCGTAGGTAATATCGTCGTTAAAGGTATCCGGTTCGCGGACATAGCCGCCGAGCTTCTCGCCGTAAGCCTCATTGAGTGCCGTACCGGTATAGCCCTCCAGGGCGGTGCCGTAAGCGGCCCCGGCAATCTGCCCCAGCCATCCCCAATGAATCCCGGCGCGAACCAGCGGATCGCTCAGGTTCAGGGGTGTATCGGCGGGCCGTGATGGGTCCATGGCCGATTGAATAGCCTCCCAATCCGCCGGGCGGCTGAAGCCCCAGGCCGGATGATTCATGTTTCTCGGTGCGTCCCTTAATGCCTGCCGGATACGGGCACTCAGGCGTTCCAAATCGCCCCGCTTCCCGGCTTTTGCGGCGGCCAGTGCCTCGGGCAGAAGGGCTTCCGCCCGGCTCACATCGTAGCCCCGGTTCTCCCATGCCTGCACCATCTCCTGGCCGAGAATTTCCGGGGCTTGGGAGCCTGGCACCCTGCTCTGCCAGTGCATCATCAGCTCATCGGCGCGTTTTTGCAGCACCTGGGCGGCATCCGGCCAGGCAGAGGTGCTCCGGGATGGAGGTTTGGCTTCATGCCGGAGCCGGTATTCCAGCTCCCAGGCCTTCACAGTGTTTTCCTTTTTGTCCGCGAGTAGAAATACAGTGCCGCCAAAGCGGCCAGGTAGGGTAGCATCTGGGTAAATTGGGAGGGGATATTGACCTTTTGCAGACTCAGTCCAAGTCCATCGAAGAAGCCGAAAAATAGAGCCATCAGCAGGGCATTGAGAGGATTCCCCCTAACAAGAATGATAACCGCCAAGGCAATCCAGCCCCTGCCGTTGGACATGTTCTCCGCGAAGAGTGTAACATAGCCCAGCGAGAGAAACACTCCGCTGAGCCCGCACAGAGCACCGGACAGCAGCAGCGCCCTAATTTTCAGCCGGGCGGTGTTCAGGCCAGCCGAATCGGCCGCCCGCGCATCCTCGCCGGCGGCCCGCAGCCGTAGCCCGAAGGGAGTGCGGTAGAGATGAATCCATACCAGAGCCGTTAATCCGAGGGCAGCGAAACTCAGCCAGGGCAATTTTCCGAAAAAGGGCAGATTCCACAGCGGCAGGGACTGAATGTCCGGATGGATGAAGGCTCCCTTAACGTGGAACATTTGCCTTAGGGCGTAAGTGCTGCCCCCCAGACTGAGCATGTTAATCGCAATACCGGTAACAAATTCATCCGTTTTCAGGTACACCGCGAAGAAAGCAAACACAGCCCCGGCCCCCAATGCCCCTAGTGCTCCAAAGATTAGCCCAATTACCCAGGTGCCGCTCAGGTAGGAACCCAGCACCCCCAGGAAGGCTCCCAGCAGCATCATGCCCTCCAGGGCAATGTTGAAGACATTCAGATGATAGGTATAGAGCCCCCCGAGCGCGGCCAGCAGAATGGGCGTTGCCGCCAGAAGACTGGCATTGATTATTTCAAGTATCATGCGCTTCTCCGCGGGCGGTTTTCCCTGCTTTTCTTCTTACCGTTATCCAATTCATTATTACCCCAAAGGATTTACGGCTGGCGGCCGCAAAGAGTACGATGATGGCCTGAAAAACCAGAACAAATTCCGAAGGCACCGCCGTTTCCATTTCCATGCCCATGGAACCTGTTTGCAGCATGGCGAAGAACAGCCCATACAGCAGCACCGCCGTGAGCCCATTGTCTGCGACAATGGCAATCATTACCCCATCCCAGGCATAATTGGCCCCCAGACCTTTGAGAAAGCGGTGCTGTTGTCCGCCCATAATTAAAAGCCCGCCGGCCAAACCAGCCAGAGCACCGGAGATAATTATAACGGTAAGAAAATCGGCATCGGTACGGCAGCCGCCCGTGCGGGCAAAGAGGCGGCTGGTTCCCATAATTTTCAGCTCGTAGCCGGTTTTGGTGCGGTGGAAGAATATCCATACCAGGCAGAAGACAAGCAGAACCACTGCCACCGCCGTGGGGAAGCCCCCCGGAAGGGGCAAAAATCCGCCAGAGTGAATGGCTTTGGTCATGGGGGAGAACATATCCCTATCCAGCAGAGGCCCGGAGATGAGATAGAGAGCGAAGTAGTCGGCGGCGAAGTTCAGCATTAGGGTGGAAATAAATTCATCCATGGCGAAGCGGTGCCGGAACCAGCCTGCAATAAAGGCCCACAGTCCGCCAGCGGCCATGGCAGCCAGCAGCAGCAGGGGAATCATCAGCAGTGCTGGCAAATCAACAGCCAGCCCCAGAGCCGCCGCCGCCAGGGCACCGAGAATAAGCTGACCCGGCTGTCCCAGATTTACACAGCCGCTGGAAAAAGCCGCCGCCGCCGATAGTCCTGTAAGAATCAGCGGCACCGAGCGCGCCAGTGTGCCGAAAAAGGCAAACCGGGAAAATACACTGTAGTGGAAAAGACTCGTAAAACTCAGTGGCGCATCATAGCCCTGCGCCGCCAGAATAATAAACCCGGCGGCAAACGCAGCCGGCAACCCCAGCAATGCCGGCAACAGTTTACGGATATTCAGAAAAATCCGTTTCCGGACAGCATAAGAAAGTTTTCCGCCAATCAATGGGAGCCTCTTTGCGGTTCCATATCCTCCCCTTTTGCCCTCAAGCACAAAAGGCAGTCCATGTATCAGTTCTTGTATGGTATATCGGAAAAATGAAGTGTGTAAAGCTCTGGGGGGTGGGGGAATTTAGAATTGAGAATTGAGAATTGAGAATTGAGGATTGAGAATTGGGAATTGAGAATTGAGAAGTGGGAATGATGAGGGATGAATGGTGAGGGATGAATGATGAGGGATGAATGATGAGGGATGAATGGTGAGGGATGAATGATGAGGGATGAATGATGAGGGATGAATGGGGAATTGGGGACGGGGGATTGGATGTGGTCTTCTTAAAAAAGATTGTTCCTTGAAGCATTTCGCCTGTCTGCCGAAGCCTCGGCGCAGGCAGGTGGTTCCAAATCAGAAAAGGAAAAACTATCCCCCTAACCTGAAACCTCCAGCCTGAAAAGCTCCCCGAGCTCCTAAGGTTTCACCATAACTCTGCCAGTGTAATCGCTACGGTGCAGAAGTGGAATGATACCCCGGTGCTGGAAATATTCATCAACCGCTTTGCGGGCACCGGTAAAGTGGCCGTAATCATCAATAATGAGAACGCCCCCCGAACTCAGGCGGGGGTAGAGGACTTCCATTTCACAGCGTGTTGATTCATACCAGTCTGTATCCAGCCTTAACAGTGATATTTGTTCGGGATACCGGGTTTTCAGTGTGTCTTCCACCCGTCCCTGAATGAATTTGAATCTATCCGCCGCAAGGGTGGAGTCCCTTAGGTTCTGTTTTACTGCTTTAAGGCTTACAGCCCACCAGCCCTGCGGATTTTTTTCTTTTACTGGCTGTCCGCTTGAAGCGATACAATCCTCGCCGCCGGGTTCCGGCATACCTTCAAAGGTGTCGTAAAGCCATAGATTTTTTTCGGAGTTGTTCTCATTGGCCAGTATCTGGGCGGCTAAAAGGCAGGAGCCGCCTCTCCATACCCCGCATTCAACAACATCTCCGGCTATGTTGGAACGGCATACATAAACAGCGGCCTGGGCCAGTGCCCAGGCGCGTTCTATGGATATCATAGTGTAGGGTTCTGCCTGCCGCCACAGCTCCATGAAGCCGCTGTCCATATCGGGTATGTACTGATCCGGCGGGCAAACTCCCCACCCGGCCTCTCTCAGGGCAGAGGCCATGGCGGAGAGTTCTTCGTATTTTTTATCCCTCACGGAGAATAATGGAACGCGTCAGGTGAAAGCGAAGAGCGCATGGTTCGCAAGACAACCGCTTTTTCAGCTGGTTTTAATGGCCCTACCAACAGGCGATAAACCATACTATCTGCGTTTAATTCATAACTTAAGGGGTAATTGGGTGAAGAAACCTTCAGTTTGTTGATTGCTTCTTTCATTACTTCAACATTGCTGTATGCTCCAACTTGTACATACTGTTCGCCGGTGCCTGGATGAACAGGAGTTAAGGCATATCTCTTAATCCAGTTAGCAGAATCAACGGTATCATCTTTGCTGTATTCGGATGATTTTTCCGGGGAAGCGGATTCTGCTGCCAGTATGTCATTTTTGGATGGGGAACTCCATCCTTCAGATTTTGGAGGCATAAGCTTATCCGGTTTAAGGAAATATATCTCTTTTCCAGCTGTATCTCCGTCTTTGTCGGCAAGAGTGTCGCTTCTTTTATCCAATAAAGGCGTATCTACGACTCGTGCAGGAGTGTCATCGGTATAGGGATTACGATCCTCGTCCGTGAACATATCGCCGTCTAAAGGCGTATCGACAACTCGTGCAGGAGTGTCATCGGTATAGGGATTACGATCTTCGTCCGTGAGCATCCTGCCGTCTAAAGGCCTATCCAGGTTTTGTGCAGGAGTATCATCGGTATAGAGATTACGATCCTCGTCCGTGAGCATCCTGCCGTCTAAAGGCCTATCTACAACTCGTGCAGGAGTATCATCGGTATAGAGATTACGATCCTCGTCCGTGAGCATCCTGCCGTCTAAAGGCCTATCCAGGATTTGTGCAGGAGTGTCATCGGTATAGAGATTACGATCTTCGTCCGTGAGCATCCTGCCGTCTAAAGGCCTATCCAGGTTTTGTGCAGGAGTGTCATCGGTATAGAGATTACGATCCTCGTCCGTGAGCATCTTGTCGTCTATAAGCCGTGGGGCTTTTGTGTAGAGAGAAGATTCGTCCAGATATCCGTTGGGAGTATTCTCCAGACTTTTATCATCATAAGGGGGAGAGACCTCAGTAAAAGAGGGAGAATCATCACTGTAGCGGGGCCTTGCTCCCTCAGGAGCGGTTTCAGGGGATACACGTGGAGTTCCGTCAGTATAAAGTGCCGAGTCGTCGGTATAGAGAAATTTATTAGCCGATTTTCCTGCCGCGGGGTCTCCTTCCGTGTACCGGGGGCTGTCAAAGGGGACTTTTTCTTCGGTATACGGCTGTGTATCCGATTTTGGTTCCTGTTCCGCCGCCGCGGGATTATCCTCTGTGAAGAATAGGCTCTCAAAGGCTAGCGGATCGTCTGTATACAGCGGTATATCTGATTTTGGTTCCTGTTCCGCCGCCGCAGGATTATCCTCTGTGAAGAATAGGCTCTCAAAGGCTAGCGGATCGTCTGTATACGGCGGTATATCTGATTTTGGCTCCTGTTCCGCCGCTGCGGGATTATCTTCGGTGTATCGTGGG
>MUIB01000106.1 GCA_002084135.1 Spirochaeta sp. LUC14_002_19_P3 | reverse complement strand
ATAAGTAAGGCACAGTCCGTACAAAACTGTTGCCGAGAATTTCGGGGCGGATCAGCCTTTTCTGTGCCTTACTTATTCATTTTCCCGTTCACTTGAAGTGAGCCCCAAAAAAAACCGAGAAAGACACAGGATTCTGCTGAGTGCCCGATCCGGGGAAATTCCACCACTCCAGTCGTATACCGGTATGAAAATTTTTAAATTGCCATCTGCCATCGACATAGTAATTCAGTGTTTCCGCTGGCACCTCTCCCATAATGGCATAAATTCGTATACCGCCGCCCAGCAGCAGAGGTGCTAAACCGTTAGTTTTAAAAAGATGGTAGAACAAGGGCTCGGATATCCAGAGCCCCAGAAATAATGCGGCGTTGCGGGTAAGTGAATTATCGTTCAAATTCTTTTTGGAAAACATGGAAGCACCAAAATCAAAACCAATTTCCATACGTGCCAACTGATCCTCCAGGAGAAATCCTCTGAGGTTCCCTCCCAGGTCAAGAATATTTACCAGCAGCGATGAGTCCTTGGGCGGCCAGGAGTAGCCGGAACTGCGGGCATTGAAGCCCAGGCTTTTCCCAATAAACGGCATCCAGACACGCACATCGGCTGTAAATGACGAATAGGCAAATGCTTCCAAAGACGACCAGGTATTGACAAAGTTATTGGTGAGAGGATCTATAACAAAAATTTTGAATGCAAGCCCTCCCCTGAACAAATCTCTGTATTGTGCAGGATTGCGATTAAGAGAGTTTTCATCCCGCTCAATAACAAATTTGGGCTCTTGTTTATCTGGAGTGGAATCAGGAACTGATTTGCTTTCTTGAGTCGGATTGCTGCCATCTTCCAGGGCCTTCAGTTCGGATATGGAAATTTCGTAAGAGGTGATACGCTCATCGTCAGGAGAGAGTTTTCGCGCTTCTTCCAGGGCCTTGAGAGCTTCCTCCCATTTTCCCTCCGCAGCAAGGCTCAGGGAGGTATCCAGCAAATCCTCTAATTGGTCTTTTTGTGATTCCTCTTCCGCGATAAGTGCCTGGGCATCAGTACGGAATGGCACAGATACAGCCAATATACAGCCAAGACATAACATTAAAGTAACTTTGCTCAACAGGGTTCCTTCTCTAAAGCCTATCTCTGATAATTCCATCCGTGGAGTTTTTAGAGGTTTCCTGAAAATATACTCAAAGTTCCTGAAAATGTCCAGCTTTTAGATGGACCCACACCGTAATTATTATTGACACATCAGAAATTATCATATAGATATAATGATAATCGCCATTTCATCCCCTATTTCCGTAAAGTAAACTTTTGATTGTATAAAAATAATCTGCGGGGTCGCGAGTTAGGGAGCTTGTGTCACGAGTCTTTAAGCAAACAGCCCGGGATTTACAACCCTGGACGAACTGGCCAAAGGCAAGAATCTGGCTAAAGTCAGAATAGTGATAGAAGGTTAAGGATTATGAAAAGATATACAGATGAAGAACTATTGGTTTTGCTAAATGATACAGAGTCTGATCGTGCTGAGCGCAAACAATCGTTTAAGGGCGACACACCGAAAAAGGCTCGAGAAGCTGTTTGCGCATTTTCAAACGACCTGCCTGATTACAATGAACCCGGTGTTCTATTTATTGGAGCAATCGATAATGGTACTCCATCAAACGAGCCGATTACAGATGAATTACTTCGTAAGCTGGGGGATATGAAAACGGACGGCAACATTTTGCCATTACCCGTACTTTCTGTTGAAAAACGTATCCTTAAAGGCGCAGAGATGGCTGTTGTTACGGTGATGCCATCTGACATGCCACCAGTAAAATATGCAGGCCGCATTTGGCTCCGAACTGGGCCGCGCCGGGCTATTGCAAATGAACAGGAAGAACGAATTTTAAACGAGAAAAGGCGGTATAAAAATCTTCCTTTTGATATTTGTCCGGTTCCAACAGCCTCCGTTTCAGATTTATCAAAACTCATTTTTGAAAATGAATACTTACCTTCTGCGTTTGCTGCCGATGTGCTGGAAGAAAATGGGCGTCAGTATGAAGAAAGACTTGCTTCATGTAAAATGCTTGTATCTTTGGAAAATCCTGCACCGACCCTACTCGGACTTCTTGCAATCGGTAAAAGCCCCCAGGTTTTTATTCCGGGAGCCTGCATACAATTTCTTAGAATAGATGGTACTGAACTTGCCGATCCGGTTGTTGACGAGGAAAATATTGGTGGGGCTTTGGTTGATTTATTGCGCCGGACTGATGATAAACTAAAAGCGCATAACCGCTCCATGGTCGATATTACTTCCAATGCAACACATAACATTGAGAATCCGTATCCTGTTCCGGCAATTCAACAAATTATATACAATGCGGTTTTGCATAGAACATACGAAAAAACCAATGCCCCCATACGAGTATACTGGTTCAATGATCGTATAGAAATATATAGTCCTGGCGGCCCGTATGGGTATGTAACTTCTGAAAATTTTGGGCAGCCAGGAATTACGGATTACCGAAATCCTAATATTGCCGATGTATTAAAAACGTATGGGTATGTACAGGCCTTTGGGAGAGGAATTGCCGTTGCCAGAAGAGAAATGCAAAAAAATGGGAACCCTGAGCCTGAATTCCAGGTGAATCAGAATACTGTTCTCTGTATTTTAAGGGGGAAATAGTGAATATTCCTGTATTAACCTTTTTTAATAATAAGGGTGGAGTTGGAAAAACATCGCTTATCTATCATCTTGCATGGATGTATGCAAGTATGAGAAAGAAAGTTGTTATAGCAGATATTGATCCACAAGCGAACCTTACATCGGCATTTTTACGTGAGGATCGAATTGAGCAACTGTGGAGTGAAGAAAAAGCCGGGTCAACACTGTACCATTGCATAAAACCATTAAGAGATGTTGGCGATATTGTAGCCCCAGATTTACAAAAAATAGCTACGGACTTATACCTTATTCCTGGTAATGTAGAACTTTCTGGATTTGAGGATGCTCTTTCCGAAGTATGGTCTTCAAGTATGGGAGACAATAATTTATATCGTCCCATGCGGATGTTGTCATCTTTCTGGCAGGTTATACAGATTGCAGCATTAAAAATTTCTGCAGATATAATATTCGTTGATATTGGGCCAAATCTTGGAGCAATTAACCGTTCTGTTCTTATTGCAACGAATTTCGTTGTAATACCGCTTGGAGCGGATCTTTTTTCACTGCAAGGTCTAAAAAATCTTGGTCCAACATTGCAAAGCTGGAAGGCTCTATGGAAGAAGAGGCTTGATAACTGGCAGGGTTGTCGTGATTTCAAAAGTCATCCTAATTTCAAGTTGCCGACAGGTGAGATGAAACCGATAGGATATGTGTGCCAACAACATAGTGTGCGTTTAGATCAACCTGTTCAAGCCTACGAAAAATGGGTTAATAGAATTCCATCTGTTTATCGTGAAGCCGTACTTAATGAAGATACACCTGTTTCCATAAAACAGTCAGAAGACCCACTTTGCCTGGCTACGATAAAGCATTACCGGAGTCTTGTACCAATGGCTCAGGAAGAGAGGAAACCCATTTTTATGCTTACACCTGCTGATGGTGCAATTGGTTCTCATGCCAATGCTGTGCAGGATGCCAAGCGAGATTTTGAAAAATTGGGTAAGATTATTGCAGAAAAAATTGGCATGAAAGTATGAGTTAGGGGGCAGGTTCGGGGGGTAGTGGGTATCCTGGAGATGCGGAGGCGCAAGAGCGGTTCGTACTGGACTCAAATAAAACGGTCTCCGGGATACTCGGGGTGGTTCATTAGGCTGGAGGGGGGATCCCAACCTAAAATTTTGAACCCTTTCGCGCTTTTCGCGTCTTTCGCGGTTACTCCTCCCCCATCTGTGCTTCACCCTTCCGCCATCCGTGGCTGAAAGCCGCATCATAGAGCCGGGACTGCTGGTAGTCTGAGGCCAGCACCCGCCCTACTACCACCAGCGCGTGCCGGGTAATGCCAGAGGCGAGAGTGCTTAAATTGCCCAGGCACCCGCGAACAATTTTTTCGTCCGGCCAGGAAGCGCGGTAAACTACCGCGGCTGGAGTGTCTTCCCCAAGAATGGGGCTAAGGCGTGCCTGAATCTCGGCTACCCGGTCGGCGGAGAGAAAGATAAGCAGTGTCGCGCCGCTTTGGGCCAGCACTTCAAGGCGTTCGCTCTCAGGCACTGCGGTGCGGCCCTCCAGGCGGGTAATTATAATGGTTTGAGACACACCCGGCAGGGTAAATTGCCTCTCCAGGGCGGCGGAGGCGGCCTGAAAGGAGGAAATCCCCGGTACAATGGCGAAGGGAATGTTCCAGCCGCGCAGAAGATCAATCTGTTCCTGAATGGCCCCGTAAATAGATGGATCACCAGTGTGAAGGCGTACAATAATGCCGCTGCTGTCCTTTTCCCGCAGATACACCTGCCCCACGGCTTCGAGGCTCATGCTGGCCGAGTTCATAAGCCGGGCATCGTTCCGGCAGCATTCCAGATGCTTTACCGATACAAGGCTGCCAGTGTAGATAACAATATCTGCCTGCTCCAGCAGGTCCCGTCCCTTCACGGTTATCAAATCCGGGTTCCCAGGCCCCGCCCCAACAAAGTATACTTTCATTCCTCTCCCTCTGGAACGTGGTGCGTTCCCTGATGAATGGGCTGTCTGCTGTTTTCAAGTCTTCCAGTTATGCGCAAAAATTATTCCCCGCCGTGTAATTTTGAACCGCTGCGGTAGGGCACACGGGCCGAAGGGACATGCTCGGAGGCTGATTGTACGTGTTTATCCTGATCGTCGAAGAAGATGTGCGGGTTGAAGGCTTTGAGCACCTCCTCCTTGGGCAGGCCGCCGAGAAAATATGCCTCATCGACATTAACTCCCCAGCCGCGCAGGGTAAGAATAACCCGTTCGTGGGATGGGTTGCCGCGAGCGGTAACCAGGGCTATGCGCATCCGTGGAACGGTGGATAGCTGTTTTATGCGGGAAAAGGCGCGGATAACCCGCCCAAAGGGGCCTTCCGGCAGCGGGCATTTTACCAGTTCCTTTTCATTTTTTTTGAAGGCCTCCAGCCCCTCCTGCTGGTAGATAAACTCCGAATCCTCGCTAAATACCACCGCATCGCCGTCGAAGGCAATGCGTATCTCTTCCATATCAGGATGGAAGCTATTCGGTGCGGCATAAATCTGCGCGGCCGCCACCCCATGATCCGCAGCATCCTGCACATCGGCTGAATCTTTCGACAAGTACAGATCGACTCCAAAAGCCGCCAGATTCGGGCCAAGCCGGGCCCCTCCGGAAAAGGCAGCTCTGGTAATGGGAAGATTGTAATAATCAATCGCGTGCATTACTCTCAAACCGGCCTGCGGATCGTTCTGACTCATAATAACCACTTCCACCAGCGGCTCTTCGGCGAGCTTGTTAAGCCTTAGCAAGGCATCGATTAAGGGGAATGCGCTTCCGGGTTCCAGAATAATCTTCTCATTATCCTTCTGATATTCGATGTAGGCATCCAGTCCCTGTTCTTCAAAAATTCTGTTCTCTTCTTCCAAATCGAACAAGGCTCGGGAAGATAGGCCGATTATCAAAGGCTTCATGGAATCCGAAAGCTGAGTCATAGTGCCTACATATTGCAGGGAAATGGATTTTTTTTCTACAGGCGGTGCGGGAATTTCAGGTTTTCCCGCCAAGACGCTTATGCACCCGCATTAACTCCAGTAGCCGCCCCGATATTTCAGCCCTTAGGGCATCCGCGGGCAGCCGCCAGGTCCAGTTGCCTCCCGCTACTCCCGGCGTGTTAAAGCGGGCTTCTTTGCCCAGTCCGAGAATATCCTGAACCGGCACAATGGCCAGGTCTGCGATGGACTTATACGCGGCCTCAACAATGGCCGCCGCCGCTTGTTTGCGGTCTATGCCGTCTGGGAGGTTCAGGTAGGCACGCATTGCGGATTTATCATGTTCCGAAGCGGTTTCATACCAGCCGGCCGTAGTATCGTTGTCGTGCGTGCCGGTATAAACAACGCAGTGATGAGGATAGTTATGGGGCAAATAGTTGTTTTCCTCCGAGGAGTCGAAGGCAAATTGAAGCACCTTCATGCCCGGAAAGCCGAATTCGTCTATCAGTGCTCTTACATCATCCGTAATAACCCCCAAATCCTCTGCTATAAGGGGCACATCGCCCATAACCGCTTTCACCTTCTGAAAAAGCTCATGCCCTAGAGAGGGCTGCCAGAAGCCGTTTTCCGCCGTTTTCTCCCCGCCGGGAACCGCCCAGCAGGCGGCAAAGCCCCGAAAATGATCGATGCGCAGAGCATCATAGAGCTCCAGCTTGTTTTTTAATATGGCGAGCCACCATTCAAAGCCGTTCTGTTCCATGGCCTGCCAGTTATAGAGAGGATTGCCCCATAGCTGTCCGGTAGTGCTAAAGTAATCCGGCGGCACCCCCGCTGCGTGAGTCGGGTTTCTTTCCGCATCAAGCTGAAACAGCTCCGGATGCGACCAGGAGTCCGCGGAATCGAAGGACACAAAGATGGGCAAATCACCAATAATGCCGATACCTCGCGCCGATGCCTCTTTTTTCAGCTCCTGCCACTGCTGATGGAACAAAAACTGAATAAAGCACTGGTAGTTGGCCTCATCTTTTTGGGCCGATCGAAGTTCTTTCAGTGCGGATGCTTCCCGGAAACGCAGGGGCCTGGGCCACTGGTTCCAGGGGGCACCGTTCTGACTTTCTCTGGCCGCCATGAACAGGCTGTAATCATCGAGCCAATCCTCGGCGGCGGTAAACTGCCTGAAGTTCCGGGATAGCTTTGAAAGGCGTCCCATGCGCTGAAACCGCTGCCATGCGCTGCGCAGAACAGCGGCCTTCAGCGGGATAATACGCCCAAAATCGACATGGCTGTCCGGCAGATTTTCCAGCGGGAGAAGGTCGGCTTTATCCAGGAGCCCTAGCCCCACGAGATTATTCAAATCGATAAGGTTTGGATTCCCGGCGAAAGCGCTGAAGCTCTGATAGGGGGAATCCCCATAACCAGTTGGCCCTAAAGGACATATCTGCCAATAACTCATTCCTGCGGCCTGAAGCCAGTCGAGAAAATTCAGCGCGTTTGCGCCAAGTGTACCTATGCCGTAAGGCCCCGGAAGCGCTGTGATATGAAGCAAGATACCGCCGCGGCGGGGGAAGTGCATAATAAATTCCTCTGTTTTATCAGTTTAAAATATACGTAATCCTCTCGTTGCGGAGCGGAGTTTTGTTTTTTACCTGGGTTAAATAGGTTCGTACCGGAGGAATGTCGGAAAGGTCGCTGAGGGCTTTTTCGGCGGCCTGGGTGTAGGGATTGGGTTTGAAGTCGAGCAGACGCACCAGGGGGGCCAGCGTTTCGGTTCTTCCGGTTTCAGCATATTGCCGTACTGCGGCCGCCTGTTCGCCAAGGAGATAAATGTCTGCGGCGAACCTTTCATCTATGCCTGATAGACGGCATAGAACGCGGCGGGATTCGGCGGCCATGGCGGAGCCGGGAGCGAGAAAAATTACCTTCTCCAGCACCGGACGTTGTTCGGCAAAGCCGTATTTTAGCGGATAGCGGGCATACTCATGGGCAATCCGGTAATAGTATTCGGGATAGGCCGAATAATAATCCTCCAGCAGAAGCATGGGGGCTAGCACTTCCTGCCCAGCCTGGCCACTTTCTATGGCTGCCGCCAGCCCCAGATAGGCATGAATGGGATTCTCAATGTTTTCCCCAATTAAGGCGGTATACGCTGCGGCCCAGCGGCCCTTTTCCATGTCCTGAAGGGCTTTAAGGTAGGGGATTCCTTCATCGGCATTGTTGTCTCTTAGTGTTTGTTCCACGGCTTTCAGGTTGTCGGCAACCTGCTGCAAGCTCGCGGCACCAATGGCCAGTCCATAGCGGAGGTCTAAATAGGCGGCGAGAACGCTGTAGGGGAAGTTTCCTGCTTTTTCATGCAGGGTGGAGAGATATGCCCCCATACCGAAGCGATAGCCAAAGCGCTTGAAGTATTCATAGCTCACCGTAAGGGCAGCGTCCCAGTTTTCAGCCTCCGCGAGGAGGTCAGCATAAGCCTCAAAATCTGCATGGAGGAATATGGCCTTATCGTTCTCCCAGGAATCCTGATAGGCCTTAAGGGCCGCTTCGCTATTTCCATGGGTGCGCAGCGCGTACAAGGCACGGCTG
Organism: Spirochaeta sp. LUC14_002_19_P3; assembly: GCA_002084135.1. Taxonomy (GTDB): domain Bacteria; phylum Spirochaetota; class Spirochaetia; order DSM-2461; family DSM-2461; genus UBA2779. The sequence goes on along the minus strand of MUIB01000106.1, from coordinate 16,876 downwards.
AGATAAAGACGGCTGTGCAGGGGATCGGAGGGGTTTACTTGCAAGGCGGCCTCGGCGGCTTTTTTGGCGGCTTCATGCCGTTTTTGCTTCAGGGCAAGTTCACTTTCGGTAACCCGCAGCAGGTATACCGTTTCTAAATCGCTGCGGCGCTTCATGACACTCAGCGCCCGGTTAAGATGCTCCGCCGCCTGCGGCAGCTCGTCCTGCATGAGCTCAATGGCGGCAAGATTGGTTAAGGCCTTAAAATTTTTGGAGTGGTCGGCAAGAATTTTTTCCAGCCCTGTCTTTATGGACTCCACGTCTTCCATGGCAAGAACCAACTCAACTTTATCATCTCCCGCAGGTGCCCCGCAGGAAAATACCGACACGATAAGCGTGGAGAGAACCAATGGCGTATAGCGAAATGATACTTTCATTTTAGCATTATAGCACATACTGGCGGGAGGGGCAAGGGGAATGATGAGAATTATGTTATAAATGATGATTGGGGGACGGGGGGAGGGATGCTGGAAGTTTCAGGATCGGGGGATGGTTTTTCCTTTTTGCAGTTTAGTCCCGTCTTTATGGAGAGAGGGGGATTAGCCGCGAAAGGCGCGAAATGGTTAAAATTTTAGGTTGGAGATTCCCCCTCCAGCCTAAAGCCTCCAACTAACGCAGGGCAATCACCTCAATCTCAACCATGGCATCCTTTGGCAGCCGTGAAACCTCCACGCAGCTTCTGGCAGGGAAATTCTCTTTGAAGAATTCCTTGTAAACCTCGTTCATCTGGCTGAAATTATTCATATCGCTGATAAAAACCAGTGTTTTGAATACCTTCTCCAGCGATGAACCCGCGCTGAGCAAAATGGCCTCGACATTACGGAGAGCCGTTCTGGTCTGCGCCTCAATACCCTCCGTCAGCTCCCCGTCCACCCAATTCATACCCAACTGCCCCGAAGTGTAAATAACACCATTAACTTCCACCGCCTGGGAATAAGGGCCAATGGCTCCGGGAGCCTTATCGCTTGTAATAATTTTCTTCATCTACATCTCCTTTTTGGAGGCGCCTTTAATCAGCACCCCGGCATTGTAGGCAATAACATCGGCCAGTTCCACTGTTCCGTCCTGCCCCGGAAAGTTTATAAGCTCCACGAAAACCGAATCCTTATGCACCTCACGGAGCGAATCCGCCGCCGGATTATGGCCATTGTCTATTATAATCATAGCAGGAATTTCCGCCAGCTCCGCAATGCTCCTCGGGCCGGGCGGCATTGGCCCGAACACCCCCTGCACCTCAAAACCCATCTCCTGCGCAAAGGGCACATAAAAGCTGTGAACAATAACCCGGGCACCCCCAAGACCAGCCATAACAATCTGCCGCCGCGCCTCCTGCCATGCCAATTTTACCGCTTCAAGACCAGCCGGAACCGTACCCGCCACCGCCGCAAGCGTCTCCACCGATTTCGTCATTATCGCCGGATCGTAACTCGTCTCAATCTGCACCAGCCGGGCCCCTGAGCTTGAGGCATGGGTATGCAGGCGTTCCATCATAGCCTCATATCCTCCCGCCACGATGAGTTCAGCCTCCATCAAAACAGGAATATCGGAAGGCTTTAATTCATAATCTGGAGGATGCAGCAGATAAACCGATGCCAGCACCGTAACATCCGTTATACCAGCCGCCCGGCAAAAAGCCGCTGTCCACGCCGTCGAAGCAAGCGTCCGCGGCCCAGCCGCCCACAGCCCCATCTTGGCCAGGCATGGTAAAATCATAAAAACCAGTAGTATTTTTCGCATCATCTCCCCTAAGTCCCCGCAGGTTTCAAACCTGAACCCGCGGGCATTCGGCATTATAGCATATAAGACATATTGTAGCTATGGGCCGCGGTGAGTAAAACCAATCGTCCCAGCAGGATAAACACCCGATAGCAGGCAGGAATTGCGGATATTGTATCAAGGGTATCTCTAAAAAACCCCATTTAGTTCTTAACTCGATCTTTTCCGCCGCTACTGCATTGTCAAAATGCTCACATAGCTTAAGCTTTTGCCGCCCGACAAAAAATTTCTTCGTCAATTTCCTAAAGCTGGTTTTTAGAGGGACCCTTCAGCCTTTTCAGGCTTTAGGCTGGAGGGGGAGTCTCCAACCTTAAATTTTGAGCCCTTTCGCGCCTTTCGCACCTACTCCTCCCCATCCGCCTGCCTGCCGAAGCCTCGGCGCAGGCAGGTGGTTCCAAACCCCATTACTTTTCTAAGCAAATAGTTAGAATGAAAACGGGCTAAAACTTCTGTTTAGAGGGCCCATGATATTTTCAGGTATTGAACTGCCTGCCGCTGATGAATTTTTCCGCTTTATCCAGCACGTCTTTGCCAGCTTCATGGGTAATGAGCTTGCGGGCATCGGGGTAGGGAAGCCATTTAGCTTCCAGTATTTCATGGTCGGGGCATTGAATGCTTATCCGGGGAGACTCGGCTTTGCCTATGAAGTAGCCGGTTATTTTCAGGCGGCCATCGGGTTTTATCCACTGAGCTTCAGTAAAGAAATCTTTCCACAGCGTTACAGGTACGCCGGTTTCCTCCAAAATTTCCCGTACGGCGGTTTCTTCGTGTGTTTCGCCTGGTTCGGGGTGGCCTTTGGGATGATCCCAGTGGCCGCCGGACAGGTGATACACCAGCAGATAAAGCCGTTCGCCGCTTTGGGGGCCGCTTTGATAAACCACGGCACCGTAGGAGCGGTCGGGGCTCACTGGATGGACTCCAGGTTGAAGGGGGTGGCCTGGTACACATAGTAGTTGAGCCAGTTGGAATAGAGCAGATGCGCATGGCCGCGCCAGCGGATTATGGGCGGCTGGGAGGGGTCGTCTTCGGGGAAGTAGTTGCGGGGCAGGGGAGGGCTGTCGCCGCGTTTCATGTCGCGCAGGTATTCATCCCTGAGGGTAAGAGGATCGTACTCGGAGTGCCCGGTAACAAAGATGCGGCGGCCATCGCGGCTGATAACGATGTATATGCCGGCCGCTTCGGACTCGGCGAGAATAATGAGATCGGTTTTGTCTTTAATATCCTCCCGGCGTATTTCGGTGTGGCGGGAATGGGGTGCAAAGAACCTGTCATCGAAGCCGCGTACGAGAGGAATGTGCCTGTCGGCGACTGTGTGGGAATATACCCCGGAAATTTTTTCGGCTACGGGGTATTTGGGAATGCCGTAGTGGTAATAGAGACCAGCCTGAGCGGCCCAGCAGATGAATAGGGTGGAGTACACATTGTGCTTTGCCCATTCCATTATTTCTGCCAGCTCCGGCCAGTAATCCACGTCTTCAAATTCCATGGTTTCCACGGGAGCACCGGTTATAATGAATCCATCGTATTTCTTGCCCTTTACTTCGCTGAAATTCTGATAGAAGGCTTCCAGGTGTTCTCTGGGGGTGTTTTTGGAATCATGGCTTGCAGGCCGAATGAGTTCCACCTCGCACTGGAGGGGCGTATTGGACAGCATCCGCAGTATCTGATTTTCAGTAACAATTTTAAGCGGCATGAGATTCAATATGAGTATCTTCAGAGGACGAATATCCTGATGAAGGGCCTGACTCTCAGGAATAATAAAGATGTTTTCTTCTTCAAGAACTCTTATGGCGGGGAGTCCGTCTTGTATTTTTATTGGCATGGTGTATTCCTTATGTCCCGTTTTTGCGGGATGCCCTTGAGTATAGCAGAATTTCCGCTCACGAGGGAACCGGAAGCCGTAAAAAACGCCACCCCGAAGGGATGGAATCATCAGCATGGATTTATTTCCCCTATTGAATCCCTGGCAAATCTCCAATACTGTAATCCCATGCCAAACCCAAAAAACCAGAATGAACAAGTGCCCGCCCCCTGCGCCCCTGTTGCCGAAATCGGCACCGCCCATAACGGCGATTTGGTATGCGGCCTGGAACTGGTTGAGGCCGCGGCGGAGGCCGGGGCCTGGGCGGTGAAGGTGCAGGTGGTGTTTGCCGATGAGATACTGCCCCCCCAAGCGGGCATGGTGCCTCTGCCCGGCGGGCCTACCCCTCTTTATGAGATAATGCGCTCCCTGGAGCGGCCCGTGAGTTTTTACGGCGCTCTGGCCGAGCGGGCCGAAAGTCTGGGAGTGGAATTTTTCGGTACGCCGTTTGGGGAGAAGAGTGTCCGGCTGCTGGAGGAGCTTGGGGTGCGAAGGTGGAAAATTGCCTCGCCGGAGCTGAACTGCGATCCCTTGCTGGCACGGCTTGCCTATACCGGGCTGCCGCTTATTATCTCTACCGGGGTGAGCCTGGGGGAAGACATAAGTCATGCGCTGCGGGTTATTCAAAGTGCCCGGAGAGCAGGGTGGCAGGACGGAGGAGATTTTCTGGAGAATATAACGCTGCTGCACTGCCTTACGAGCTATCCGGCACCTGAGGATCAGGCCAATCTGCGGGCCATACCGGCCTTGGCAGCCCATTACGGACGGCCCGCTGGCTTGTCTGACCATAGCACCGATCCGGTGCTGCTACCCGCGCTGGCCTGTGCTCTTGGGGCGGTGATGGTGGAAAAGCACCTTAGCCTGAACCGGCATGGCGGTGGCCTGGACGACACAATAGCCCTGAGCCCCGCGGACTTTGCCAGGATGTGTAAAATTATACAGCAGATGGAGAAGGTCAGTTTAGAAGAGGCAGTGGAGGAGCTGAGCGGGGAGTATGGGCGGGACCGTGTTGAGGCGGCACTGGGCCATGGCGAGCCTGGACTGGCGGCGGCAGAGGAAGCCCATTACGGACGCAGCAACCGCTCACTCCATGCCATTGGGGCCATGGCCGCGGGCACCGTACTCAAGCCCGAAAACACGGCCCTGCTGCGCACTGAAAAAGTGCTCAAGCCCGGCCTGCCCCCCCGCGAGGCTCCGCGGGTGTATGGCCTGCCGCTGGCCCGGAACATTGCCGCCGGGGATGGCATTGATTTTGAAGATATATTGGCCAACCTCCCATTGGGGCGGGTGGAGGATTCCCTGCAAAGCGCGTTGGATGCCATGGTGCTGTCCAACTCCGGCTGGCGGGGTCTATTCGCTCTCGATGGGGAGGAGGGAGTAAGCGGCGGCATAAGCTGGGCGCAGCGGCTGCTGGGCGCGGCGATGGGTTTGGTGTGGGGCGAATGGCTGGTGCGGCAGCAGGGCAGGGGAACCACGGTGCTTGCCGGTACCGATAGCCGCCCCACCGGGCCTCTTTTGGCCGAGATGCTTATGCGCGGCCTGGAGCACAGCGGCTGTATGGTGCTGTATGCGGGTGTTGTGGCCGCCCCGGAAATAATGGCCTGCTCCCGGCAGCAGGGCATCGGCGGCTTTGCCTACATATCGGCCAGCCATAATCCGCTGGGGCATAACGGGGTGAAATTCGGCCTGAATGGCGGGGTGCTGGGCGGCCCTGAGGCGGGGCGGCTGCGGGAGGAATTGCGGCGGCTCATTGCAAGTAAGGGCGCGGCGGCCCGGCTGGAGGCCATTGTGGCCCATGTCTATCCCCGCTCCGCCGATGGGGCGCAAAAGAGCCGCTGTTTGAGCAGCTACTGGCAGTTTCTGGAAGACATTGCCGGAGGGCCGGGCACGGAACAGGAATGCCGGGACACCTTAAACGCTTTACGGAGAGCCTTGAAAGAGTACCCTGTTGGTATTCTTGCCGATCTGAATGGCAGTGCCCGCTGCTGTTCGGCAGACAGTGACTATCTTGAATCTCTGGGACTGCGCTTCGAGGCCATTAACGCGCTGCCTGGAGCGGTTGCCCATAAAATTGAACCCGAAGGGGAGGCCCTTGAACCCTGCCGCCTGGCCCTGGAGGCCGCCCATGCCCGCGATAGTTCCATGCTGTTAGGCTATGTGCCCGATAACGACGGCGACCGCGGTAATCTGGTTATCTGGGACGAGAGCATCGGCGGTGCCCGCATTCTCGAAGCCCAGGAAGTGTTTGCCCTTGCCGTGCTGGCCGAGCTGGCCTGTGCCCCCCGCCACAGCCGCGAGGCTGTCGTGGTAAACGGCCCCACCAGCCACCGCATCCGTGAAATCGCCGCCCACTATAACGCGGAGGTGTTCGAGGCCGAAGTGGGCGAAGCCAATGTGGTGAACCGGGCGGCGGAACTCCGCGCAGAGGGCTACAGGGTGCGCATCCTTGGGGAAGGCTCCAACGGCGGCTGCATTACCCATCCGGCGGCGGTACGCGACCCCCTTAACACTATTACCGCCCTGTTAAAGCTGATGCGGCTCCCTGCCCGCTCCGGTATACCAGCCCCCTTTGCGGACTGGTGCCGCCGTACTGGCCAGCCTGAACCCGCTGGCGGCCTCCCTTCCCCCGCCGCCCTCACGGCCTCCCTGCCTCGCTATACCACCACCCCATCCTCCTCGGCGCGTGCGCGGATAAGCATAAGCACTTCGGATTATGCTGCACTCAAATCGGCATGGGAGGAAATCTTTGCGCGCCAGTGGTTAGCCAGGAAAAACGAATGGAAACAAAAATTCGGCTTCGCCAACTGGGAGGAAATTAACAACGAGGGCACGGTGAGCCGCTCCGGCGTTGCGGCCCGCACTGGCCGCGAAACCGGCGGCCTGAAAGTGGTATTCCGCGATGATGGCGGCAGTTACCGCGGCTTCCTTTGGATGCGCGGCAGCGGCACTGAAGCCGTGTTTCGGGTTATGGCCGAGCTGCGCGGCAACCGCCCGGAGGGCGAACGGGAGCTACTGGAGTGGATGCGGGACATGGTGGTATCCGCATGTAAGGATTGAAATTTTGGACAGGATGAAACGTGGGGAGGGGTTCAGAACGGCTTCTGTCAATCTTTGTTATTTCGAATTTCGATTATCTTCTATTGACATAATAATGGAATTCCAGTAAGTTCACCCTTAAGGAGGGTACTTATGTATCAAATGTATCTCTTAACAGTTCTAACCAATGTATTAGCTGGTTTGGCACTGTCGTGCAGCTTCATTTCCAAAAAGGTAGAAGGTGTATCGCCATTTGTCGGATTTATGATGAACGTCCCGTTTCGGGTTATCACCGGAGGATTGTGTATTTTGATTGCAGTTATCAATATATTTCAAACTTACCCGGGGGAATTTATTATTATCGGAAACTTGTTGCCGATAATTACCGGCTTGCTTGCCGGTATTCTTCTGATAGTTGAATTCTGGAGTGCCCATTTCGGCGACAGCGAAGCTTCCGACACCGGTGTGGTAAAGCGGATTGAAAAGTTTTCAAAGCCATTTCTTACCGTTATTGGCATTGTAACTTTTGCGGTTGGAGTTCTGCACGCGATTATTCCTACAGCAACACCGTTCTAGGCAATTTTAGCAGCCGAAGTTTTCGGCTGCTATTTCATTTTTTCTCATTCGCAATTTTTCCCTGGTGCTTGTAGAATTTTCTGAATATCCTCATGTTGAAAATATCCACGGCTTTTTGGGCGGGTAGGCCGTGTAATATTTTACAGCACTACAATTTATCTTGCCGGAACATATCCTAAATGATAACGCACCGAATTCAATATTTCCCCATAGAGCCGCTTTGAGGTTTCCAGAGGATCGCCGGGGGTATCGGCCGCGGCGGTGATTTCGAGGATGAGCGGCTGCATGAGGAAGGATATAACTTCCAACCCGCGGCCTTTCAATATTTCTCTGTCCACCGCCTCCATGGCCGCGAGCTGTTTGGCGGGGTTTTCTCCGCGGCGGACTTTTTTTGCCGCGCTAACGGCGGCTTTATGGCCATGCTCGGCGAGTGTCTGAAGACGCCGCAGGGCCTGGGTGAGTTCGCTTGATACTGTATCAAGCTGTAATTCGGCTTCGGGAGGGCAGGGGATGCTGTTTATCTCCGATATGGCCCTGTCGATTTGCGGACGGAATTCGCCGAGACGGAGAAGTTTGTCCAGGGTAATTAAAGCCATGCCTTCGATGTATCGGCTTTGGGAGTTCAGAATGGAGGGATTTCTTTCCGCGAGGGACTGAACGCTTTCGGTGAACCAGGCATGGTAGATGTCCATTCTCTGGCTGCTAAGCAGGGGCTGTCCGGCCATGTCTTTTACCGTGCTTAAAGGCATATCGTGTAAGGCGTGAAAAAAGGCTGTTTCGGCGGGGGATGTGCGCCGGGAGTAGTAATGAGGCCGTTCGCGTTGCAGGCTGCCGGAATAATGGGTTAAGCGGCGGGGAAATCCCAAATCGAGACCGGCAACTATAAGAGGGCGGCAGCCGAGGCGGCGCCCCAACTCCCAGGCCGCCGTGGCCACCGACCCACCGGCGCGAAGTTCACCCCGCAGCCCCACTGCGTCTTCAAAGAGGGCACCCAGGGGGAATCGTGTGCGCGTCATTATACAGCGGCCGGTGAGGCGGCGGAATACCGCCGGATGGGTGGCCGTTTCGGCGAGAATGAGTGTTCTACCGGTTTCCGCGCCGCAGCAGTCCAAATGCCGGGTATTCCAGTACTGGGGATCCACCGCGGCGACAATATCGGGAACAACCCCGGCACGGAGAAGGGCCCGCAGGGCGGTATCTACGGTAATGAGAAGGCAGTGCCGGGAGAGTTCCTTAAGATGGGGAAGAACCTCTTCCAGGCTGGGACCACCTGCCAGGATGAGGGCGGGAATGTCCTTGAAGAGGCCATCTACCGCATCAATGGATATGGCGGCAGGAAGTACGGCGCGGTTGGCGGCGAGATTTCTTACCCAGAGGCCGCCAAAACGCTTCAGGGTGTTGGCATTTACCTCCCGGCGGCGGGTGGTTTTGTGGACAATCTTTTCGAGTTGGCTGTACCACTGTGGGTTGGCTTGAACCGATGGCTTCCAGGGCAGGTAGTATATGGCCGCTCCAACCGGCCCACCCGCCAGCAGGGACTGAATGCTGTCAGGATTGCCGCCCAACAGCAGGGATACATTGGGCTTCCCGAGCAGGGAGCTCATATCCCGAACGGCCAGGAGCCGTTCAAGGGCCTCTTCTTCGGCTTCAGCTATAATCAGGGTTGGGGCGCGTTTCAGAATGGCCTCGGCGGTGTAGCCCAGCCCCAGCCCGGCCAGCACCACAATGCCGGTTCCGGGGGGTATAACGGCGGCGGCTTTTTCCGCTTCCCGCCGCGGATCGAATTTTGAGTGCAGTGCCCTCCCGTTAAGATAGGCCGTGAGTTCTCCGCTGCGGGCCTTTTCCACTCTCCAGTGGGATACAGACATTATTCCAGCTCCAGAAATATGCTCATGCCTTCTTCGATGGGGGTGCCGGGCGGGGGAAATTGAAACACCACCCAGCCCGAACCGTTTATTGTCCATTTGAGGTCTTTGCGGGTAAGGTAGGGCAGGAGCATGCGCTTGGAGTAGCCAGTGAAATCAATCAGAGTATCCCCCAGCGGTTCACCGCGGGGATTTTTTACCCGCACGCGGCCACTGTGTTCAATTACCGTGTTTCCAGCTATGGGTATGCCCATTAAGGGGGCAAGGGTTTGGGCTATTTTTTTTACGGCGGGGGCGGCTGTCTGGGCGCCGTAGATGCTGGCACCGCGGGGATTTTTCAGCACAACATAAACGATGAGCCGCGGCTTTGGGGTGGGAAACAGGGCAAGAACGGAGCTTAAAAATTTATCGGTACTGTAGCGGCCAGTCTGTGGATCGGTTATTTGGGCGGTGCCGGATTTGGCGGAAATTCTTAAGCCCGGCACGGCGGTGCGTTTGGCGGTTCCAGCCGGATCTGTAACAGCCTGTTCCATCATTTCCAGAATAGTTCGGGCGGTTTTGGGCGAGATAACTTCCCTTACGGCGGTGCGGGGATAATCCTTCACAACGGTCCCGTCGGCAGCAATAACCTTGCGGACAATGCGGGGCTGAAGCAGAACGCCGCCGTTGGCCAGGGTGGTGGCTGCGGCAAGCACCTGTATGGCGGACACCCCCACTTCCTGTCCTATGGCAATGGTGGGCTTGCTGCGTGCCGACCAGCGGGAGGTGGGGTTAAGCAGCCCATGGGACTCTCCCGGCAGGGGGAGTTCGGTGGGTGATCCGAAACCGAAGTTCTTCAGGCTGGTATAGAAATTATCGGCACTGAGAGTTTCTGACGCCATGGCGACAGCGACATTGCTGGAATGGACAATGGCCCCCCGCAGGTTCAAGGTTCCAAAGTTTGATAAATCGGTTATCGGCGGAATGTTGTAGGCCCGAAACAGCTCCGGCCGATACCCTCCGCTGGTATTGTATAAATTCTCCGGGGTAATTCCGCCGGATTCCAGCAGCGCGGCCCAAGTAAAAACCTTGAATACCGATCCCGGTTCATAGGCCTCAATCAATGGCCGGTTTATCCGCTCTTCTCTCTCGAATTGGGTAAACGTGTTGGGATCGAAAGACGGCAGCGATACCCAAACGAGTATCTCCGCGCTGCGGGCATCCATTACCAGTGCCATTAGCGCTTCGGGATTATGCTCCTCCCATGCCTCGGTGGCTATTTCCTCTACCAGATACTGGTAGTTCATATCGAGAGTAAGCTGTACCGTATGCCCGTAAACCGGTTGATTGGAGGAACTTAATTCGCCCGGTGCCAGCACCTTGTCGAAGGCGTATTCAATGCCGTCCAGCCCCACATTATCGGTGCCAACATAGCCTATTAGGGGAGCGGCCAGTCGCTTCATTGGATAATGGCGGCTGAGTTCTTCCTGAAGCCCTATACCGGGCAGTTTGCCCTCGTTTATCAGCAGCCGGATGGCATCCGATTCGGTTGGGGATGCCTGACGCTTAATGTAGACAAAGCGCGAGGAGCTGGCGCCGGTAAGCAGCCGCAGTATTTCCGCAGGGTCTTCCTTTAGCACGGCGGAAAGCCATTCGGCGGTCAACACTGGATCCGCTATATCAGGTTTCCAGGCCGTTATCGACCACAGGCGGGTTTGCAATGCGGCCAGCCGCCCTTTCTGATCGACAATAGGCCCCCGTTCCCCCGGCGCGGGCACCTTGGCCGGCAGCGTATCCTTTTTATTCGGATTGAGCATGATACAGCCAAACCGCACCAGGATGAGCAGGGCTGTTGCCAAAGTGAGAATTATAACAATGCGCATCCTCTTGATGCTTGGTCCGTCAGTCATAGCTTTTTCCCAGCAGCACTTTTCCCAGAATTCTGTCACGGGCAATATAACCATATTGCCTGCTGTCCAAAGAATGAAACTGGTTGTCTCCCACCATAAAGTAAAAATTCTCCGATGAAAATGAGCTTTGAGCCAGATTGCGCCATTCGCTTTCCGTTAAAAACCAGTTTCCCCAGGGGGTAATGAGCCAGCCGTGCTGAATCCGCGGCTGTTCACCAGCACTCAAAACACAACGTTTCACTGCCGGCTCTTCATCGTCCGGGCTGATGAACACGGCGATATCCCCGCTGTGTACTTCCGCGCCCTTCCATACAAGGGCCCACTGTCCATCGCTTAGGGTGGGCTGCATGGAATTTTCCTGCACCCGCACCACCATGAACTGGCTGAGAAAAAAAACAGCAGACACAGCCGCCAATAGAACCAGCAGTGTTCTGTAATGAATCAATTTTATCATAACGACGGCTCTAAAGATAATATCAAGGATGGATTTTGTCGATATGTGTAGTTAGGAGGGGATAATGAATCAATACCATGTTGGCACGGAAGCCATTTTTGAGCCCGTTATGCTGAGTCCTGAGTCCATAAAAGGCAGGCTGCGGCCAAGATTAACAAAACCCAATTTGAATTATGGCTATAAACCAGTTTTTTCCTCCGGGTTAGCCGGATCGAACCGGACAGGTGCTACTTTGAGCTGGCACGGCGAAATGATGCTGCTGCGGCTGCCGTCCATTCTGTCCGCATTGTTTTTTATGATAATGCTTGGCATGGGCTTTTTTGACAATATTCGGTGGGATGTCGGCAAACGGCTGGATTTTTCTGGCGACAGTATTTCACTCACGGCTGTTCAGAAGGCATCTCTGGATATTATGCCGAAAAAAGCGGTGCAGGAAGCGGTATTTATTGAACACCGTGTTGCTTCTAATGAAACACTTTCTTATATTGCATATAAATACGGATTATCCCCCGCTACGTTGATTAGTGTGAACCGCTTGCAGCGCCCGGAGGATTTAAAGGCGGATAGAATTCTTGTTATTCCCTATCAGGACGGCATCCGCCTCCGTGCCCGCGGTGCCGATTTGGCACAGCAGTATGACACTGTTTCCGATACGATACAGGTACTCCCCGACGGTGATTATTTTATTCCCGGCCAGGCTCCCGAAGAACTACCTGCCGCATTTGCCGAAACCATGTTCCGTTACCCTGTTAGCGGGCGCGTTCTTACCCCCTTCGGGAACGGAATAGACGAACTTACCGGCATTCCCTATAATTCTGAGGGCATAGATTTGGCGGCCGAACCCGGTACCCCCGCCGCCGCCGCCCGTGCTGGAACGGTAATACGGACTGGCCAGCATTCCGCTTACGGACTCTATGTTATTATGGCACACAAGGACGGCTGGCGGAGTTTCTATGGCCACTTGGGGAGGGTAAATGCCGCTCCTGGGGATTATCTGGAGGCAGGGGAAAAAATAGGCATTGCCGGGAAGTCGGGGAATGCCCGTACTCCCAGACTGCATTTTGTGCTTGTCAGGAATGGGGAAACGGTGAATCCGCTGGATTATCTGTATTAGGGGCACCTCTAATCTGCACAAAGAATTTTAGAGGTACCCTAAATTATATTGCTTCCCTAAAGAAAACTTATAGGCTATTCTGGTGGTATTATGGCTGTTAGTAAACGTGCCGCTATCGCGGTGATTCTTGGACTGCTCTGCATTCTGGCCTTTGCGGGGAAGACGGATGCCATTACGGATTGGCTTGGGACGGGTTGGTTGGCGCGGGCGAATGAGTCCTATCTGTCTTCTTCCTACCACAAGACGCTTGCCGGTTTTGGGGTAATGTCGCTGTTAAAGGCGGGGCTGGCGGTTATTGAAGGAAGCGCGGCGGGGGCAAGTCTTGGCCTTACGGCGCAGGTTGGGATTGGGGGGCTGGTTCAGCCGGCTTATGACTGTGTCGATATTGCCTGGAAAACGCTTCTGGCTGGTTCGGCCATGCTACTGGCTCTGCGTTATCTCTTGCAGGCGGCGGCTACTCTGGATTCCTTTATTCTGGGAATGGCGCTTCTCGTGTTTATCCTTTTTCTCTTTATTCGCCCTGAACGAGCACGATTGCGCCGGGCAGCGAGAAATATTTTAACGCTGTTTACTGCGGCGGTGCTGATTGTGTATTATCTGCTGCCGCTGTCGGTTTGGGGGGCTTCTCATGTTTCGCGCCTCATTACGGCACCTGCCGTTATGGAAGCGGAGGAGGGTTTTGAAGTATCTCAGCAGGATCTGTTTCCTAATGGGGAGGCTGGGGCTGAAAACCGCGGTGTGCTTTCGCGCTCTTTGCAGTCCAGGCTGGAAAGAGTTACGGGTTATCTGAAAGACAGGGCAAGGGACTATGTGGAATGGACGGTAAAGCTGATTGTGGGCTATCTCTTTGACTGTGTTGTGTTCCCGCTTCTTTTCTTTCTCATCTTGTATGTACTGGCAAGGGGAGCTATCGGCGGTGTTTTTCAGCGATTTCGCACTCCGTCCGCGAGTACGGACTGATAATGCGCGGTGAGTTTATCCACGTGCGGGGCCGAGGCCTTAACCCAGCGGAAATAGGTGTTTTCAGCATCTTCGCTGTTGAGCTGCCAGGGAAGGTTTTCTTTTTTCAGACGGTTTACAAGTGTGTAAAGGATAATGGCGGCAGAGGCGGAAATGTTAAAGCTGTCTATAAAACCGCTCATAGGGATGCTGATGAAGCTGTCGGCAAGGGTGCGGACCTCTGCGGATATGCCGTGTTTTTCGGAGCCAAAGACAAGGGCCAAGGGGCTTTCTGAGAGATTTATGCTTTCCGGTGTTTCGGCGTTTTCGGCCTGTGGGACAGCGGCGGCGATGCGGTATCCGCGCTGTTTGAGGGCTGTAAGAGCTTGAATTGTGCCGGAGTGGGCTTCTAATGAATGATCTTTAGCTTTTCTCCGTTCTTTGACGGATTTGGCAAGACCCTGCCAAGACCGGCTGGTTTGTATATCCAGCCATTGGGCGGTGCCCATGTCGACTTGATGGTCGGTTCGGAATCTGTTTTTATGTTCAATGGCATGTATTTCCTGAATGCCGAGCGCATCGCAGTGTCGTATTACAGCACTGCCGTTTCGGGGATCGTAGAGGTCTTCAAGTACACATATAATATAGCGGGTGCGCTGTGCCAGTACCTCTTTCAGGCGCTGTATGCGGTGGGGGGTAAGGAAGCTTTCCAGGTATGTTTGTAATTCTTTGTCCGTGTTTGTCATTGGTATGGATGATAATGTGTGCGGGACTCTCCGTCCAGTCTTGTTTCGGCTTCCCTATTCACCGATGATAGATTAAGGTACCCTTAAGATGATCCGCTGGAACATATTACTGCCAATTTTCTCACTGCTGTTTATGCTTCCATCCTGTACCTCCATCAGGAACAGAGACCTAACAGAACCTGACGGCATTAAATTTCTGGTGGATGCCGTTCTGGAAGGGAAAAAACTCTATATTACGGAGGAGGACTATCCGAATATCGAATTTTTACTTTCCGATAGCGACCCGGTACGGCGGCAGGCGGGGCTGTTGCTGGCCGGCTTAACAAAAGATCGGGTATTTTACCCAAAAATTACCGAGGCGGCACTGTCCGGAGATAAAACAGCCGCAGATACAGCCGTGATGGTAATGAATGAACATTCGCAGTTATATGTTGATTATTTGCAGGAAATACTCCTGTCTTCGGATAGTGCAAAGCGGTTACAGGCCATATTGATACTCAGTAAAATTGATTATGAGAATCTTGTGCCGTTGTTTATCGATCTTTTTAAGGATGAGGATGAAAAGGTACGCAATCAGGCTTCCCTGGCGGTTCATTCCATTGCGGACAGAGAAAATCCTTATTTACGGGAAGCCCTGAATGCGGATCCGCTAACCGCTTCAATGGCCTACAGAACGCTGGGATGGTATGCCGACTCACGGGACGCTCCACTGTTTATTGAGGCATTTGGAGCCGCGGATGCCCTGATACGAAAGGAAGCCCAATTATCCGCTTTGCGGCTGGGCGAGGCTGGACTTCCATTTCTCCATGCGGCTGCGGCCGACTCCATGTTGCCCTTTGATTCCAGGCTGGCGGCTCTTAATGTTATTCAGGGAATCCGATCTGCCAACAGTCTTGTAACCCTCTTTAAGCTCTTAAGAGATCCGGACGGGAAAATACGCACTAAGGTAACAGGCATTCTTGGGGGCTACGGAGTAGACGCGCTTCCCTTTCTCTCTGAGCTTTATGAATCGCCGGATGCCGGCACCCGCCTGCTGGCCATTAAGCTTATGGGAAGGATTAGGGTGCCGGAGGCGATTCCCGTACTGGTTCAAGCCTTGGCGGACAATTCTGCGGAAGTGGTTCAGGAAGTACAAAGCGTACTGGAAGCCTTTGGCACGGAAGCCTGGCCTGAACTGAGGGCGGCCATACAAAACCTTGCCGAACCGGTTGATATGCTTGCGATGACCGTGCTGCGTTCCGGCAGTGATATCTGGCTGATTTACAAGGGAAAGAATGCGGTTAATTCCAGAGGCTTGTACTTGCTGATTACGGCTTCCGGGCAATCAGAACTCACTGAATACCTTGAAAGTATAGATATAAACCGGAGTGTTAAGGAAAGTATTATCTCCCTTCAGGCTTCCCATATACTTGCGGAGGAGTTCATTAGCCTGGAGGCCGAATTGGAATCCCGGCAGGATGCCTATTTTCGTGTTTGGCGGCAAAAGGAAAACTATGCGGCGGAGGCCCGGAAAAAGCTCAAAGAGTCGTTTGAGGTGCTTCATCAATACTTTGATACGAAAGATACCAAAGTGCTTAAAGATGCGAAAAAGATACGGGAAGAAAGCCGGGCACTGGAGGAACAGTCCCGGTTCCAGGAGTCTCTGCTCAAAAAGATGCCCTGGGACGTAAGGAACAGAGGGCTTAATCAGCTTGTACGCTACAGGGAGCTCCGGGAAGAACTGGTGCGCTCATGGGAGTATGTTTCTCCCGAACTGCGGGAAGCCGCTCTGGCAATTTATGCGCGATACGGGGTAAATCCCATATCCCTTTCCCAGAAGTCCGTTTTGTTGGAATAGGGCTTTAGGTTTGAGGCTCCTGGCCTTGACTTTGAACCTTTGTCCAAAAAAATTTAGTATTTTGAACACACCCCACATTTTTTCTTGACAACATATTAATCATATAGTATATTATAGTATGGGCTGTACTCGCTATACGGCAAAGGAGCTTATACCATGAAGACTGATTTGTTAAAATCAGCAAAATTACTGGCGGTTTCGTTTGTTCTCTTTGTAACAGCATTGTCTCTGGTTTTTATCGGATGCCTGCCGTCTATCCCTGCCGGAGGCGGCCAGCCGACAACAGGGGGGACTCCTGACAAGGCTCCAGGTGCGCCTACAGGATTAGCTATAACACCCGGAGACGGAGAGATAACTCTCAAATGGGAGGCTCCAACTGATACGGGCACTATTAACGGAGACGGTACTACTGGCACTATTACCAGCTATACGGTTTATTACAGTACAACTCAAGGATTTGCCACAGGTAATGCCGGTGTCGTTAAAAAAGTCGTGCGCTCTTCTGTTCTTACCACGACTATTACCAGCCTTACCAATAGAGCTATGTATTATTTCAAGGTAACGGCATCCAATGCAATAGGAGAGGGAAGCGCGGCGGAAGCCAACGGGGCTCCGGAATCCGATGAAGCGCGGGCTGAGGCTCCAACGAACCTGGTTTTTGGAACCTACACGTACGACAGCACGGCAAAAACATCCGGCTTAACCCTTAGCTGGACTGCTCCTTCCTTTACCGGCTTGCAGGAC
>MUIB01000069.1 GCA_002084135.1 Spirochaeta sp. LUC14_002_19_P3 | reverse complement strand
TGGTAAAAAGGTGCTTGGGTAAAGATAGATTTTTATTTTGAGGCAACTACCTCACTTCGAGTAGATTTAGTATTGACGCAACGGGGACCAGGAACGAATTTTACTAAAATTTTTTTTTAGTATTTTTTTTTTTACAATTCTTTCATTTGGAATAACTTACGAATCTCATTGCGTATTTTTTGACTGCTGCCGTAAGATAAAAGATATTCCATAAGCTGATAACCTGCGGGATCGGTTATTGTGCCGTTGTAGCGCTGTATGGCGGCGAGGGCGGCGGCGGCGGCCAGGGTGAGCCGTTCATTCTTCAGGGGGAATTGCCGGTACTTTCCGGCTATAAGGCGTATTGAGGCACCGTTTGTGTCTGTTCCCAGAGTGCCCAGAGCGAGGAATCCCGAGGCCAGTGCGCCGGGATCGTTTTCCAATTTCAGGCATTCCAGGAGAAAGTCTTTCATGCGGAAGTCTAAACTTCGGCCTATCAGGGTGTAGGTTTTTTCCCGCACTATGCCGCCGGAGGCCAAAGATGGATGCCTGATTGTGCCGTTGGCGGCCATATCTTGTAGCAGGAGGTTTGCCCAAGGGAGTTCGCGATACATTTTCAACTCATTTTTATAGCTTTCCAGTTCGGCTATAAGGGCAAGCTGCTGGGATATGTCGCTGGATTGCGCCATTATTTCCCTAACGAGAAATCCGGGATGTTTTCGGGCTTCAGCCCGGCTGTAGAGGGTTCGTTCTGAAAACAGCGAGCCTGAGCGCTGAACGGTGCCGCGGAACTGGCTCCAGCCTTCTCCAGGCGGCACTCCGATGTTCCAGCCGTAGAGTATCCAGTCGTCGCCGCCAGCGATGAGGATGCCTTCTTCGGTGAGCAGGGGTTCGGCCAGTACCGATTCAGTGCGCAGTACGGTGCTCTCGCCGCTGAGCTGTGTTACTTGAATGCTACCGTCGGCGGCGGGGGAAAAAATTGTGCTGTCCAGGGCCTGAGACGGGTGGCCACCGCTCATGGCCTGTTTGCTTAGGCTTCTTAGCTTGCCGGTAGGGCTTACTTCAAACACGCTGCCATCCTGATAAAAGACAAGCCCGCCGCCGCTGCTGTTGGTAAGGATGGCGGCGGTGCGCGAGCCAGCGATTGGCGTTCTAAAGACTTCCGTTAATGTATCGGCACTGAATTTCAGGGCTTTCACGCCGCCATGGATGCCGCCAGCCCATATTTTTCCCTGTGAGTCCAGGGCGAGTACGGCGGCTGGTTCTG
Source organism: Spirochaeta sp. LUC14_002_19_P3 (assembly GCA_002084135.1). GTDB lineage: Bacteria > Spirochaetota > Spirochaetia > DSM-2461 > DSM-2461 > UBA2779. The sequence continues at coordinate 8,934 of MUIB01000069.1, read as the reverse complement.
AATCGGAATGCTCCCCCGCGGTGTTCCCCCATGGGTTCAGTATCAGGATGCGGCCATCGGTAAGCGGCAGCCAGAAGTTTCCATCGGAATCCACCGCCGGAGCGGATGAGGCTTCAGCCGATTCATCCCTGCTCCACAGGATTTCTCCAAAGCGTGAAACACATACGATACGGCGGCTGTTCAGCGGTACCAGCAGCCTTCCGTCGGGGGAGGCTGCCGGGAGGGCGGCGGCATCGGCCTGCATGAGCATTTTCCAGCGGCCTGTGCCGCCTGGGGTAATGGCAAAGAGTTCTTGTCTGTCGTTCTGAACATAAATTGTGCCATCCGGTGCTGCTAGCAGGGTGTTAAGGAGTTTGCCGCCAGGCCGGTAGCGCCACTGGGTTTCTCCCGTTAAGGGATTGATGCTGTGCACTGCCCGGTTATCGGCTATGATGTAGACTGCGCCGCCGGGTCCCTGGGCGGGATAGGCGTTAATTTTCCCGCCAAGTGCCTGCCGCCACAGGGGGGCGGTGTCGATGGCGGAGAGGAAGGCGGTGCCAAAGAGCAATCCTGTAAAAATGGTGATGCCAAGGCGCAGGGCGGCTGGTTTTAACAGGGATAGCATTGTTAGGGCTCGGCGCTTCCCAGCAAATCGAATCCGCTGCTGCCGGTAATTTTCACTTCGACAACAGTGCCGGACATGAGCATTTTATGGTTTTCGGATGTGGTATGAACAACGATGTTGCCGTCTACTTCAGGGGCATGGAGGTAGGCCCGCCCAATGGCACAGTGTTCACCGCTTACAGGTTCTTCTATAAGCGCCGTAAGGGTTTGGCCGATAAAGCGGCGCATCCGCTCCCGGGTAATGGGCTCTTGCTGTTCTGCGATTATCTGGCGGCGGCGCTCGGCACGGGGGGCATTCAGGCGGGCGCCCAGAGCGCCCTTGTCCCGGGCGGCGGCGGTTCCTTCCTCGCGGGACCATGCGAACACGCCGAGCCAATCCAGGCGGGCCGCTTCCTGAAAGCGTAGCAGCTCATCGAATTCCGCTCGGCCTTCTCCGGGATGGCCGGTAAGGAAGGTGGAACGAATTACTGCCGCGGGAAGGGTGTTGCGTATGTTCTCTATGAGGGCCAGATAGCTTTGAGAGGTGCCGCGGCGGCCCATTTTGCGCAGCACTTGTGCCGAGGCGTGCTGGAAGGGGATGTCCAGATAGGGAAGTATGCGCGGTTCTGCTGCCATGAGTTGCAAAAGCTCATTGGGGATGTTATCGGGATGCAGGTAGAGCAGGCGTATCCAGAATTCCTCCCGCGGCTTTTTCACGGCAAGCAAGGCCTCCAGCAGTTCGATAAGGCCGCGCTGGTTTCCCTGATCCTGTCCGTAAGAGGCTAAATCCTGGGCTATAAGGTTGAGCTCAAAGGCTCCGTTTTCCAGGAGTTTGGCGGCTTCTTTGAGTACGTTATGCTGTGGACGGCTCACAAGGCGGCCTTTAATAAGGGGGATGGCGCAGAAGCGGCAGTTATGGTTGCATCCATCGGATATTTTCAGGTATACCGAGCGCTTAAAGCCGAAAAAGTCGTGCCGTTCGGGTAGCTCTTCGGTTTCGGTATAGACGGGCTCTATGCCTGCCAGGGCGGCGGCGGCGGCTTGGCTTATCTGCTGGGGTATGCGGCTGCTGAATACGCTGTCTATCTCGGGGATGAGTTTGCTTAGCTCCTGTGGCCAGCGCTGGGCCAGGCAGCCTGCAGCGATGATTTTCTTGTGGGGGAACTGCTTTCGGGTGTTCAGGATGGTGTCTACGGCTTCTTTCTGAGCGCTTTTTATAAAACCGCAGGTGTTGATGATAATAATGTCTGCGGCCTGCGGGGCATCGGGGCTGTACTGCCAGCCATGGTTCTTCAGGGAGGCTGCCATAAGTTCCGCGTCTACCTGGTTTTTGGAACAGCCGAGGTTCTCTATGTAAAAACTCGCCACTTGGGGTGCTCCTTTTCGGAGGGGTTTGTGGCTTATCATGGTATATATTGCTTTTGTTGTCAAAGAGGGGGATGGGCGGGGTATGAGAGGCGCTGCGCCAGAGGTCATTTATTAAAAAAGAGGGTTGATTCTTGTCCAAATAATGAATTATGAGCATAATTGGTTTATGAATAGTGATAGATATGTTGTAGAGGGTTTTCTCCGGGATGCGGGGATGCACCCGGAAACGGTAAATGTGGCTGAAACGGCTGCCAGTATTATGGAGGAGATGAACCGCGGTTTGCGCGGGGAGGCTTCGTCGCTCCAAATGATTCCTACGTATATTGATGCGGAAAAGGTGATTCCGCTGAACAGGCCTGCGGTGGTTCTCGATGCGGGGGGGACGAATTTGCGCACGGCTCTGGTGTCGTTTACGGAGGATGGCAAAACTGCTGTGGAAGATTTTCGCAAGCAGCCCATGCCGGGAACGGGGGGCAGGACTGTGGGCCGGGAGGAATTTTTTGCTTTTCTGGCTTCGCTGATTAAGCCGCTGATAAGGCGAAGCGAAAGGATTGGTTTTTGTTTTTCCTATCCTACGGAGATATTCCCCGATAAGGATGGGCGTCTTCTTCACTGGTCTAAGGAGGTTCGGGCACCGGAGGTGATTGGGCGCTTTATTGGGGCGGATTTGAAGGATGCGCTCCGGGAATGCGGGGTAAGGGAGGAGCCGGGTGTTGTTATTCTCAATGATTCGGTTGCGGCTTTACTTACGGGCAGGGCTGTGAATGGGGGGCGTCGATGGGGTGGGAGTGCTGGTTTTATTCTGGGTACTGGCACGAATACTTGTTATGCTGAATCCAATGCGGCTATTCTCAAGGCTGAAAATCTTGATGCTGGCGGGGGGCAGGTTATTAACTGCGAGAGCGGGGGGTTTACGGGTTTGGTGCGGGGGGAGGGGGATGTTATGCTGGGCGAGACGACGTCTCATCCTAATGCTTTCTGGCTGGAAAAGATGATTTCGGGTGCTTATTTCGGGGCTTTGACGGCCCAATGTGTGCTGCTGGGCTGCCGGAAGGGTGTGTTTTCCGCCGAGGCCCGAAAGGCTTTGGATGGGCTTGGGTGTTTTTCCACTAAAGATGCGGATAATTACTGCCATAATCCTTATGATGTAAAGGATAATGCCATAGCGGCGGCTTTTGTAGCGGCTTCGTTTTCCGACAGGCTGCGGCTGCGCTTGCTTATTGATGCCCTGCTGGAACGCGCGGCCCGGCTAACGGCGGCTAATCTCGCGGCGGCTATTCTAAAGTCTCCCGCTGAGAATGGCCCGATGGAGCCGGTTTGTCTTACGGTTGATGGTACGACTTACTACCGGTATTACCGTTTTCAGCACAGGGTGGAGAGCTATCTCCATCCGTTTTTAACGGAACGGGACAAGTATTATGAGATAGTGCAGGTAAATGATGCGCCGCTGACGGGGGCTGCCGCGGCTGCTTTAACGAATTTGTAGCTAGTCGGAATGGGAGGACTCGAACCTCCGATCTCCTGCTCCCAAAGCAGGTGCCCTGGCCACTGGGCTACATTCCGTATGGCTATTGTATCTTTTGGCGGAGGGAGTGTCAAGGGGGTATAGAACTATTTTATTTCAGGGTACCTCTAAAAAACCGCTTTAGGAAATTGACGAAGAAATTTTTTGTCGGGTGGCAAAAGCGGAGCCAGCTTAAGCTACGTGAGCATTTTGACAACTTAAGAGCGGCGGAAAAGTTCGAGTCAAGAACTAAATGGGTTTTTTAGAGGTGCCCTTCACTCTTTTTTTGTCCACCTGCCTGTGCCGAGGCTTCGGCAGGCAGGCGAAAGGGGGAAGGGAGGAGTAACCGCGAAAGGCGCGAAATGCTTCAAGAGACAATCTTTTTTAAGAAGACCACATCCAATCCCCCGTCCCCAATTCTCAAATCTCCTCCCTCCAGCCTGGAGGTTTCAGGTTCGGGGATGGTTTTTCCTCATATAAGGGGGCGCATTAAAGGCACCCCCTTTTACATTTTCAATACATGCTTTACCGATTCCAGGTTCAGGCGGAAGGAGGAGCCGCGGCCTTCGAGGAAGCCGTGGGCTTCCAGGAGGTGGATGGAGAGATCGGTGTAGAAGAGCTTTTCTCCGGTGTCTTTGCGCTCTATGGTTACGTTGGTTTTGCGGCTAATGTTATCTTCCCAGGGGCAGGTAAGGCGGCCTCGGGCTTCGTCGGTTTTTACGAGCCATTCGGTATCGACGGTAACGGGTTCGCCCAGGCCCTTGCGGCCTTCTTCCATGAAGTGGCGCAGTTTTTCCACGATGGTATCGCGGTTCAGGTGAAGGCGGCTCATTATCTGGGCGTCTTCGTCGATGATGGTGGAAAGGTTGCGCGTGTCGTTGCCGAGGAATCCTTCGGCGGTGATAATGCCGGGGGCCATGTTGGCCTGGGCGGCGGTGAGTTCGGGGGTCATTTTCATTGTATTGCTCCTTGGTGATTTTTATTGGTGCATTCATGCACCAGCAGGGATGCGTTAGGGATTGGAGAGGCGGCAGCCTGGCTGCCGGTCCGAGGCCGCAAGGCGGCTTCGGACGGTACCCTCGCAAAGCCCGGCCTTCGTCTATGCCGTAAGGTATGGACGAAGGAAACGCCCAAAACAATCTGCGAAATTCGCATTTCTGTTCTATTCATGCCGCTTTAAGCGAACTTGTCGTAGTAGATATTATCCTGGGTAATGCCGTTTTCGTTCATTACTCTGTTGCAGGCGTCTATCATGCCGGGGCTGCCGCAAAGGTAGCCTTCGAGTGTCTTGCCTTCGGCGCTGATGTGCTGTTTGAGGTAGGTGTCGAGTACGTCGGTTATCAGGCCGGTGGGGCCGTCCCAGCCGTCGCCTTCCTCGGGTTCGGAAAGGGCGGGGACGAAGTGAAAGTTGGGGAGTTTGGTTTCCAAATCGCGCATGTCTTCGAGGTAGAACATGTCGCGGGTGGAGCGGGCACCGAAGAAGTACCATACTTCGCGGTCTTTTTCGCCGGTTTCAAGCATGTCGTAGAGCATGGACTTGAAGGGGGCCATGCCGGAGCCGCCGGCTATGCAGAGCATAACGGAGTGGCCGGGTGTGCGCTTGAATTCGCCGAAGGGGCCGATAAGGTCCATTTTTTCGCCTACTTTGAGGTGCTCGTGAACGTAGGTGGTGGCGATGCCGCCAGGTACGAGGCGCACGAGAACTTCAATTTGGGTTTTGTTGGAGGGCCGTGACGACATGGAGTAGGCCCGCTGGGTGCTGCCTTTAATTTTATCGTAAGGGGGAATAACGAGTTGGACGTATTTGCCGGACTCAAATTCCACGGTTTCGCCGTTCAGGTCGTAGAGGACTTCTTTTATGTCGTAGGTAACGTCTTTGATGGAGAGTACGGTGGCATGAAACTGCTTTACGTTGAAGAGGTCTTCGGGGATGTCTATGCCAATGTCTGCTTTAACTTTAATCTGACAGGCGAGGCGGACGTTGTCTTTCTGCTCTTCGGGGGTAAGGTAGGGGGTTTCGGTGGGCAGGTGGGGGCCGATGTCGGTAAGCACTTTGCATTTGCAGGCACCGCAGCTTCCCCTGCCGCCGCAGGCTGAGGGCAGGAAGAGTTTTTCGGAAGAGAGGGTAAGGAGCAGGGGGGAGCCTCCTTTTACGGCGAGGTTTTTCTTGCCGCCGTTAATGGCTATGTTGACTTCGCCGTAGTTGTTGGTAATAAGGTCGACAATGGCGATGAGGGCGGCCATAACTCCGGATATGGCACCGATGGCCAGGGGTGCAATTAAATAGCTCATAATGCCTCCTACTGTACGTTTAACATGCCGCTGAAGCCAACAAAGGCCAGGGCCATGAAGCCGATGGTGATAAGGGTTATGCCGGGGCCCTGAAGGCCGGCGGGTACTGGCGCCCGGGTTACTTTCTTCTGTATGGCGGCTAAGGCGAGAATGGCCAGCCACCAGCCCAGGCCGGAGCCAAATCCGAAGGTTAGGGTTTGAATGAAGTTGTAATTGCGGATTTGCATGAACAGGGCAGCACCGAGGATGGCGCAGTTTACGGTAATGAGCGGCAGGAAAATCCCCAGGCTCATGTAGAGGGCGGGGCTTACCCGGTCGATAATCATTTCCAGCATCTGTACAGTGGCGGCAATTACCACGATGAAAACGATGTAGCGGTATACCATTAAATCGAGCGGTACAAGTATGTAGCGCATAACAGCCCAGTTAATGGCTACGGTAATGGTAAGTACCACGGTAACCGCAAGCCCCAGGCCGTTGGACGATTTCATGTCCTTGCTAATAGCGATAAAGGAACACATGCCCAGAAAGTTCGTGAGCAGAATGTTGCTGGTAAAGACCGATGCGAAAAGAATAACCAGGGGATGAATTTGTGGAGCCATTATGCCGCCTCCTTCTTAATCATAATTGTTTTAGCTCCCCATATCAGGGCGCCTAAAAGGAAAAAGGCGCTCGGGGGCATTACCATGATAGTCCAGTTGGTAAAATTGGGTCCGAACACCTGGAAGCCCAGCAGGGAGCCGGATCCCAGAAGTTCCCGCACCACGGCGATAATAACCAGTACGCCCATGTAGCCTGCCCCGCTGGTAAGGCCGTCCCACAGAGACAGCATCGGCGGATTGGCCTGGGCAAAGGCTTCCGCACGGCCCATAATGATGCAGTTGGTAATAATGAGCCCCACATAGGGTCCCAGTGCCTTGGATATGTCCGGCAGGTAGGCCCGCAGCACAATATCCACAATAATAACATAGAAGGCGATGATAATGGTTTGGGCTATCATGCGCACTTTGCGCGGTATGAGTCCTTTAAGGGCCGATACGGTAATGTTGGACAGGCCGGTTACGAAGATAACGGCTGCGGTCATAATGAGTGTGTTGGCCAGTTTGTTGGTAACGGCCAGGGTGGAGCATATTCCAAGAATTTGGACAAAAATGGGGTTGTCTGTCCATAAATTCTTTTTGAGTATGGTTCGGGGTGAATCGGTCATCTGGTTCATTATTTGGCCTCCCTTAGGGTTTTAATTTCATTGTTTATAATGACCTCCATGGCAGCGCTGGTGAGCGAAGCGCCGGTAATGCCATCGACTGCGCTGTTTTCACTGTCGCTATCGGCACCGCCTTCTCCCTTACGGAATGTAATGCCCTCAGGGAGAATTTTCTCGCCGCGGAACTGCTCTTTGAACCAGTCCTCTTCAATCCGCCCGCCAAGGCCGGGTGTTTCCGCATGGCTTATAATGTCCAAGCCGATAAACCGTTCCACCGCTGCGTCCGTGGCCACGACACCGGTTACGGTGCCCCACAGCCCCTGGCCGTGAAACTGTTTTACCAGCATTGGCGTGCCGTCCACATTGGCCTTTACCACAGCCTCTCCCTCAACCTGTCCGAAGAGGTTTTTGAAGTCGGCCAGGGCCTGTTCGCTGCTATCGGACTGCTTTCCCACAACGTTAAGAAAGGCCTCGGCTGTTACCAGTTCCTGGTTGCGGGCCACTTGTGCCGCCGTGGCGTTATCGGCCAGGGCAATGAGAAAGACAAACACGAAGGCCGTGAAAAAAGTGAAAATTACCACGTAAATAATGGAATCCCTGTTCATATTGCCCCTCCTTCAGCCGGCTTGGCCGCCCCGGCTGCTGGTTTGGTTCCAGCCTTCCCGGCAGGCTTCGCCGCAGCCTTCTTCTTCGCCGGGAACCATTCATCCAGCAGACTGGCAAAGGTGTTGCCGATAAGCAGCCCGAAACTCACGCCCTCCGGGAAGAGCGAAAAAATCCGTATGGCGGCGGAAATGCCGCCGATGAGCAGCCCGTATATCCACTGCGAGGCCGAGTTCTTCGGAGCCGTAACCGGATCGGTTACCATAAACACGGCAATGTAAAGGAAGCTCCCGGCGAACAGCGATTCCAGCGGCGGAAACGGAATATCGCTTCCGGCCGGAACAACACCCGCCGCCCACAGTACCGTATTCACCGCGCAGAAGCTCAGCATCGTTGAAACAATAATTTTCCAGCTCGCGGTTTTGGTATAAATAAGGTAAACCGCCGCCAGAAGAATAAGAATAACAGCGCTTTCCCCCAAAGCACCAATACGGAAGCCGCGTATCAAATCCATCAGCGGAGGGGTAATGCCTTCTTTCATGTCCATTAACGGCGTAGCCGCCGTAGCCGCATCTGCCGAAGAGCCCAAAGCAAAGTTCCAGGGCATACCCGGCTTCCATGGCTGGAGAAAACTGCGCTGCATTCCATCGGGAAAGGCCACATAGATAAACAAGCGTCCGGCAATCGCGGGATTGAAAATATTGCGCCCAAAACCACCATAGATGTTCTTGGCAAATATTACCCCAAAGACAATGCCCACAGCGGCAATCCACAGCGGAACCGCCGGAGGCATGGATAACGTATAGAGTGAACAGGTAACCAGAACCGCCTCGCTCACCTTTTTTCCTTTGGGCTTCGTAAAGATATACTCAGCGAGAATACCCGAAACGAACACCACAGCCGCAAGTGCCAGACTCCGCCAGCCGTACAGCACCATGGAAAACAGGAAAATAGGGACAAGGGAGTATACAACCTTCCTCATCATCAACTGTTTTTGAAACATGTACACCGCCTTCTTGATTCATTCCAATAGGTTTCTACACCCATAATAAACCAAATCCAAAATTTATACCAGTGGAAAAACATCTCTTTAGAACAATTTCAGTCGTTTTTTCCGCTTTGCATGTCAATGAACCTGATTTTGCAGGCTTCAAGCCCTTGGGACTGCCTCGTGTAATGAAAAATCGCCTCTTGACTGCGGAATAGAATGCCTGCCGGGCATTCATAACCGGCCTCTTGAAGGCCATGCGTCCCATTGTGTATTTTCAGAGGTGCCCTTAAACCGCTTCTTGTCTATGACAAAGCAGGAGCGGGCCAAAAGAGATGCCTCTTTTGTCAGGACTGCCCTGCCAAAAGAGGCATCTTTGTACTCCAGGAAGGT
>MUIB01000061.1 GCA_002084135.1 Spirochaeta sp. LUC14_002_19_P3 | reverse complement strand
AGCCGCGAAGTTGTGAATCGGTACTAATTTTTGCCGTTCTACTACCGGTTCATAAACAGACTCTACCATGCTCCGTGGCATTTCTTCACTATCCCTTCGCGTCTTCGCGTCTTCGCGTGAGATATTCGTTAAACTTCCTCCGGCTTCGGAAAATTAAACAGCAAATCCCGGTAATAGGTATATTGCTTTTGGCGCAACTCAATTTCGCGGGGCAAGCCTTCGGTAATGGAATTGGTGAGCGCATCGAACTTATCAAGGAATGCAACAATGTCTTTTTGTTTAGAAGGGTCAATTATAGGGATTTCAATCTTTTCAATTACCGATTTTGAAAGTCGTGGAATGCTTGCACGACGAACCGGACCTAATATTTTGTGCTGTTGAGTAAGAAGGTAGTAATAAATGAATTTATCTACAATGTATTCCGGTGTAACAAGATAGTGAACATCATCAGCAGCCCAAAAATCAACATCATTAAAGCCAATTTCACCTGCTGCACCTGCACAGATAACAAAAGTTGTATCTGCTTGCACATTACTTTCGTGATAATAGCCAAGTGGAGACATACTATTTTGAAAAACTGCGTAATCACCTGTTTCCTCTAACTGACTTTTAACAAGTCTTCTACCTCGTTGAACATCAATCACCTCCCCCAACGCCTTCCACTCCACTTCCCCCTCTTCAAAGCGCAACAACCTATCCCGATAATAGGTATACTGCTTCTTACGCGCTGTAAGCTCCGCTGTAAGCTCTGCTGTAAGCTCTGTGAACGCATCCAGAATACGGACGATTTCCCCCTGAATCTTCAACGATTTTTCCGGGTTTCCCGGGCAGGGGATAGGAATAAGAAATTTATCAGTATCGGGAGTCGATATCTGAGGCATTTGCATTTTATTGCCAATATTTTGGAAATGATATTCATTGAGCTTTAGAAAATGATAGATAAACTTAATATGTATATTGTCATCATTTGAATGGTATGACCACATTTCATTCTTGTGGGAAAATGGTTGCTCATAATACTCAAATTCAATAACACCACGAGATTTTACTATAATGGAAGGCTCCCTGTTAATATCCTTTTCTGGTATATCGTCAATATCTACAAACGCAACCGTCTTGCCGCCTGCAAAAATTTTCAATGGCGCACCATCCTTATGCAAATCTTTCATTTGACCAGCGGTAATCTTAGTGCCTTTAGTCCGGACAAGAACCTCCCCCAACGCTTTCCACTCCACCTCAGCACCATCCAGCAGCTTTTCCAAAAAGCTCAAGTTGCTCATGCGTCACCGCCTTCGAGTTTTTTCATCTGCCGGTTTTCGGTCAACAGGCGCATCTGCTGAATAGCGGTTTGGTTGAGGAGTTTCATGCGCTCGGGGGCATCCAATTTCTGTTGAATCGGGTGTGCATTTAACGTTTCCAGATTGGCCAGACAGACGAGCTGAGCGACGTTGGCGTAATCGCGGATGTTTCCCTTTTTGTCCGGGTTTTCATCTTCCCACTGTTTGGCGGTTCTTCCGAAGAGGGCCATGTTGAGCAAGTCGGCTTCGGATGCATAAATGAAGCTCACCTGCTGCTTGGTCAGTTCCGGTGGTATTAGGTTTTCTTTCACCGCATCGGTGTGAATGCGGTAGTTGATTTTCGCCAATTCCCGTTTGACCGTCCAGCCAAGCTGTTTTTGCTCTTCTTCTTTTAACCGCTGAAATTCTTTGACGATGTAAAGCTCAAATTCCACAGAGATCCAGCTGGCAAACTTGAAAGCAATATCTTTGTGGGCATGGTACCCCCATAGCGACCGGCTTTAACAAGCAAACCGATAGCGTTGGTGATTTTTACCCATTTTTGAGGAGAAAGGGTGAATGCGTTCAGGCCTGCCTGTTTTTTAAACCCCTCGAATTCGAGGGGTTTGAAATTGGGGTTGTATAACGACTCCCAAATCCCCAAAAACTCAATCGTATTCCGGTTCCGCATCCAGTTACCTATGACAGCACTTGTGTCGTCCGTTTTATATTTTGCTATGCCTGTCAATGAAATGAAATCTTGCTCTTGGTTATTCACAACGGTGATTTCAGAGCCGTGAACTTCTATTTTTCTGTTTTTACCCATCAGTCATCTCCATTTCCAATGTAACTGAATCCCGTTAGATTAGCCTGCGAAAGCCAATCCTCGGCGTAAGTAAGTGGTTCTTTGCTCATGCCTGTTCTCTCTCAATTTCGGCGACAATGGCATCAATATCGGCACGGAGCTGGTCGATTTTGGCGACAGTAGTTTTCAAGTCGGCATTGAGCGCGGCAATATCAACCACTTCTCGGGTATCTTTGGCTTCGACATAGCTGCTAACCGAGAGGTTGTAGTCGTTGGCGGCTATTTTGTTGTTATCAATAGATTTCGCAAAGTAGTCCAGCTTCTCTTTGCTGTCGAATACATCCATAATCTGCTTTATGTGCTCGTCGGTAAGAACATTGTTGTTGGTTTTTTTCTCAAACAGCTCACTGGCATCGATAAACTGGGTTGTGGTGTTGGCTTTGTGTTTAGAGAGCACCAGAATATTGACGGCGATGCTGGTGCCGAAAAACAGATTGGGCGCGAGGGAGATAACGGTCTCCACATGGTTGTTATCCACCAGATACCGGCGGATTTTCTGCTCGGCACCGCCCCGGTAAAATATGCCGGGGAAGCAGACAATGGCCGCACGGCCTTTGCTGGAAAGGTAACTCAAGGCATGGAGTACAAAGGCAAAGTCGGCCTTGGATTTAGGGGCGAGCACACCAGCGGGGGCAAAGCGTTCATCGTTAATGAGTGTCGGATCCTCACTGCCAATCCACTGCACCGAATACGGAGGATTGGAGACAATGGCATCAAAGGGCTTGTTTTCGCCAAAATGGGGTTTGATAAGGGTGTTGCCCAGCTGGATATTGAACTTGTCGTAGTTGATGTTGTGCAAAAACATGTTCATACGCGCCAGGTTGTAAGTGGTATGATTAATCTCCTGACCAAAGAAGCCGTCTTCAATAATGTGAGAATCAAAATGCTTTTTGGCCTGCAAGAGCAGGGAGCCGGAACCGCAAGCGGGGTCGTAGATTTTATTGACACTGGTTTGCTTGTGCATCGCAAGCTGGGCAATCAGCCTGGACACATGCTGCGGGGTGAAAAATTCACCACCGGATTTTCCGGCGTTGGCGGCATAGTTGGAGATGAGAAACTCGTAGGCATCGCCGAACAGGTCTATTTGGCTGCCGTGAAAATCCCCAAAGTTAAGCCCGGCCACCCCTTTGAGCACAGCGGCCAGACGGGTATTCTTGTCGACCACGGTATTGCCGAGGCGGTTGCTGGTGGTGTCAAAGTCAGCAAACAGCCCTTTTATATCCACATCGGACTTATAACCGCTGGCAGAGCTTTCAATGGCGGTAAATATGTCGGCGAGGTGGGTATTCAGGCTGTCGTTGGTATTGGCACTTTTAGCGATGTTGGCAAATAACTGACTGGGGTAAATGAAGTAGCCTTTTGTTTTAACGGCATCGTCTTTTATTTCCGGAGTAATCACCCCGTCGTCCAGCTCCGCATAGTGAATACTATCATCATCGGCCTCCATGTAGCTGGCAAAGTTTTCACTGATAAAGCGGTAAAACAGGGTACCGAGTACATATTGCTTAAAGTCCCAGCCGTCCACTGCGCCCCGTACTTCGTTGGCAATTTTCCATATCTGGCTCTGCAACGCCGCGCGTTGTTGATTGCTTGTCATCGATAAACTCCCAATTCCCTTGTTTTTAACTGCAAAAGGTGCAAAATTTGTATTAGCAATCCGTATAATACACCTAAACTCCTGTGTTTTTACCCACGAAAGGCGCGAAAATTGCGAAAGTTTGTATTGGCAGTTTAAATGTATCTAAAGGGCACCTCTCAACTCTTGATTTTTAACCGCGAAAAACACGAAAGCCCCGAAAGGGATACCCTCGGGGCTTTCTGTAAACAAGGCATTGCATCGCCCTAAAATTCTCTATCTCCCCCGGACAGACTCGAACTGCCGACCTAGTGGTTAACAGCCACCCGCTCTACCGACTGAGCTACAGGGGATAATAAAGGGCACCTAAAGCATAATAATCATAATCCCCAATTGTTGTCAAGGGGAATATGCGGAGAATTTTTCTGCCACTGACAAATTCGTCAGCTTATGGAATAATAGCCGAATGTATACACAATATTTGCACCGTATTGAGGCGGAATTAGAACGGATTATGCCCGAATCGGCTAACATATCCTGGCTGAGCGAAACGGCGGGAAAGCCCTGCGGAGAAGATTTATCCAGGGAAGCGGATATTTTTCTTGAACCGGGACGTGCCTTGCTGCGAAGAGGGGGGAAGCGCTGGCGGCCTCTGGTAACCGTTCTTACCTGTGAGGCTCTGGGCGGGGGAAGCCGTGCCGATGCCTTGGCTCCGCTTACGGAAATTCCTCATAATGGTTCGCTTATCATTGATGATATAGAGGATAATGCCCTTACCCGCCGGGGAGAAACAGCCATCCATATTCAGTACGGAACCGATTTGGCCGTGAATGCGGGTAATTTGATGTATTTCATTCCAACCGTGGTATTTGACTACATGAACTTCAGCGAAAATGTCAGCGCGGGCATTATTCGTGACTGGCTGGCCGTTATGCGCCGGCTGCATTTGGGGCAGGGCTGCGATATTGTGTGGCACCGCGATAATTTTTCAGGCTGCAAAAAAAGGCCCAGCCGTGCGGCGTACCTGCAAATGTGCCGCTATAAAACCGGCAGTTTGTGCTGGCTGGCGGCCAGGCTGGGGGCACGGGCTGCCGGTGCCGATGCGGATTTGATTGAATCTCATGGGGAAGCATGGGAAACGCTGGGCCTGGGCTTTCAGGTTCTCGACGATGCCCGGAACCTTCGTGGCGGAATTCCCGGCAAGGATAGGGGCGACGATATTGCCGAAGGCAAGAAGAGTATGCCCGTTATCCTTCATCTGGAGAAGCATCCACAGGACAGGGAGCGGATGGAGCAGCTATTTTCCGAAGCGGCCCGCCATGTTCCGAATGGGGATTGGAGTGCCGTGAATAAGGCCATGGCCTTAATGAATGAATCCGGTGCGGTGGAGGAAGCCTATTCCGAGGGCCTTGCCCTGCTGGATAAGGGAGAAAAAGATTTGCTCCGCATTCTGCCGGACTCATCGGCTGCCAGTCTACTTCTTAAAATGATTAAGAGCTTTCGGGCTGCCTGATAGGCAGTTCTAATAATGCTAAAATCATTTAGAAAATTCCCGAACCAATGATCTTGTTCAAAGCAATATATTCAGTTATACTCAGGGGCACCTCTGAAAATCCTGTTTTGTACCTTTAGGGGCGTTTTATGTTTCGTCTGGAAAGAAAATGGAAATACAATGCGAAAAAAAATAATATTGTTTCTATTGGCCATCAGTGCCGCAGCTGGATTTGGGAATGAATCGGAAAAAGTCCATATAATAAAAGAAATTATTATTAATGTTGACGGGCATACCAGCGTAAACGCCATACGGGCATTTATGAAAATTAATGAAAATGAAGAATTTTTATCCAGCATGGATTTATATAATGTCGTGGATCGGGAACGCCAGAATCTGATTAACTATCGAGTTTTCCGTGAAGTAAAGATGAATCTGGAAATTATCGGCGAGACAGACAACAGCACGGAATGGCGTATAACCTACAGTGTTAAAGACGGCTGGACCATCGTTCCCATCCCATATCCCAAATACGATTCCAATACAGGCTTTCGATTAGGATTAAAAACATTCTATGATAATGCCTTTGGAACCATGACAGACTTATACCTGGGACTCGGCATGAACATAGGACCAAATAAAACCACCGGAGAATGGGAAGTAACGGAGTGGAGCATCAATCCCGCCTGGAACAGGATACGGCTTGGCCCGCTGCTTGTGTCCGTCGGTTATATTCAGGCTTATGAGACGAAGCAGTTTGATTCCGATGATTCCTCAGAGGAATTTCACTATGGATATTACCGATCCAATGTATCCATTGGATCATCCATTCCATTTTTCAGAACCAGCCTCAGCTATGGATTTTCCATGTCTTTTAATATGCAGTACAATTACAAAAACTATCTGGAAACAACGAATTTCCATGAAGAACCGTTCAGTTTCGGCTGGAACCATTCCGTATCGTATGGAAATGTAGACTGGAAAGAAAATTTTCGCCATGGGCAGAGCATTAGCCTTGGCCATGGCATCAGCCCGGTCCTGAACCCTATGAATAATCAATACTATGTAACCAACAGCCTCTCTCTAACAGGGTCATTTTATCGGATTTTCTGGAAAATATTTAATTACTATGCATCGGCCAGCACATTTTTCACCTTTAACGGCCAGGGCGAGGGCGATGGATCCGGCTTACGGGGAATAGCGGACAACTCCATGAGCGGAGATTGGGGCTTCACTATCAACAATTCTCTTGCCATACAGTTCTGGCGGCTTAAAGGGGTATGGGATGCCCAGATTCATCCCTTCATCGACATTGGGCTGTCCGCACCTTATGAAGGTGTTGATATTAACCGCGATCTTCGTGTTGGTGCCGGGCTGGATTTTGTGCTTTATCTGGATGCCATTCCCAATGTTGTCTTCAGGGGAATGATAGGGGTCGATCTTGGCCGCTATGCATGGGACGATATCCAAAAATATGAAATTACAATAACCAGTACACTGCACTATTAAGAGTGCTACTCATCCAACAGCTTTTTATCTAATATCCGCTGGGCCATTTCCGGCGAAGCCTTACCCTCCGACAGGCGCATTATCTGCCCCATCAGCCAGCCGCGCTGGCGCATATCCCCGGTGCGAACGGCCTCGGCCACTTGAGGATTGGCCTCCAACACCCTATCGACAAACTCAGCAATTTGTCCGGTATCGGTAATCTGCGCCCAGCCCTCGGCCTTTACAATGGCCGCTGGATCCTCCCCGTCCTGAAATACCCTGTCAAGAACGCCTTTGGCAATCTTCCCGCTAATGCTTCCCTCCGCGATAAGGGAAAGCAATTCATGGAAACGGGCTGCCGTTAGCGGAGAGCCCGCCAAGCCCCTTCCCTCACGGTTCAGCACCTTCCGTACATCCGAGGAAAGCCAGGCCGCCACATCCCGCGGCGAAGATCCCAAAGAAACAGTTTCCTCGAACAGGCGGGCCACCGCCTCATCGTCGCGAATAAAATCCGCCAAATCCGGAGTAAGGCCGTACTCGGCGACAAGACGCTTTTTGAGAGCCAGGGGCAGTTCCACAAGCCCCTTTTCAATCCGGGAGAAAAATGCCTCATCCGGCACGAAGGGCGGAATATCCGGCTCAGGGAAATAGCGGTAATCGTCCGAAGTTTCCTTGCGCCGCATGGTTTCGGTTACATCGCGGTTTTCGTTCCACAGGCGGGTTTCCTGAATAATCGTGCCGCCATCCTTCAGCATCGCCGCCTGCCGCGCCGTTTCATAATTGAGTGCCAAACGCACGAAGCGCGGCGAATTCATGTTCTTCAGCTCCACCTTGGTACCCAAGCCCTTGCCCTCCGGGTTAATGGAAATATTGGCATCGCACTTCATTGAGCCCTCTTCCATATTGCCGTCGCTCACCCCAAGGCGGCGTACCAGACGCTGAAAATCCCGCAAAAAGGCCTCTGTTTCCTCTCCCGAGTACAAATCCGGCTCCGTAACCACCTCCAGCAGCGGATAACCAGCCCGGTTGAAATCCAGCAGACTCACATCCCCGGCATGGATCATCTTACCCGCATCCTCCTCCAGATGCACATCGTGAATGCGGATACTCCGCTCCCCGACTTCCCCCAGATCAGCAAGTATAAACCCCTCGGTGCCCACGGGGTCTTCAAATTGGGAAATTTGATAATTCTTTGGCATATCAGGATAAAAATAGTTCTTGCGGGCGAAAAAAGTCTTCGCTGACAAGCGGCAGTTCAAAGCCCGCGCCATAAGATAGCCCAGCTCCATAGCCCTTTCATTCAGCCGCGGCAGAGCACCGGGATAGCCCATGCACACCGGACACACATTCCTGTTGGCCTCATCCCCGTAGCGGGCCGGGCAGGAGCAGAACATCTTGGAATCCGTTTTCAAATGGAGGTGTATCTCCAGCCCTATCCAGGTTTTATATGACCCTCTCATGCCAACCCCCTTATGTCCAGCGAGCCTTCGGGGCTCGGTGGTGAAAAGTGCTTCGATAGCTCTCCGGCAGCCTGAAACAGCCGCGCTTCGGCAAAATGGGGTGCCATAAGCTGCACTCCTGCGGGCAAGCCCTTCGCCATGCCCGTTGGCACCGCCAAGGCTGGATTCCCGGCCAGATTGGCCAGGGAGGTAAACACATCGGCCAGGCGTTGCTGGTAATCGTCCATATCCGCGCCGCCGCGGCTGAAAGCCTGCGTGGGAAAAACCGGCATAAGGATGAAATTGTAATCTTTGAACAGGGCATCCAGCTCCCGGCGGATAAGAGTGCGGATTTTTTGCGCCCGCCCATAATACTGTTCCTGAAAGCCGCTGCGCAGCACATAGGTGCCTAACAGAATCCGCAGTTTTACTTCGGGTCCAAAGCCTTCGTGGCGGGCCTTTTTCATCAATTCGCGGGGATTTTCGGCGTAGTCGGGCGCGTAACCGTAACGCATACCGTTGTAGCGGGCCAGATTGGCGCTGGCCTCGGCGGCGGCGATGGTGTAGTAGGCCGGAACAACATATTTGAGGCTGGGCAGCTGGACGGCACTGAATTCATAGCCCTCTGCACCAAGCCGTTCCGCGGCTGTTTTGCAGGCATCGCTTACTGCGCCGTCCAGTGCGCCACCGTCCACTTTGAGCACCGCCGCCTTTTTGCCGCCCACGGGCGGCTCCTGAGGATTAATGCTGCTCTGGTCGCGGGGGTCGAAGCCGCGCATTATGGTAAAGGCCTCTTCCATCAGCGCAATATCGCGGCTGAAAAGCCCTATCACCTCCAATGAGGACGCATAGGCGGTAAGCCCATAGCGGGACACGGTGCCGTAGGTTGGTTTGAGACCGTATACCCCGCAGAAGTTCGCCGGTTGGCGAACCGAGCCGCCTGTATCCGATCCCAGCGCAAGGGGGACAAATCCGGCGGCAACTGCCGCCGCACTGCCGCCACTTGAACCGCCGGGCACTTTATTGTGGTTCCAGGGGTTCACTGTTTCGCCCAGAGCGGAATTCTCATTGGACGAGCCCATTCCAAACTCATCGAGGTTGGTTTTGCCTGCTATTCGGGCACCGGCGGACATGAGCTTTTCCACCGCGGAAGCGGTGTAAGGGCATTGAAAGTTTTCGAGTATTCTGGAGCCGCAGGTGAGCGGCCTGCCCCTTACGGCAATGTTGTCTTTAACCGCCAGGGGTATGCCGCTTAATGCCCCGGGAGGATTGTTGCTTCCGGGCGGAGGGTCGAGATGAAAACTTAAAAAACTGCCGATGGGAGCATCAAGCTCCCGCACCCTGGCTTCATAAGCCCGACATTGGGTTTTGTTCCGCAACACCGCTAACCATTGCTCTTTGTATGAATTCATAAGCCGCCTAAAGTACGTTGGGAATCAGAAAAAAATCGTCTTCGGCCTCCGGCGCGGCTTCAATGAGCTCACCGGCATGAGAAAAAATTTCAAGAGCATCCGCACGGACATGATTGCCCTCAACCAGCGCGTGGGTTGTGGGCTCCAGCCCCTCCACATCGGCCTCGGCCATGGTAAGAAACAGCTCGCGCATCTGCTCCGCCTTCCCGGCCAGAATTTCGGCCTCACCAGCATCCAGTTCCAGGCTAGCCAAATCGGCAGTTATTTCCCATTCCTTTGTTGTTTGAGTCATAGGGGTTTATAGCATGAGGGAGGAAGTGTGTAAAGAGGACGCCTGGTGGACTGGTTTAATTATTGCTGAATCATGGAACTTTTGTTGTCTTCCCAAAGAATGGGCACCTCTAAAAAACTGTTTTTTCAATTCATGATCCACGAAAAATATCTTTTGTCTTTTTGTCAGGGCATCCCTTGCGCTTCCAGGTACTCAATAGACTACGGTTCTATCTTGTTTATATTATCGGGGAAGCCCAGCTATTGGGCTTCCTACTGCACCTCCTACTGGACTTCAAATGCGCCAGCGTCTGGCCTGGTGCTTCTAGCGGTGCCGCGGGCATCGGTGGCTATGGGGTTGCTTGCTCCAGCAGGCAGGGTTGCCGCTG
>MUIB01000105.1 GCA_002084135.1 Spirochaeta sp. LUC14_002_19_P3 | reverse complement strand
GTTTACTGAAGCCTACATGCGATTTAAAGGGAATCTTGAAAGGATTGAAAAGTTTGATGCCGATCTTGGCCCCGAAGGTTCGATGGGAAAAAAAATCAAGCTCTTGGTCAAGCAGTATTTATATCAAACATCTCCTGTAGGAGCCTTGGAGAATACAATTCAAACAGTTAATGATGAGGCCAGGCATATTATCAATAATTTATTGCAGGGGTTAGAGGTATTAAATGAACACATTGGCAAGTTTCGCGATGAGCTTGATACTGATATTACTAAAGCTATTAAAAATTGGAATGAACTCAAACTGCATGACCCTGAATCCATGAGCTTAACAATAAATGATATACATCTGAAGATTTCTGCGCTGATAAAACTCATAAACTTCTGCATGAAAAGTAAGTACAGCACTATGTTAAGAAGCAGTACAGATGGTGATACAGCCGCCGAACCAGCCCATAATGAGCAATAATCCGCCACCGTTCTGTCCAAAGTGTATCCATTATTATGTTACCTGGGACAGTGCCTTTCCCAACGGGTGCAGGATATTTGGTATAAAATCCCGGATGCTGCCCAGTGCTGAAGTCCGTTCTGCCAATAACCGGGATTGTCCGGCGTATGAATTAAATCCGAATGTGAAATAAGTGTGGAATACCGCCATATAAGGATGAAATATATATTGACTTTCTTCCTGTTTGCAGTACAATCGAAAAAAATGTATTCAAAGATGGTAGCGTAACATGCAATGGCTTAAACAAAGCATCAATCTCTGGGGATTTCCCTTTACCATTACAGTGGAGAGTCTTATTTGGTATCTCACTTCCACAGCCTTATACCTGGCTGGCAGTGTATTTCTTACAATTCTACTCCGCCGCTTAAGTGCCCGGATTATTGAAAATGAAGATAAGCGACAGCACTTCCTGAAATGGAGCAGGCGCTTTATCCGGCTTACTGTAGCCTTCGGTGTATTGATCGCCTTTATCCATTTATTGGGTTTTGACTCATTTGAAACAGTCCGAAAAGTATATCAGGTACTCAGCACGCCTTTTTTTAGTAGCGGAAAATCGTCCATTTCCATTCTTACGCTCATGCTCATACTCCCTATCGTTGTTGTGGCTTCATGGACAGGCAGACTGGCAAAGCGGAGCATTAGTCCCAATGTTCTTACCCACTTCGGGCTAAGCGTGGAGCAGCAGTTTTCCTTCAATAAGCTCATTCATTATATTGTAATGACCTTCGTCTTTTTCTTTGGATTAACTGTTATTGGCATAGACCTTTCGGCAATAGGGGTGTTGTTTGGAACTTTGGGCATTGGTATTGGCTTTGGACTACAGGCAACAATAGCTGATTTTTGTGCCGGACTGCGGCTTCTGGGTATGGGGCTGGTTAAAGAAGGAGACAGACTCCATATAAACAATCTGGACTGCTTTGTTAAACACATTCATTTACTCAACACGGAATTAACCACCTTTGAGAACGAAAGTCTCATCCTTCCAAACAGCATGCTTACTGGAGGAATTATCCACAGTTCCAGTTTCCGCGACAGGCACATTGTTATTATTAACACCGTGGATGTTTCTTACAAGTCCAATTTGGATCAGGTTATCAGCGTACTCCGCAACGTCGCCGAATGCAATCCCTGGCTTCTGCCCGAATCCGAAATAGATGTGCGGATTCTCAGCTTCGGCGATTCAGGCATTACCATGTCGCTGCGGACCTGGCTCAGCGATGCCAACAACAGGCCAATGGCCAAAAGCTGGACATATCTGGAAATATGGCGTGCCTTTAAGTCCGAAGGCATTGAAATACCATTCCCGCAGCGGGTTGTGCACCAGGCAAAGGATTAAGCCGCCATGTTCCCAAATGCTGAAAGATAGTATACAATACGTTTATGCCAAATTGTGTTCATTGTGGAAAAAGCTATTCTGTCCCCATATACAGAAACACCCTGTGCGCCCAGTGCGGCAGGGAATTGAAAACCTGCCGCAATTGCCTGCATTTCGCGCCCGGCCAGGCCAATGACTGCCGTGAGCCGGTAAGCGAGCCGGTACGCGAGAAGGACCGCAGCAATTTCTGCGACTGGTTTACTCCCGCCTCAAAGGCTGTGCACCTCCCGGGAGATGATACCGCCGGAAACAAGGCGGATGCCGCCCGGCAGGCATTCGCACAGCTGTTCAGCAATGAATAAGCCTGCCGCCGTATTCCTCGATTCAGGTATAGGGGGGCTGCCTTATCTGGCCTGGGTAAAAAATCAGCGGCCCAATCTGGCCGTATCATATCTGGCTGATACCGCCCATTTCCCTTACGGTGAACTTTCTTCCAGCCGGATAATTCAGGCTGCGGCCGAAGCGGCACAGCTCATCCAGGCCCGCCTGAACCCCAGCCTCATTGCCGTAGTCTGCAACACCGCATCGGTGAATGCACTGGAAGAAATACGCCGCACTGTTTCCTGTCCCGTTGTTGGAACCGTACCTGCCGTTAAACCGGCCGCGCAGGAAAGTAGCACAAAGCCAATCGGCATCCTTGCCACTCAGGGTACAGTCAATTCCCCCTACCTTAACAGCCTTATCGCGGCCTATGCTCCTCACCGCGAAATTGTCCGTGCAGCCGCGGGCGATATTGTCCGCTATGTGGAAGAAGACTGGCTGGATGATAGCGGCATTGGCGCACGGGATGTTATGCAGCGGGCACTTGGCATACTCAAGCAGGCGGAAGTGGAAACAGTGGTAATCGGCTGTACCCATTTTCTCCACGTTGCGGAAATAATTCAGGACATGCTGGGCGGAGTCCGGCTCATCGATTCGCGGGAAGGCGTTGGGCGGCGCATACTGTCCCTTCTCGATGAATCCTCCCCAGTTTCGGGAGAAGATCATTTTTATGTAAGCCGCTCTGCTGCGGGCATGGATCGATACCGGCGTTTTGCCGAACTTTACGGCCTGAAATGGATGGGGGAACTGACATGACGGCTTTTGTCTATAGCGGAATCAATAACATCTACCGGGTTCGGGATGAAGATGGGAACTTCCATGAATGCCGCATCAAGGGGAAGGTTCTCGGCTCCCATACCGATGAATACAATCCCCTTGCTCCCGGCGACAGAGTCGATTTCTTCATTACCGATGAGGGAAAGGGCTTGATTACCCGGAGGCTGGAACGGCGCAGCCAGTTTCGGCGCTGGAACAAAAAAGGCGAAGCCTGGCAGACAGCCGCCGCCAACATAGACCTCCTTGCCATCGTTATGGCCGCCAGAGAACCAGCCTTCCGCCCCCGATTCGCCGAAAGAGTTATGATAACCGCCTCCCAGCACAACATACCCGCCGTGGTTATTGTAAACAAACAGGATTTAGGCATAAGCGAAACAATAGAGCAGTACCGCGGTACATGGCAGGCCATAGGCATTCAAACATACTACTGCTCCGCCGAAACAGGGGAAGGCATGGAACAGCTCCAATTTCCCGGCTGTACAGCCCTCTTCGGCCCCTCGGGAGTGGGAAAATCCACCCTTATAAATTATTTGGTTCCCGGCACGGAACTTGCAACCGCTGCCATATCCCGTAAATTTTCCCGTGGCCGCCATGTAACCAACTTTGGCCGTCTCATCGACACGCCTTGGGGGGCCTGGTTCATCGACACCCCAGGCATACGGGAAATACACATCCGCGATATAGAACCGGAACAGCTTATCCATTGCTTCCCGGACATTGAGGAACACGGAGAAGGCTGCGGATTTCAGCCCTGCTCCCACCGCCACGAACCCCGCTGCGGTGTTATAGACGCTCTGAATAAAGGCAAGATAAACCCTGAGCGTTATAAAAATTACCTGCTCATCCGCGAAGAGCTGGAAAAACTCCGTCCCTATTAGGGAACTATTTCATCCCCGGATAAAATCGTATTAAATCGCCATAAAGCTCCCGGCAGCGGGTAATGGCGCGAAACAGAAAATTATTGTCGCTTTTCGGCAGCGGCGGCTCATCGGGAAAACCGCAGTACAGATGATCGATGTCTTCCAGAGCACTCAGCAGCCCTTCAGGGGCTTTCCCTCCGCTGCTGTATTCATTCCAGCGCAGTATGGTTTCCTGCAGAAGCTGTATTTCATGGGCTATAAATTCATTTACCAATGTCTCCGAATACGGACTTGACTGATTTACAGCCGAGGGAACTGTTGGCTGTGCGGATTTCAGCTGCGCTTCCGCCGTGCTTTCAGTAAGAAGGGGTATGCCCAAATCCGCCATTCCCGTAAGGGAAAAGAGGCGCCGGGAGGAACTGAAACACTTGCGGAAGTGATTCGCGTAACCCGCGAGAATTCCGTCAGAGAGAATTTCTTCGCCATGAAAATTTTTTATCCGAACCCGCGGCCTGTCCATGGCGGCACTCCAGCCCGGCATCGGATTAAGCCGGCTGCGGGAAAAAAGCATCCATTTATGAAAGGATGAACTTTGGGCATGGCTTTTACCCGGAACGCAGGAAAAATCCAGTCCGGTAAGCAGTATTGGCTGGGTGCTGAAGCTTAAAGCCAGCTGAACAGCCGCCAGTCCCACGGAACCCAAAGGCGGGATAACAGGAAGATTGGGAAAGGTGGTCCGCAGACGATTGAGAAGCCGTAGCTCCGTAAAACTGGACGAAAACAGGGAAATTTTGCAGCCTGGTATAGTCAGGCTTCCCGGATAGGAGCAAATATCGGCAAGGATGGTTATTTTTCTGTCTGCCGCCCCATGGAAGTCCAGATGATTCCAGAACTGAGTCTCCAGTACCGTAACCACATCGGGACTTATGCCCGCGCTGAACAAAGTGCCCAGTGCTGTATCGGTTGCCCATAGCTCAATGAGGTTTCTTTTTTTCTTTATGAAATTCAGCGATTCTTCCAGACTGGGGCCAGCCCCGGCAATAACAATGGGCAGGTCGCCCGAAGAGTAGGGGAGGGCGGCGGGCAGCCAGCGCAGGTTGGCGAAGAGATGCCTTACCCAGTGCCGCCCCATTATCCGCAGGCTGTGCCAGTTGTGCCAATAGGAGGATTGGGCTTCAAGCGCAAAGGCTATCAGGGAATCATAGAGAGGGGCATGGAGGGCTGCTCCGCCGTTTAAGTCCACCTGGCGCACACGGCGAAAACGCCAGAGACCAAGGTTTTCCAGCACGGCATTCAGACTTGCCTCGTCGGATAAGCGGACTATGGTAAGTTTGGGATTGTTGAGCAGGCCGGGGCTGAAATGCGGGGAGCAGAGATGAAACAGCTCCTGAGAGGCCTCAATGGCCAGGACATGGGAGTCTGCCGGAATGCTTTCGGTAAGTTCCGCCAAACCATAACCCAGTAGCGGAGACGGAACAATGTAAAGACAGCGGGATTCCGCGCACACTGCCCTGGCGGCCGCAATAGGCCGATGGGCGGGATTATGCCTGGAATAGAGATAGCGGCTATAAAAGACTGTCGCCCCGTGTGCCGTGTGCTCTAACCGGGGATTCTCCACGGTTCAGTCCTATGGATTGAATATGCTGTTGTAAGTTTCTGAAAAATTATCAACAAACAGCTTTGAATCTTCCGCGAGAACAAGGGCTTCATAATCGGCCTGAAGAGAAGTCGCTGTTTCATACTCCACAATTCTGTCCCAGTAATCTTCCGTTTCCCGAGTTTCGGTGGAGGCCAGGGAAAACAGGCCGATGGCATTGGAGAGCACAATCGGAGCCGATATGTCATTAACGTCTTTCAGTGCGGCTATACCTTCCCAGAACTCTTCGGACGAGGCCGTACCGGTGAGCTGCGCATCATCAGATTTTTCCGGCGAATCCCCCAGAAGCGCATCGCCGCCAAAGTTAAAGGGAAAGGGTTCCGTTGTTTTTACCTCAAGTCCATCAGCCTCCGCAGTGCGGCGGAAAGCCCCTGTACTCAGCGCCTTTTCTCTTAGCTCACTGGCCCGTGCCAGCAGACTGTCTTCTATCATGCCCACTTCGTTTCGCAGCATGTAGGCACGGATATCCTCGGCACTGGCCTCCGGATCGGCATCGACCGCTTCGCCGTCAGCATGGAAAATTATCCAGCCGTAATCCGTATCGAAGGGCCCCGCCGTATCTCCGACTGCCAGGGCAAAAACCGCATCCGCATCTTCTTCCGCTATAATCTCCAAAAGTGTATGGCGTGCCGTATCACCCATAACGCCGCCGTCTTCCTTGTAGCTATCGGTGGAATATTCTTTGGCCAGCTCGGCAAAGGCATCAATTTCCTGCCGCCGTTCGCTGTATAAGTCCAAAACTTCCCTGGCTGCGGTCTCATCTTTGGAGGTAATACGACTCAAAGCCATGCTTTGAAACAGTTTAATATTATCACGGCCATACTGAATAACATCATCTTCAGGGTAGCTATCGAAGGGCAGGGTAATGTAGTTATAGGTTTTTACCTCTGCCTTCATCGTCCCGAGGAAGTCAAGAGAGGCATCCGAACGGTAAAGGCTGTCTAAAACATCCCCATACCAGGTTTCAAGCACGGCCTGCTCCCGTAAATTATCCCGCAAAGAGGCCTTGTTGGCCGCCGACAAACTCTTGTACTGATCTGCATCGAAGCGGCCATCCGTTTGAAAGGTGCTTACCACCCTGCGATCCACCGCCCGTGAACTGGGCATGTAGCCAGCCTGTTCCAGCTCATACATCATGGCGGCTCGAAGCGCGGCATTGGAGAATTCCTGCTGCCACACCATGCGCCGGATAAAACCATAATACTCATCGGTCATATCCGTTTGCCCCTCGTATTCCTGCATGCTGTTGTTTACACCCTGGCCAAAGGAGTTATTATACTGATAGACGATTTTTTTATCCCCGAAGCGTCCAAATGAAAGCTCTGAGCGTCCAAAAATATTCACGCCGGAAAATACCGAAGAAAACAGCAGCCCGAAGAGGGCCAGCCCCACAATGGTTAAGCCGATAAACTTTACAGCCTTGTTCTGAACCGGAGGGCTGTTTTCATTCTTGTTAAATGAAACAATTTTACCTGTAGATGACATTTTACCTGCCTGTGATTGAAAATATTGAAGAAGTATAAAGGAAAAAAAGTTCAGTGTCAATCTATTGACAGTCTTATACATGACATATATTTTAAAAATCAATGGATGCGCTCATAATTATCGACGTACAAAACGATTTCTGCACCGGCGGTGCGCTTGCCGTACCCGGCAGCGAAGAAGTTGTGCCCCGAATCAACGCCGTCAGTTCCAATTTTGCCCTTACCGCGGCCACTCAGGACTGGCATCCCCCAGGGCATATATCCTTCGCTTCCGCCCACGGCGAAACACCCGGAAAAACCATCGGCCTGCCCTCCGGGCCGCAGATGCTCTGGCCCGATCACTGCGTACAGGGCAGCCCCGGAGCCGATTTCCACCCCGAGCTCAACCTCAAGCCGGTCAGCCTTATTATAAGAAAAGGCACTAGGCCGAAAATGGATTCCTATTCCGCCTTTCTCGAAAACGACCATTCCACATCCACCGGCCTTGCCGCCTGCCTCAAGAGCTTAGGCGTAACAAAAGTCTTTCTGTGCGGCCTGGCCACCGATTACTGCGTTTATTTCAGCGCCATGGATGCCGTCGCCGCCGGATTTGAAACCGCAGTAATAGAAAATGCCGTGCGCGGCGTAAACATTCCCGAAGGCAGCATTACAGCCGCCGTAGAAACCATGAAAAAAAATAGCATACAATTCGTTAAACTGTAATGTATTACACCCCACTGCTCACCGACTTTTATGAACTCACCATGGCCCAGGGATACTTTCTGAAAGAAAAAGACAGCCAGGTAGTCTTTGAAATGTTTTTCCGCCGCAACCCCTTCAACGGTGGATTCTCCATATTTGCCGGACTCGGCGAACTCCTCCCCCGTCTTGAAAACCTGAGATTCCGCAAAAAAGACATCGAATTTCTTCACAAACACGGCACCTTTCGCCATGAGTTTTTGGAATACCTCTCTGAATATCGTTTTTCAGGTGATCTCCACGCCATGGACGAGGGTTCTCTTATCTTTCCCGGGGAACCCGTTCTCCGGGTTCATACCTCCATGATAGAAGCCCAGCTCATAGAAAGCCTGCTGCTGAATCAGATCAATTTTCAGTCCCTCATTGCCACCAAAGCCGCACGCATTTACAGTGCCGCCGACGGAGACAGAGTACTCGAATTCGGCCTGCGAAGGGCTCAAGGCATGGACGGGGCCCTCTCGGCCTCCCGCGCCGCCTGCATCGGCGGCTGCGCCGCCACCTCCAACACCCTTGCGGGTCAGAAATACGGCATACCCGTATCGGGAACCATGGCCCACTCCTGGGTTATGAGCTTCGACAGCGAACTCGAAGCCTTCCGCGCCTACGCCGAAATTTACCCCGAAAACACCGTTCTGCTTATCGACACCTACAACACCCTCGGCAGCGGAATCAAAAACGCCATAACCGTAGGCAGGGAACTCAAAGCCAAAGGAAAAAAAATCGGTGTCCGGCTCGATTCCGGCGACCTTCAGTACCTAAGCGTAAAAGTCCGGGAAGCCCTCAATGAGGCAGGCCTTCACGATGCCTTTATATGCGTCTCCAACGATCTCACCGAAGAAATAGTCTGGCAGCTCAAGGCCAACGGTGCCCCCATCGATGTATGGGGAATCGGCACCCATCTGGTTACCGGCGGAAATGACTCATCGTTTACCGGCGTATACAAACTCGCGGCGCGGTGGAGCCAAAACACACTCATACCAGTTATGAAACTTTCCAACAACCCGGAAAAAATTACCAACCCCGGAGTAAAACAAGTCTACCGCTTCTACGGCCCCGAAAAATCCCCCCTTGGCGACCTTATCTGTCTGGAACACGAGGAACCGGAACACAATAGCCCTGTCCGCTTCAACCACCCCACCTATAAATTCAACCATTTTATAATGAACGATTACCACTCCCGCGAAGCCCTGCTAAAAAAACGCATCAGCAAAGGCCGCATCTGCGCCGAACTGCCCGCTTTAAGCGAAATAAGAAACAGCGTGATTGAGGGAATCCAGAAACTGGACACCTCCTACAAAAGACTTCTCAACCCCCACCTCTACAAAGTTTCCCTCTCAAACGAACTGCGCGACTTGAAATTCAAACTTATCGATGAACTTTCCGGCGGCTGAAAAAATGGAGGCGTTTGGGAAGCAGAAATTCCGCAGTTCCAGCGTGCAACACTTGACTTTTGATGAAAATACAGGATAGCATAAATAAGGGTTGTATAAAATGATAACATACAAGTTTAAATTGTATAACGATGAAGATAATAAGAACCTGCATGAAATTTTGAATACTGCAGGAAATATTTATAATCATTGTATTGAGCTTCATAAGCTCTATTATGCTATTTATCATAAGCACTTACATAAATATTCCTTGCAAAAGCATTTAGCAAAATGTAAACAAAGAGGGTTTTCTTACTGGAAAAAAGTCGGTTCAACAGCTATTATTCAGATTACCGAACGAATAGACGAAGCCTATAAACGATTTTTTAAGAATCTGGAGAAAAAGAGTGGTAGAAAAGTTTCCCCTCCGTCTTTTCAGAAAGTACGCAAGTATAAATCTGTTACATATAAAAATGCAGGATATAAATTCCTTGAAGATAATGTTGTAATAATACAAAAAAGGAGGTATCGCTATTTTAGGGACAGAAATATTGAAGGTAAGATTAAAATAATGACATTAAAAAGAACTCCACTTGGAGAGTTCTTTATAACCGTTGTTACCGATCATGTTGCTACTGGTGGAACAGAGAACACAGAGCGTAATGCGGTAGGTGTTGATTTTGGATTAAAAACCTTTTTAACTTTATCCACGGGAGAGAGGGTGGAGTCGCCATTGTTTTTTAAACAATCCTTAAAAAATTTAAGAAAAGCAAACAAAAGCCTATCCTCTAAAAAGAAAGGTTCAAAGAATCGAGAAAGAGCCAGAAAAAATCTTGCGAGGGTGCATGAGAAAATAGCCAATCAAAGAGAGGCCTGGTTTTGGAAAATTTCAAAGGATCTATGCGAAAAGTTTGATGTTATTGCTCATGAAGACTTGAACTTATCGGGTATGAAGAAAATGTGGGGAAGGAAAATAAACGATTTAGGATTTTCTACGTTCCTGCGGATATTGGAGTGTCAGGCAAGCAAGCATAAAACTAAGATTGTGCCTGTTGATCGTTTCTTTCCCTCCAGCAAAATATGCTTTGAATGTGGAAAAGTGAACGAATCTCTTGAACTGAAAGAACGTGAATGGGTTTGTTCTTGCGGCGCAGAACATGATAGAGACTTGAATGCAAGCAAGAACATTTTAAAAGAA
>MUIB01000158.1 GCA_002084135.1 Spirochaeta sp. LUC14_002_19_P3 | reverse complement strand
TTGTGGGCTATGAAAAGGTAGGTAAGGCCAAGTTCGGCTTTCAGGCTGTTCAGCAGCTCCAGTATCTGAAGTTGAATGGAGACATCCAGGGCGCTTACCGGTTCATCCAGTATCAGAAGTTCCGGCTTAAGGGCAAGGGCGCGGGCTATGCCGATGCGCTGGCGCTGGCCGCCGGAAAATTCATGGGCATAGCGGTTAATCCAGGCAGCATCAAGACCGGTTTTTTCCATGAGTTCTTCCACCGCGGCGCGGCGCTCCTGGCGGCTTTGGCAAAGTTTGTGAATATCCAGGCCCTCGGCGATAATACTGCCAATGGGTATGCGCGGATTGAGGGAACCGTAGGGATCCTGGAATACCATCTGGAAGCGGCGGCGCACCTGGCTGAGTCCCCGGCGGCTCAGGCTGTGGATGGGAATGCCGTCGAAGCTGACGGTGCCGCTGCTAGGCTGGTACAAACCGGCCAGAGTGCGTCCGGCAGTGGTTTTACCGCAGCCAGACTCGCCTACCAGCCCCAGGGTTTTGCCGCGGGGAATGTTGAAGCTAATGCCGTCCACGGCTTTAATCCAGCCCACGGTGCGGCGGAATACCCCGGCGTAAATCGGAAAATGCTTTTTAAGGTTTTGGATGACCACCAAATTATCGTTCATTTAACACCTCCATCATGCAGGTGGCAGCGAACCTGATGGCCTTCGTCTTTATTCACCATGCGGGGCATTTCATTCCGGCATCGGGAACCGGCCAATTCACAGCGGTTCGCAAAGGCACAGCCGCCAGGCAGGTCAATCAAATTAGGAACCCGCCCCGGAATGGATTTCAGCTTTCGGCCAGGGCTCCCGAGAACGGGGATGGAGTTCAGCAGTCCCCGGGTATAGGGGTGCGCCGGTTCGGCAAAAAGGTTTTTTACCGCGGCTGTTTCCACGAGTTTCCCGGCATACATTATGGCCGCTCTGTCCGCAGTTTCGGCAATTACGGCCAAATCGTGGGTAATAAGGAGCATTGCCGAGCCGGTTTCATTTTTCATGTCCTGTATGAGTTTCAGTATCTGGGCCTGAATGGTGACATCCAGAGCCGTAGTGGGTTCATCGGCAATGAGCAGGCTGGGGTCGCAGGATACAGCCATGGCAATCATAACCCGCTGGCGCATACCGCCGGAGAGTTCATGGGGATAACACAGTGCCCGCTGTGCGGGGTCGGGGATGCCCACCCTGGCAAGAAGATGTACCACCCGCTCCTTCCGTTCGGCTTTGCCCAAACTTGTATGAATGGCCAGGGCCTCTTCAATCTGGGCACTGACTGAGGCAACGGGATTCAGGGCGCTCATGGGTTCCTGAAAAACTACGGCTATCTCACGGCCACGGATGCGGCGCATCTCCTCTTCCTTGAGGCCAAGAATGTCCCGGCCCTTGTACAGAATTTCGCCGCCGTCGAATTGGCCGGGCGGCATGGGGAGCAGGCGGGAGATGGAATAGGCGGTAACCGATTTGCCGCAGCCGGATTCTCCCGCCAGGCCGAGAACTTCACCCTGACGGAGGCTGAAACTTACCCCATCCACCGCCCGCACAAGTCCTTCTTCCGTGCGAAAGCTGGTTTGAAGGTTTTTTACTTCAAGGAGAGGCTGCTTCATTTGTGTCCGGCCTTGCGTGAAGAATTTTTGAGCTTCGGATCCAGGGCATCTCGCAGGGAGTCGCCGAAGATGTTCAGGGCGGCCAGAAAGGTGAACATGAACAGGCTGGCGGCAATGAGGTTCTGCCAGTGTCCGGCTGTGAGTTCCTGTTTGGACTCATCGATCATATTGCCCCAGGAGGGAACGCCCAGAACGGAGAGCCCCAGAAAGGCCAGGAGCACTTCGGATTTAATGATTGCGGCGAAGTTGAGCACGAAGCGGACAATAATGAAATGGCTCAGGTTGGGCAGAATGTGGCGAAAGATGATACGGAAGCTCCCGGCACCCAGGCAACGGGCCGCCAGAACATATTCATACTCACGGGACTGAATGAAGCTCCCACGGACTACCCGTGCCAGTCCCACCCAGCCGGTAATGGCGAAGGCCAGGGCAATAATGAAAAAAGTGCGTCCCAGCACCTGCACCAGGCTCATAATAATCAGGAGCCCCGGTATGGCGACAATAACACTCATAACATAGAGTATGATGGAATCCGCCCAGCGTCCGTAATAGCCGGACAGAGCACCGGCAAGAATGGCAATGGGAAGCATGAAAAGCCCGGCCGCCGCGCCCAGAAACAGGGATATCCGGGTACTCATAACAGCCCTTGCCAGCACATCGCGGCCAAAATTATCCGTGCCAAGAGGATGGCTCCAGGAGCTCAATGCTTTTACATAGCGATTTTCCAAATTGTAGCTGTTGGCCGCATCGTGCAGTCCGAAAACATTGAAATTACCAATAACGGCGGTAAGGGTAAAGAGTAACACAATAACAAAAGAGGCCATACCCAGTTTATCGCGGCGGAGACGGCGCATGGAAAGTTGGAAGGGGCTTGCGCCAACCGTCTTGTTATCGGCAACCATAACTTACCTCAGTCTCACCCGGGGGTCTACCAAGGCATAGAGTATGTCCGTAAGCAGAGTGAAAGCGATAAAAAACAGGGTAAAAACCAGAACGGCGGCCTTGAGCACAGGAAAGTCGTAAGAGGATATGGCATTCACCATTAAATCGCCTATTCCAGGAATGCCGAAAAAACGCTCCAGCAGGAGGGTGCCCGTTAGCAAGAAGGGTATCTGAATTACCACATAGGTAAGGATGGGAATAAGCGCATTGCGCATAACATGCCGAAACATAATGTCCCGGCTGCGGACCCCCTTGGCTTTGGCCGTGCGGACATAGTCCTTGTGTATTTCCTCAAGCAGAACAGTCCGAAAGAAGCGGACATCGTAGCCTATCGTTACAAGAACCCAAAGCAGCCAGGGCAGCAGCAGGTAACGAACAGCGCCAATGCCTCTCTCCCAGCCGGAAATGGGGAACAATCCCAGCCTGTAGGCCAGAAACTGCTGTCCCAACATAATGAGCACCAGCATGGAAATAGACATACCGACAACAGAGAGTAAGGTAAGAAGTTTATCCAGCCGCTGTCCCCGCCTGCTTACAGCCAGCGCAGCCAGCCCCAGAGCCGTAAAAATTTCCAGAGTAAAGGCGGGAAAAGTGAGTGCTGCCGACACCGGAACATGGCGCTTAATCAACAGATTTACTGGAAGTTTGCGTGTCTCGCTTCGGCCAAAGTCGAAGGTCAGCATGGACTTCACCATTTCCAGATACTGCACAATCAGCGGTTTATCCAGCCCATAGCGCTCCCGGATAAGCTCAAACTGCTCCGGCGTGCGGGACTTTTGCGGCAGCATGTTGTAAATATATTTTTCCTGCCCGCCAATAACATTGAATATAATGAAAAAAACCAGTGCTGCGCCCAGCACGATGGGCACAACATGGAGCATCCTGCGAATAATGTAGCTCAGCATGGAAAAATTTCCTCCGCGCCATTAAGGGCTGTATTCTTCATTTGAAAATAATAATTGCTATGCTACTTGTTGTCAATGGGACATGAAAGCTGTAGTATACGGCTTTCATCAGTTCTGAATTGAGGTTTTTGAAACGAAGAATTTAAGCAACCGCCAAATTTCATTCCGCTTTGCTGGCAAAGAGCTTAAGCTCGATCTTTCGCTGGGGCTGTTCAGCAGCGCCGGGCTGGATGCGGGAACGGCTTTGCTGCTCAAAACCCTGGCACCGCTCTGCACTGACAGGATTCGGCGGGTACTCGATGTCGGCTGTGGTGCAGGGGCTCTCGGCCTGGCCATTGCCGCCCGCTGCCCCCAAGCCAGCATTGTTCTTGCCGACCGGGATTTTCTGGCCGTGAGTTTCAGCGCACACAATGCCCGGCTGAATGGGCTGAAAAACACAGCCGCCATCTGGCGGCTTATGCTGGAAGCTCCCCATGAAGCCGCTTACGATTTAATTGTATGCAACTTCCCCGCCAAAGCCGGCGAGCCCGTGCTAAAGGATTTTCTTCAAAAAGTTCCCAGCCTGCTCAAGCCCGAAGGACGCGCCGCCCTGGTTATCGTTAATCCGCTGGCGCGGTGCTGCCGGGAGCTTGTTCTGGAGTCCGGGGGTGAAATTCTCACCGAAGAAAATAGCACTGAGCACACTGTATTTCACTGCCGGTGCAGTGCGCCGATTCGCTCACTGGACGCCGAAGCCAATTTGCTGCTGCCCTACATCCGGCGGCGGGGGGCATTCGAGGTCAGCAAAATTTCCTACTCGCTGGATACGGTGTGGAATATTCCCGACTTTGATACAATTTCCTGGCGGCTTGAGCTTGCGGGCCGCCTTATGCCGCGCTTGCCTTCCGCGGATGGCTGCATGGTGTTCTGGGAGCCGGGGCAGGGGCATCTTCCGCTTCTGGCTGTGGCACGCGGCAATCTTCCGCGCCGGATAATTTTAGCCGGACGGGACAGGCTGGCACTGCTGGCGAGCGAACATAATCTCCACGCGTACAGCGGCATGGTGGAGACAGAAATTCTTCCTCTCTGCGAACCGGGAGCACTCAGTGAAGCCCTGGAACCGGCATCGGTGGATTTGCTTGTTACCGATATAAATCCCATTCCCCGTTCTGCCTGGAATAAGCACTTGCCGCTGGCGGCGGCTGCTCTTGTTAAGCCCGGGGGCTTCTGGATGGCTGTAGGACGCAGTTCCAATATGGCCGAACTGATGAAGAATACCAAAGGCTGGTTCATCCAGTCCAATTCCCGCAGCCGCGGCTGGCGGGCAGCAGTGCTGGAGCGCAGGGCTCCGCGATAGATGCCTATTTCTCTTTCAGCTGACTGTTCCGCTGAGATTTTACCATGCGCTCAAGATCGTGGATATTTGTAACAATCATGGAAGTTTGCATGAGGGTAAGCCGGTTTTTATACTGAAAATTGCTGATAATTTCCCTGCTACGCTTAACGGAAATACCGGCCCAGTGAGCAATATCTTCAACCGTACAGTTAAATTCCCTCTCTCCCTTGTTGTTATTACTCTCCTTGAAAGGCGATTGTTCATTGAGCATAACAAAAATATCGGCCACCTTGGCATAATCATCCTTCAGGGTGAGTGTTGAAAAACGCCGTATCTGATCGTTGATGCGCTTTGCAAACAGATGGAGAAGATTGAGTGCCAATTGAGGATTGCCTGTCATCAGTGCTTCAAAGTTATCGCGATTAAATTCCAGTATTGTGCAGTCTTCAATCGCAATAATTGATGCACTGCGGGGAGCATTTTCCAGTAATGCCATTTCACCAAAAAATTCACCCGGCTGCAGAATGTCGATAGTTTTTTCTATGGCACCAATTATTTTTACAATTTTCACCCTGCCGGAATTGATAAGATAGAAGGAATTACCTGGTTCATACTCGCAAAATATTGTTTGCCCGGTGCTAAAATTCTTGGCAAACCGTTCAAACCTTGATAAATCGAGGCTCATGGCTCAACCTCCTCCTGGCTGTCGGATATTTTTTATAATCATTTGATATAAGGGACTGCTTTCAGGCAGAATTTCACATGCCTTTCGATAGAATCCCGCCGCTTTTTCAGGCTGATTCAACCCTCCATAGCTGAGCCCAAGAAATGCCACGGCATCACCTAATTGTTCCAGATTCGGATACTTTGTGAGTACAATGGACATCTGCTTTACGGAATCAGAATACTGTTTCAGATGGTAGAGGCAACAGCCAATGCGAAATTCCGCATAAGACTTCAAGTCCGGATATTTTTCTCCATGAACTATCTCCAGGTAACCCTTCAAGGCTATCTTGTATTTTTTGAGTTCATACTGAGCTTCCAGATACTCCGGTGTTATTACCGAATCATCACTGGCTTGCTGATTGGCTTTTTTGCCCGGTTTTTTTTCTTCAGAACGTTCCAGAGCAGTTTGTGCTTCTCCGGCCTTCAGCTTTGCCTGAGGGGCATAGGTGCCAGACGGCCAGTACTTAAGATACTGCTTAAACGCAAAAGCCGCCTGCTCGTATTGCCCTTCATTCAGATGATATTCTCCAACAGAAAAAAGACCAGCCTCCTGGCTGATATTAATATGATCGGATGTGAGACAGCTTTGAACCTGGTGATGGATACGACGGAGTTTATTGGAAAAAGCCTGAAGTGTCTTCATCAGCAGTCTTGAATTACTGGTAATGAGTGCTTCAAATTCCTTTACAGTAAGAAATACCGCGGCACATTCCGTAAGGGCAGTTGCCGTTTCATTATGTTTGCTGCCCCCAATAGCGGCCTGAGTGCCGAAGAACTCGCCAATTATTACCATTTCCTTGAGTTTTTGTCCGGTAGCTATATCCTCAGAGGATAATTCCACCTTTCCCTGTTTGAGAATAAAAATTCCGTTAGCCTTATCGCCCTGAAAATAAATTATAGCGTTTGCATGATATGTAACTGTCTTCGGCAATTTGAAATTCTCCCGCCAATACCCAGTAAACCGGGATATCTAAAACTTAAGGTGTAATATACACCATTCTATATTAAGTGTCTATAGGGAAACTCCAAAAAAATCCTCCACGGATTTTTAATATTCCATAAAGTGTTATATCATGGTATAAGTATCTACTATATCGCTATAAGGGAGTATGTATGAGTTTTTTTCGCCGTTCAGGTTCTGTCTTTCGGTTTTTGGATATTATCCGCCGTGTAATTCTTGGATTGGTTTTCTGGATTGTTATAGCCGTATTGATTGGTTTTCTTGTCGCGGCAAGGCCGCCGCGGGTAAAAAAGAACAGCGTGCTGCGGATAATGCCGTCGGGTACGCTCACAGACAGTTCCTCATCTCCCATACCCTATGGCGGACTGCCTCTCGGCAATTATCCGGCGGAAACCCTCCTGGATAATCTTGTGCTGGCCATCCGTAAGGGAAAAAATGATGCGCGCATACAGGGAATCTGGCTCCAGCTGGATTTCCTGCATGCTGCCGGCCCTGCGGTTGCCGGAGAATTGGCCGATGCCCTTAAAAATTTTGCGGAAAGCGGCAAGCCCATTATAGCCAGTTCAGACAGCTATGATAATGCCCGCTACCGCATTGCTTCTTCTGCCGATTACATTATTACGGACAGGCTGGGAGAAGTATTTCCCGTCGGTTATGGGGTCTGGCGTGCCTATCTAGGCGAGGGCATTGCAAAATTCGGCGGCGAAGTGAATCTGTTCCGCTCCGGTGAATCCAAAAGTGCCGCCGAGAATCTTATTGGTAGTGAAATGTCTGAAACCGCCAGAAAGAACTCCCGGCAGCTCCTGGAAGACCTCTGGAAAAGCTGGACAGCAGCGGTGGCCGAAAACCGGCACATAGCTCAAACCAAACTTGAAGAGTGGATTGACAATTACGATAAACACCTTATGGATGCTGGCGGCAATGCTCCGCTCTCGGCACAAAAAGCCCGGCTTATTGACGCTGTTGAAACCGGCGGCATTCTTGAAGCCGAGCTGGAGAAGCGTTTCGGTGAGGATTATGCTACCATTGAAGCCGCCGACTACATAGCCCGAACTGGCCGTGGAAAACTAAACGCCGACATTATCGCGGTAATTCCCATTAACGGTGTCCTTATTTACGGCGAAGGGCAGTTTGGTCAGGCTGGCAGTACCGATGTTATAAGCGCATTGGAAAATGTCCGTACCGCTCCAGGCATCGGAGCCCTTGTGCTTCGCATAAACAGCCCCGGCGGCGATGTCCGGGCAGCGGAAGCCATACGCCGCAGCGTTCAGGAAATCTCAGAAAAATGGAATTTGCCTGTTATCGCGTCGCTGGGAAACATGGCGGCTTCAGGCGGCTACTGGATAGCTCTGGAGGCTGATAGCATCGTATCCAGGCCGGAAACCATAACCGGTTCCATTGGAGTCTATTCCGTGGCAATGAATTTTACCAGTGGCCTGGCCCTCCTGGGGATCCATTATGACGGCCTTGGCACAACCCCCTGGACGGGTGCGGGGCATTTTGGCCGCCGCCTCGATGAACGCACCGCATTGCTCTATGAGAGTGCTGTAAAAGACATTGATGCCATGTTTCGGGATTTAACCGCCCAAAAACGCAACCTGCCGATGGAAGCCGTGAATGAACTGGCCGGGGGCATCCCCTGGTCTGGTAACCGCGCATATAAACTGAAACTTGTTGACCATATCGGCAGTTTGGATGATGCCGTCCGCCTGGCCGCCGAGCAGGCTGGTCTGAAAAACTGGAAAACCATTCATTTTACAAAGAATCAAAATGCCCGCGAACTCATTCTTAATCAGCTTTTATGGGGTAGGGTAAGGAAATAAGGAATTCCGGGCTACCGGAGCTGCTGCGGCAGGAAGAGGATTCTTGTAAAAATTTTAAGGAGTGATGCAATGAAAGAAAAGGTTGGGACTGAAGCGATTCCTCTGGAAAACAGCCTGCCAGAGCTCCCCATTCCCTCTCTCGAACAAACCTGCCGAAAGTATCCCGAATGGGTACAGCCGCTGCTCAATGAAGAGGAATGGGAACAAACACGGCGGATAACAGAAGAATTCGGGAAGAAGGAAGGCCCCATACTGCAAAAAGCTCTCCAGGAGTGGGGAGCCGACAGGGAAAACTGGCTGGAAGAATTCTGGTACCGCACCTATCTGGACAGCCGCAGTCCGGTACCGGTTAATTCCAACCCCTTCTTCTGGCAGGAAAACCAGCCCCGCACTGTAATACGCTCCCAGACGGAACAGACCGCCCGCATAATTCAGGCGGCCAGCAGCTTCAAAATCCTTATAAACAGCGGAGAGCTTTCCGCCGACATGGATCGGAACCAGCCCCTCTGCATGAACCAGTACCAGCGCATGTTTTCCACCACCCGCATACCCGGCCATGGTACCGATACCCTGCGCAGTCCAGCTGATTCCACCGCGCCGTCAACTGCGGGGCATGTCGTGGTACTGTGCCGGGGAGTGCTATTCCGATGCGATGCCTTAACCGATACTGGTGCTCTTCGGTCTTTGGCTGATCTCCAGGCCGATATAGAAGAGATAAGGCGGCGGGCTGAGGGCGGGAATTCCCCC
This sequence comes from Spirochaeta sp. LUC14_002_19_P3, assembly GCA_002084135.1. Classification (GTDB taxonomy): domain Bacteria; phylum Spirochaetota; class Spirochaetia; order DSM-2461; family DSM-2461; genus UBA2779. The sequence goes on along the minus strand of MUIB01000158.1, from coordinate 1,267 downwards.
GCTCAGGGAATCGGGGTACTCACTTCCCTTCCCCGAGAGGAATGGGCCGAAGCAAGAGAAGCCCTTATTCTCAATCCTGCCAATCTCCGGGCGCTTGATGTTATCGAAACAGCGCTCTTCACCCTTTCGCTGGACGATGCGCAGCCCGCCGACCGGGATGAGCTGGCCATGCAGCTCCTTAGCGGCAGCGGCGAAAACCGCTGGTTCGATAAAGCACTTCAGTTTATTGTTCTGCCAGACGGCGGCTATGGGGTGAATATGGAACATACGGGCTTGGATGCCACTCCGGTACTTCGCCTGGGAAAAACCATAGAAGAATGGAGCGACGACGAAGGAAATGCTGTTTCCGCTAGCCCCGGAAACATAGCGGAAATACCATTTATGTTGACGGAGGAGATTGGCCAGAACATACAAAAGGCGAAGGCCGATTATGAAAGTCTGGTGCGGGACACGCACATTCGCACCGTTCCGTTCTGTTCCTTCGGCAGTGAAAAAATCAAATCCTTAGAAATAAGCCCCGATGCCTTTGTGCAACTCGCCATGCTCCTGGCCTCCTACCGGACATTCGGCACATTCAAAAACCTCTACGAAGCCGTTATGACCCGGGGATTCCGGCACGGACGCACCGAGGCCATGCGCCCCTTGAGCTGTGAAGCCGCCCGCTTCGTCCTTTCCATGGTTTCCGGCAGCGGTGAAGCCGCGGCCCTGCGAAAGGCGGCGGAGCTTCATACCCAAAGACTGAAAGAATGCAGGGCAGGGGAGGGCATAGCCCGACACCTCTACGGCTTGAACAAGATGTTTCAGCTCAAAGGTCCCCAGCTTGGCATTCACAGCCCGCCGCCGCTCTTTACCGATTCCGGCTGGCAGCGCATCCAAAATGACACCCTGTCTGCCAGCACCGTTGGAGCGGCGCGGGGCTTCACTTTGGGCGGCTTCGGCCCGGTAAGCCCCGATGGCTTTGGCATACGCTACGCCAGTGGAAGCACCGGTATATCCTTCACGCTCTCGTGCCGTGCCGCCATGAGAGAAGCCTTGGGCCGCTTCACCGCCGAACTCTTCAAGGCCCTGAATGAAATGGAAGCCTTGCTGCGAAGCACTCTAAGCGTTTAACAGCGGGAGCTGGATACAATGAGATTTACAAGATGGGTACCTCTAAAAAACCGCTTTAGGAAATTGACGAAGAAATTTTTTGTCGGGCGGCAAAAGCGGAGCGTAGCTGGGCTACGTGAGCATTTTGACAACGCAGTAGCGGCGGAAAAGTTCGAGT
>MUIB01000068.1 GCA_002084135.1 Spirochaeta sp. LUC14_002_19_P3 | reverse complement strand
AGGAGGTGCAGCAGGAAGCCCAATAGCTGGGCTTCCCCGATAATAAAACAAGATAGAACCGTAGTCTACTTGAGTACCTGGAAGCGCAAGGGATGCCCTGACAAAAAGGCAAAAGATATTTTTCGTGGATCATAAATTGAAAAAACAGTTTTTTAGAGGTGCCCTTAACTATTTTGTTTAAAATTTCATTAAAGTTCACATTGCAGATCGATGAATTCGGAAGCATTCAGAACTGGCCTGAAAACTTTTTCGGCGATGAAATGGGTGATATTACAGGACAGGCCAAGGCTGCCGTGAAAAAACGGATGAAACAAAAATCTCAAAATGCGGAGGTTTCTGAAGGGTACCTCTAAAAAACAGCTTTTGCACAAACCCTATATCAAGTCCAAAAATCAGCAGTACCCCCTAAGCCCGCAAAGCCAAGCCTCCGCCCGCAGGCGGAGGAAATGGTTAAATTAAAGAGCTGAAGCGGTTAAGTCTCCCACTTCGCTGGTGGAATAGCCCATTTTACCAGCCGCCAGACTCTTGAGCTTGTTGGCGGTAACGTGCATTACGGCGTTTTCCACGGCTAAAGCGGCTTTGTGCTCGCCCAGAGTGTCGAGCATCATGGCTCCTGCGGCAATGGCTGCCAGAGGGTTAATAATGCCCATGCCGGTGTATTTTGGTGCGGAGCCGCCTATGGGTTCAAACATGGATACCCCTTCCGGGTTTATGTTTCCACCGGCGGCAATGCCCATGCCGCCCTGGGTAATGGCACCGAGGTCGGTAATAATATCTCCGAACATATTGCTGGTTACCAGTACATCGAACCATTCGGGGTTCTTTACCATCCACATGCAGGCCGCGTCTACATGGTAGTAATCGCGGCGAACATCGGCATAATCCGCCTGGCCAATTTCGTGGAAGGCCCGTTCCCAAAGATCGAAAACATAGGTAAGCACATTGGTTTTGCCCACGAGGCCCAAGGTGTTCTCCTTCCCCTTGCCCTGTGCCTTTTTGCCCCGTCGTACGGCATAATCGAAGGCGTAGCGCAGGCAGCGTTCAACCTGAAACCGATTATACACCATGCTCTGAACGGCTACTTCATGCGGGGTGCCCTTCATGGAAAGGCCGCCCGTTCCGGTGTAAATGCCGCCGCTGTTTTCCCGCACGACAACATAGTCAATCTGTTCCGGGCCCTTGTCTTTCAGGGGCGTTTCAACGCCGGGATAGAGTTTTACCGGCCGCAGATTTATGTACTGATCCAGCTCAAAGCGTAGCCGCAGCAGTATACCCTTTTCCAGTATGCCCGGCTTTACATCAGGATGACCAATTGCCCCAAGATAGATGGCATCGAACTGCCGCAGATCGCTTACTGCGCTTTCGGGCAGCACTTCGCCTGTTTTCAGGTAATAATCGCCTCCAAAATCGAATTCCCGGGAATCGAGTTTGAAGCCGAATTTCGCCGCTGCCGCATTTAAAACTTTCATTCCTTCCGTAACAACTTCACCACCAGTTCCATCACCGGGGAGCACCGCTATTTTATAGGTTTTAGCCATAATTCGTCCTTTTTATTGTGATTTTTTTAAGAATATCATAGAATCGTACGATGGTAAACCACCCGCCGGGTCCTTTTCCACTTAGGCCGCCGATACCAGAAATATCCTGGTAGACTCTTTTTCAGGAATATTCTATTATCATAAAGCCTTGTTCCATGCTTTGAGTTTTTTAAGGGTACTACCGATGCCCGGAATTGACAAGCCCTGCAATGGCCAGTTTTTGCGGTCTGGGCGGCTTGCTTCGGGGCGGCTGTTACGGTGCGCTTATTGAGCTTGGGAATGGGCTATCCGGGAGCTGTGATACGGCTGTGAGTGAATTTTCGGAGTTTTGGATAATCCGGCACGGCGAGCCGGAAGGGGCAGGCGCATACCTGGGAAGGGGGAGTAATCCGCCGCTGAGTGCTGAAGGCGGAAGACAGGCATTGCGCTTAGCGGCGCGAATACACCGGGAAGCGCCAGGGGTCATTTATACCAGCCCTTTGAAGAGGGCGGTGGAAACGATAACCCCGGTATCAGCAGCTTTGGGACTGGAACCTGTTATTGCGGAGGATTTGGCGGAGCTGGATTTCGGTGAGTGGGAGGGCCTGCGCTATGAGCAGATTCATCGGCGCGATGCCCGCCGCTATGAGCGCTGGCTGGCTAATCCCTGGCGAACGGCGCCGCCGGGCGGTGAAACTTATGCGGATTTGAGCCGCCGGGTTCTGGGTTGTATCCGGGGGCTGTTGAAGCGTTATGGCGGCCAAAGGGTTCTTGCAAGCACTCATGCCGGTCCCATTCGCGCTGTTTTGATGGAGGCTTATGGCCTTACTGTATTGGAATCCCTGGCTGTTCAGGTGGGTTATGCCGATCTTTTCCGGCTGGATTTAAATATTGTATAAAACTAAAAGGGGGTGTTTATGAAAATTACACCACTCCATTCCGTTTACGCGAATTTGCCGGGTACAAAATTGGTCGATTTCGGCGGCTGGGAAATGCCTATTCAGTTTGAGAAGGGTATTCTGGCCGAACACCGGACGGTTCGGAACGCGGTGGGGCTGTTCGATGTTTCCCACATGGGGGAAATTCTGGTGGAAGGGAGCGATGCCCTCGCCTTTCTTGATTATCTGCTTACCAATAAAATTGTCGGTAGCGAAGAGGGTCGGTGTATCTATACGCCGATGTGCCGGGACGATGGCGGTACGGTGGACGATTTGCTGGTTTATGTGTTTTCCGGGCAGAGCTGCCTGCTGGTGGTGAATGCGGCGAATACCGATAAGGACTTTCAATGGATACGGCAGGTTCTTGATGCGGGTGAATGGAACTGTAAGGCGGCAAATGTTTCCGGCAACTGGGCGCAGCTTGCTGTGCAGGGGCCGGGAAGTTTGGCTGTAATGGAAAAAATTTCAAAGGGGTTTGAGCCGGGGGCAATTCCCTACTACCGGCACCGGCGTGCTTGCCAAACGGCGGGAGTTACGGCTTTGGTGTCTCGCACGGGGTATACCGGCGAAGACGGCTTTGAAATATATTGCCCTTCTGCGGATGCTCCCCGGCTCTGGGATGCCTTAAGGGCTGAGGGGGCGTTGCCCTGCGGACTGGGTGCCCGCGATTTGCTGCGGCTGGAGGCGGCCCTGCCCCTCTACGGCCATGAACTTACTGACAGCATAAGCCCTCTGGAGGCGGGTTTATCCATGTTTGTAAAGCTGGAGAAGGAAGGTTTTATCGGACGGGACAGGTTGCTGGCCATGAAGGAGCAGGGTTTGCCGCGGCGGCTGTACGGCCTGGAAATGTCAGAAAGCGGGGTTCCCAGAGACGGCTGTATGGTGTATCTTTCCGGAGAGACGTCTTCTGCCGGTGTTGTTACCAGCGGGGGGAAATCCCTTATGAGAGAAAGCTTTATCGCTCTGGCGCTTCTCGAAAACGGCAGGGTTAAAATTGGCGACGAGGTAGAGGTGGATATCCGGGGAAAGCGAAAAACAGCCCTAATTGTGAAAAAACCGTTCTATAGGCGTTCGGAGTGAATCTTAACAAAGGAGTAGCATAATGGAAATTAAAACGGGTTTGAAATACACGGAATCCCATGAATGGATTAAGGTGGAGGATAGCATTGCGATTGTCGGGATTACCGATTATGCGCAGGATGCCTTGGGAGATATCGTCTTTGTGGAAGTTCCCGAGGTGGAACGAAAGGTGTCCAAAGGTGCTGAAGTGGTGAACATTGAGTCGGTTAAGGTGGCGGAGGCGGTGTATGCGCCGGTATCCGGCACTATTTGCGAAATAAACGAGCAGCTTGAAGATGAGCCTGAGCTTCTCAACGAAGCTCCCTATGACACATTTATCTATTCTATTGAAATGACTGATCCATCTGAATTGAATGGCTTCATGGATGCCGCGGAATACGAAGAATTTATAAACAATAGTAAAGAATAAAGTGCAACCCTTTCTTCCGTGCGTTCCCAAGATTTTGGGATGTGTTTGTTTTCAGGTTAGGCCCAGTTTGCGGCGGTTGTCTTCTGCCTGCTTCTCAACGTCCTTGGCAAAATCGGGATAGCGGGTAAGGATGCTGTCGAATGTTTTTTTCTCCAGTTTGTAGAGGTCGCAGTATCCTTTTGCTTTAACCGTTGCAGTTCTGGGAGTGCTGAGAAGCAGGGCTATCTCCCCAAAAAACTGGCCTGATGTTAAGGTGGCATAGTAGATGCTGGCATCTTCATTCAGAACTTCTACTTTGCCGATGTTGATAAAGAACATTTCTGAGCCTTGTTCTCCATAAATAACAATGTTATCTCCAGGGGCATATACAACGGGTTCGAGGTTCATAACGATTTCCCTGATGAATTCAGGAGAGGCGTTTTTGAAGATTGGCACCCGCTCAATAATGTTTCGGTTCAAGAAAAGTGATACTTCTGTTTTCAACAATGCGGGAAGGTCATGGAGGATTTCTGATTCTTCATAACCGCGGCGGGTTTCCCACAGGTAATCATAGTATTTTGTGATGCGATTCTGGAGGCTTTTCGGCATGTTGCGGTATTGAAGAAAGGTGGAAATATTCTCCATTCTTTCGCGAAATTTACTCTTGGCGACATCAATGTTGGCGATGATATTGGCAATATTACCGATGATGAAGCCGTAGAGAGCGGCTCCTATCAACATTACCACTATGGTATAGATGAATTGGGTGCTGGTTTCAGGGGTAATGTCTCCATATCCTATGGTTGTAAGGGTGGTTACCGTCCAGTAATAGGCTTCCAGATAGATGCTATTCGGGGTGGGTTCAATACCGGTTATTTCTTTTCGCGGCCCATCTATGAGTATCCATCCGCTAGCGATAAGGTGAGCGGCAATAAGAATCCAGAATACCAGCAGGATCATGCGGGCGAATGCTGGCTTGATAAATTTAAGCCGATGCGCTCTCTGTAGAGTACTGGTAATGCTGACAAGTTTGAAGAGCCGGAACAGAATGAAAAAACGAAAGAGAGTATTGGCGGACTCCATGCCGCTGGCGCTGAAAAACCAGGTGAACGGTATGGCGGCGATAATATCCCACAAGAAATATTTTTTTATATACTGACGGGCGATTATCCTCCTGTCAGTTACCACTTCCAAGTGTTGGAGTATGCCTGTATTGAATTTCAGTATAATATCGAAAATATACGTTAGCATGCCTATTGTATCGCATACCAGCAGCAGAGTTGTATCCAGCTCCAGAAAAATAACCCGCAGGGGAGCACTGATGGTAATGGTTATGGTGATAATCAGGACATAGATTTCCCAAACCACCCGGCATAGACAGTCTGGGTGTATGAGAGGTATCTGACCATTATTGCGTATAAAAGTATTGATTGGTATTTTCATCCAAAACTCTTTTTTTATATATTTCGGATGTAAACCTATAAAACTCAAGGTGTTGGAACCTTAAAAAACCGCTTTAGGAAATTGACGAAGAAATTTTTACCTCGGGCGGCAAAAGCTTAAGCCAGCTTAAACTCCGTGAGCATTTTGACAACTTAAGGAGCGGCGGAAAAGTTCGCGTCAAGAACTCAATGGGGTTTTTAGAGGTGCCCTTATGCCTAAAACCCTCCTGAAGGCCTGTACTGTATCGTATCTTTTTCTTATAGTATGAAGCTATGAGGGCATTGATAAGCGTATACGATAAAATTGGTATAGTGGAATTCGCCGAATTTCTCATTGAGGCGGGATACGGAATTCTCAGCACAGGAGGCACCAGCCGCTTCCTGAAAGAAGCCGGGGCAGCGGTAACCGAGGTTTCCGCCTATACCGGTGCCAAAGAGATACTCGGCGGACGGGTTAAAACCCTTCACCCCAAAATTCACGGCGGTATACTGGCCCGCGGAGAGGATGAATCCCATGCTGCCGGGGGCATGGAAACTATTGGCGTGGTTGTGGCAAATCTCTACCCCTTTGTGGAAAAATCGGCAGAAGGACTCTCAATGGATGAACTGGTTGAATTCATTGACATAGGGGGGCCAACCATGCTCAGAGCCGCGGCCAAGAACCATGCCCATGTTATTGCGGTGTGCGATCCCGCCGATTATGCCCCGCTCATGGAAGAATGGCGCCGGAGCGGGGGCATTTCCCTCCAAACCCGCCGTCGGCTGGCGGGGAAGGTTTTTACCTTAACCAGCAGCTATGACGCCGCTATTGCCCATTCCTTCCATGAAGAGGCCAATGGCGGTAAGGAATATGAGCTACCGAAAACCCATATTAGAGCCTTCCGTAAGGTAGCGGATTTGCGCTACGGCGAAAATCCCCATCAGCGTGCGGCATGGTACCTCCCCGCCAGCCCGAGTGATTACGGTGCCTTGAGCAATCTCAAACAGCATCAGGGAAAAACATTAAGTTTTAACAACCTGCGCGATTTGGATGGCGCCTGGAAGGCGGTTAATGAGTTTGACTCACTGGCATGCGTTGGGGTAAAGCATGCCACGCCCTGTGCTGCGGCTCTGGGAACCACTGCGCTGGAGGCATGGACGCGCACCCGAGAGGCCGATCCTGTGTCGATTTTCGGCGGCATTGCCGCCTTTAACCGCGAGGTGGATGAAGAAACAGCCTGCGCCCTGTGCGAGATATTTCTCGAAGTAATCGCGGCGCCGGGATACAGCCAGGGCGCTCTGGAGCTGTTTAAGAAGAAACCGAACCTGAGAGTATTAACCCTGCCGGAGCCACCCAAAGACTTATGGGAGGCCCTTCCTGTGGACGGCGGTTTGTGCGTGCAGGAAACCGACCGGAAATTCGTGCCTGAATCGGCATGGTCCTTTCCAACTCAGGCACAGCCCTCCGCCCGGCAGCGAAGCGATCTAACCTTTGCCTGGCGGGTTGTAAAGCATGTTAAATCCAACGGCATTGTTCTGGCAAAGGACGGCGCGACAGTAGGCATAGGCAGCGGCCAGCCGAGCCGCATTGGGGCGGTGAACATAGCCATTGCCGGAAACAGAACTCAAGATGCGGTAATGGCCTCCGATGCCTTCTTCCCCTTTGATGATGTAGTTAAGGCATCCGCCAAAGCCCGTATCGCGGCTATAATTCAACCCGGCGGCTCCATCCGCGATGCGGATTCCATTCAAGCCTGCAATGAAGCGGGAATTGCCATGGTATTCACCGGGCAGCGTTGCTTTCGGCATTAAGTGCTGCTAAGGGGATTAACTTCTGTCATTAAAAATGCTCATATACGATGAAATCCTACTGTTTCCATAAATTATTAGTATGAGTGATTGACATTATTTGCAGTCTGTATAGAATATCGGTATAGGCCGCTTACGGATTGGATACCGTAAGAATATAGGGAGATAAGAAGAAACATGCCAGGCATCACTATCATGAGTTTTTATGAATCTGCATAATCAAGAACTTCCGGATGAAGTCGTTAAAGTTATTAAAGAAATCAGTAAAGCCTACTTTGATTATTTTGATCAGAGCTGGTTTACCATGTTTTTGGATGATTGTCCTATTACAAACGGGCAGTTTCACGATATTCGCAGTGCCCTGACTATTATAGCACCCTCAAGAGCAGATATACCAATTCTGCAGCAGTGCATTGCCGCTTTGGAGCAGTTTATCCTGTTTACCAAGGAAATAATTATTCCCAGAGTAACGGAATATGCGGGTAATAGAAATGGAAAAAATATGTCCAAATCGCTGTCGCGTGAAATGAGTATTCAGAGAAAGATAATATCCTACTCTCTGCCTACAAATATCAAAAGTCTGGAAGAACTGGTAATGAGGCTGAAAAGTCTTCTCCCTACTTCTTCTGGCAGATTTTCTCCAGGATATACCAGAAAAATGCCGGGTATGTATTAGGGGCACCTCTAAAAACCCCCATTTAGTCCTTGAACCGATCCGGCCATGTCAGAAGAATCAGGTTTTTATTTCTTGGTCCGCCCATCAACTAAATCAGCAAAATCCGCCAGCCATGGTAAATCGGCGGCTGCAAGAGCTGCCAGTATGTCCTCTTTACGATAACGGCAGCCGCTAAGCAGAGGCTGCGGTATCCCATTAAGACAGGCATGGCGAATACAGCCCTGCTGAACTTCGCATTCCATTACCGTACCGCCGGGAAGATTCAGCTGCTCGCTGAACACTGGAGTTTTACCCCAAATCCATTCTTCGGAACCCAGGCGGTTCAGGGCTTCCATATATACCGGATCGTCCTGATACTTCTCCGGGGCTATGGGACGGAGCTCCCCACCCCATTCCCGGACTATTGCATCAGCAGTTTCGGCGGTGCCAAGGGAGGGGATGTAGCCGCTCAGATTGGCTATTGGAGATGGGACTGACCTTACTCCCTTACCGATAATGCGGCGGGCGGGTCCGTTTAACAGTTGGCGTATCAGTTCCAAATCGGCCTTTACCAGAAGGGTTCCATGGTGCAGCGCTCCCCCCGCAATCTGTCGGTAAGCACTACCACTTATCTTGCGGTAACTACCATCAAACTCCAGGAGGAGATCATTTTTATTATTAACAGTGGAAAAGATGCCAAGGCTTTCCAGTGCCTTCACCATTCGCTGACAGGTTTCATGTTTTTCGCTAACCGCTTCGGGGGCAATAAAACACCAGTTGAGATTTCCCGGAGCATGAACCACAGTTCCGCCGCCGGAAAACCTTCGGAGAATTGGAATACCCGCCTGCCCGGCCCTGCCTGTGCTGCATTCCATCCAGGGATTCTGAAACCGTCCAACAATAACTGCGGGATTGTTTTCATAGAGCAGCAACACCCGTTCCCCGCCGTTTGGCAGCCGCCTGAGCAGTGTTTCTTCCAGCGCCAGATTCTCAATAGCACGGCGCGAACTGGAAAGGAGAACTAATGGCGGAAGCCGATTGAGTGGGCAATTACTTTTACGGTATACTTTTATGCTCTTGTTTCCAATTACGGCTTCTGCCTTCTTCACGTTGCGATTCCCAATATCCCTAAAAGATGCGTTCCTGCCTGCTTTGCAGGCGGTAAGGAACTAATGGCGGAAGCCGATTGAGTGGACAATTACTTTTACGGTATACCTTTATACTCTTGTTGCCAATTACGGCTTCTGCCTTGCTCACGCTGCGATTTCCAATTTTTTTGAAAAAAAATCAATTTTTTTTTCACTTTTTGAATTTTCAAGCCCTTTGCGGCAGTTATAATATATATGAATACATTTGCTTATGAATATACCGTTGCGAATATCATTGATATTCCCCGGGAAGATCGTCCGCGGGAACGCCTGAGCAGGCACGGCGTGAATGCCCTTTCGGATATGGAGCTGCTTACACTGATGATTGGCAGCGGCGGCAGCGGGAAAAATGTCTTCCAGTTGGCGGCGGAAGTACTAAAGGTGCTTGAAAACGGGGAAACGGCCAATGTGCTGGAGAATCTTCGAGGTATCCGGGGCATTGGCCCGGCCCGTGCCGGCCTTATTGCGGGTGCCCTGGAATTTGCCCGCCGCCGTTTGAGGCCATCGGCACGGCGCATCACGATGCCTTCAGACATCTATCCTCTGGTATCCAATTGGGCCGATAGACCCCAAGAGTACTTTTTGGTAATCAGCTTAAATGGTGCGCATGAAGTTATGCAGGTACGGGTTGTTAGTCAGGGTATTCTAAACCGTACCATCGTACACCCCCGGGAAGTCTTTGCTGATCCCCTGGTGGAGAGGGCGGCGGCTATAATCTGCGCCCATAACCATCCTTCAGGCAATATCAATCCAAGTCCGGATGATATAAGTCTTACTGCCCGGCTTAAGAATGCCGGGGAAATTATCGGTATTCCGCTGCTGGATCATATTATCTTCAGCGGCACGGAGTTTTACAGTCTTCTGGAACATAATAATATGTCGTAGGGTGGAATCAATAGGGGCATTATTTCGGGATTAAACTGAGAACCTGCGACAATCCCGGTAAAGGGAGAATTATTTCCCTAAGCACCGTTAGGAGGAAGGCTTCAGGCTGGAGACTTTAGGCTGGAGGTTTCAGTTAGGGGGATGGTTTTTCCTTTGCGGTTTGAGGGCGTTTCTGTGGGAGAGAGGGAGGAGTAACCGCGAAAGACGCAAACGGGCTTGTTTTTGGCTGAGGGTTCAGGCCGCCCTGTTTCAATGTTTCGTCATGTTTGTGAAACCGCTGCAAACTCCATGCAAAGCTGTTTTCAGCAGAAGCGGTAGTCTTTTTGGGAATTGAAATGCGGATAAGACTATTTTCGCTTAGCGATGAACTAATGGGCACCTAATTTTGAACAGCCTGAACCATTGGAAAAAGAAAAATTTTAATATTATTCAAATAGATACAGATTTTTCCGATATAGAACTATGATTCCAGGGAATTGCGGACACGGTATGAGGTTTTTTTCTATTTCAGCCAGTTTGCCCGGCAAATCACCTGCTGCGCAAGAAACTTATTGCAGGTTTTCCTTGACTAAACCGTATTTCCTGGATATTATGAAATAACAATATGGGTGCCTCTAAAAACCAGCTTTAGGAAATTGACGAAGAAATTTTTTGTCGATACAAGGCGGCAGAAGCGGAGCTAGCTTAAGCTACGTGAGCATTTTGATAACTTAAGAGCGGCGGAAAAGTTCGAGTCAAGAACTAAATGGGGTTTTTAGAGGTGCCCAATATCCAAGTGAGGTAAATGAAATGAACTCAGCTAAATTCAAATTTGCTGTTTATATATCTATTCTGGCTCTTCTGGCAGGAAGCATTATTCTGTTCACTGCATGCGCATCAAAAAATGATGAGAATCTCCAACTCCAATCTCAAAACAGATCACTTGAAGGAGATATTGCCTATATCCGCAATGGAGAGCAGTTGTACTATATTGATTTAGCTACAGATTCAGAGACCAAGTCAATAGCCGTATTCTATCCCGGCAGCACGGAAAGTGGTGAATGGCCGAAAATAACCTTTGAAATGGTAAAAGATATTCTGATTGTCAAAGGAGGATCAGTTGCCGCAGCCAGACCAGTGGATGAATCCGGTCAGAATAAGGAATTCTATAAAAAAGTTATAAAATTATTAGCCCAGGACGGTATTGACATGCCTGCTCCCACTCTCCGTAAGGGTCAATACATTTATAATACAGATGGCTTGGTACGGGAAATTGTTGAGAACCCCACAAATATTATCTACAAAAAGAATTTTTGGGTTATCGCTAATGACACAGATACTGGTGCTTCGGTTTATATGCATACCAAAGACGGCAGTATTCTTAGAAATTTTCTTCCTGAAAAAGGCTATCTGATTGTTCCCAAAAAAGTTGCGGAACCAATACTCAGAATAGATATTGGAAATCGTACTTATTTTCCTGTCAGAGAAGAACCCAGTGTTGCTCAATTGGCTATTGACAAGTTTTTCAAAACAAATATAAATCCAGGTACGTTTAAAAAACCAAGAATATCTGTCAGAGTATATAAGGCATCTGCCAACGGCGGCTCTCTTTTTGTCTTACAGAAAAACAAAGCAGAAACGTTTTATGTTTTTTCTCATCGGATGATTATTTTTGCCGACACCTTTAATTCCAGGATAACTACTGATGGGCTAGAGGAATATCCAAATTATGTTCTGTGGTAGATTGAAAAGTATTCATGGCAAAATTAATAAAAGTCATTATAATGGCAAACTGGACAAGACTCTGAACCAGCCATAATACAATCATCCCCAAGCCCGAATACGCACTCATACCTATAAAAAGGGAAAACAGCATCAAAGTAATGAGAACAGGCAGAAATACCAGGCATAAAAACAGCATGGATACAACAGGACGATGACTCGAATAAAAATTCATACTGATGGTGCTGGATTCCTGAACACGGCATTTTGTGCTCAGCAGTATGAACGGCCCCAACCCAAAGCGATAAATACCGGTAAAAGTTAAAAACATACTGCAAAAAAAGCTAATCGAAAACCATAAATTCTGCCTTGAAACAGCTGAAAGGACACTCCCTGCTAAAATAACAACAACAGGCTTCCAAAATATTTTCCAGGCTGAAACAAGAACCGCTTTAAAAAATTCCATATAACGGGACGCTCCATCCGCCAAAGCGATGGAGTAACGCGGCATAACGTGCTGACGAAATCTGCTGACAGTACCAGCGAGAACGGCTCCATAATAAATGGTTGTGAGTGCGTTAATAGTCCAAATTATTCCATAAAAACCACATAACTTCAGGGAAGCATTAAAAATTTCCGGTGGAAAATCGGGTAATTCATTCCCAAAAGCAGCAAAATTCTGAAAACCCTCCAGCAATGCTGTTAATTCTGTTTCAATTAACGAGGAAAACAGTAAATTCAATACGACAACAGGTGCCAAAGCCAGAGTTCCCCATAAAAGAATGTAGAGTATTGGCTTTGCCCTGATTTGCAGCCAGGTATCCGATAGAGCTGTAACTGTAGGCCTAAGAGCATTTTGATAAACAGAGTGAGAATTCATCTCTTGAGAATATCATATATGTGCCGTTGTGAGTACCCGTGGGTATCGTCATAACAGAAAGTTTATGTATAGTATTATTTCATGACTGTTACGAATTTTCATACACATAACAATCTTTGCGATGGCAAAGGCAGCATTGAAGAATACATTGTCTGTGCTGTTGAAAAAGGTCTTACAGCCCTTGGATTTTCATCCCATGCCCCTCTTCCGGTTAGTAATAACTGGACTCTATCCGATGAAAACCTCTCGGTGTATCTGAATCAGCTGGAATTCCAGAAAAAAAAATGGAGGGAATCTCTACAAATCTATACAGGACTGGAAATTGATTATATTCCCGACATCCAGGCTCCTGGAAATGCCCGATGGAAAGCCTTAAACCTTGATTACGCAATAGGATCGGTTCACAGCACGGCGGGATTAGACCGCAATCCTGAATACAAATGTGTCGATGGACCTTTGGAAGACTTTTTATGGCTGTTGGAACATATTCACACCGGTTCCATTCAAGCTCTGTGCGAGGCTTATTACACACGTGTATGCGAGCTGGTTCAGATTGGCGGTTTTAATATTCTGGGTCATTTGGATCTGGTAAAAAAAAGGAACTTGAACAGCGAGTTCTTCGAGGAAACACAGCCCTGGTATCGGCGGCAAGTCCTCACGGCACTCAATGTCATGGCCAAAAGTCAGATAATACTGGAAATCAATTCAGGTGCTATTTCAAGGCAGGTGCTTGAAGAGGTTTATCCTTCACCGTGGATTATAGCTGAAGCATTCAAAAAAAATATTCCGATGATGATAAATTCCGATGCCCATCAGCCGCAGGATGTTGATTTTTACTTTTATGAATCCGCGGAATTGCTGCGGGATATCGGCTGCAAAGAAGTATGGGCTTTGCTGGATAATTGCTGGACAGCCATTAAACTTTGAGAGGGCTGTGCCAGAACGGCTTGTCTGCATTCATGCCAAAGGCTGTTTCTGATACGAGGAATTCCTTTGGGTAAAAGCTGTATCCGCAGTTTTTAGGCTGAAAATTGATATATTCATCAAAAAAATGAATGACAATATTTGTATTATGCAGTATTATACTGAAACAGTACCGCTTCAGGGCAAGTATTCTTTACCGCGGTACTGGAATGATTATTTTTACAGGTGCCCAGGAGGTATTATGAAAATACTTGTTGCCGTAGGCGGCAATGCCTTATTACAGAGAGGCGAACCGATGGAAGCGATCCGCCAGATAGAAAGTGCCAACCGTACCGGAAAAGCTCTACAAAGTTTAGTAAAGGAGCATAAGGTTACCCTTACACACGGCAATGGCCCCCAGGTTGGACTTTTAGCACTGCAAAATGATGCCTACAAAAGCATATCACCGTATCCCTTTGACATTCTTGGCGCGGAAACGGAAGGTATGATAGGGTATCTTCTGGCCATGAGTCTGAATGCCGCCATCTTTGATAAAAAGATTATAACCATTATTACCCGCGTGGAAGTATCCAAAGATGATCCGGCCATGGCCGATCCGACAAAATTTGTCGGGCCGGTTTACGAGAAGGCCGATGCGGATAAGCTGGCGGAGGAAAAAGGCTGGCTATTCAAGCTGGACGGCAAACAATGGCGGCGAGTAGTGCCCTCTCCCACCCCTACCCGCTTTTTGGAAAAAAATGCAATTAACCTGTTGATGACCCAGGATGACACCATTGTTATAGCCTCTGGCGGAGGCGGTATTCCCGTAATCCGCAACCCCAAAGGCGGCTTTATCGGGGTAGAGGCCGTTGTAGACAAGGACTTGTCCGGCCAACTGCTGGCCCGTGAAATTAATGCTGATTTTTTCCTGATTTTAACCGATACGGAAGGTGTTTTTCTGAATTGGGGTGAACCGAATCAGGAGCAAATCCGCGAAATTCCCGTGGCAGAACTTCGCAAGCATAAATTCCCGGCTGGTTCCATGGGACCGAAGGTTAATGCGGCTTGCCTTTTTGTGGAATTAACCGGTAAAAAAGCCGGTATAGGCAAACTGGAACAAGCCGCTGATATTGTCGCTGGCAGGGCTGGTACCATAGTCGTGCCGTAAAGAGAGCTGCAAGAAATCTATCGGATGCCTGCTCGCCGTATCTCATCGGCAATAATTTCCACCGCTTCCCGGAATTGCTCTGGAGCAGGGGCATAGGAAAGACGCAGGCATTCATGGGTATGCTCCCAGGGACAATCCAAGCCATAAAAGAAATAATGACCGCTCACCACTACCACCCCGCGCCTTTTCAGGCGCTCATACAGCTCCATAGACGAAATAGACAGCCCTGGAAACCACAGCCACAGAAAAAAGGCTCCCTCCGGCTCGTGAATAAAATAGAGAAAATCATTTCCGAAAGCCTCCTGAAGTGCCTCCAGGGCAAGAGCCAGCCGCTGCTGATAAAACGGCCTGATAAGATTCCGCGAAACAGCAAGAATTTCCTTCGAGTCGATAAGCGGCTTTACCAGCACCTGGCCGAAAGAGACATTGGCCAGGCTCACCACCGCATTGCAGGCCGACAAAGCCGAAATAATCTCCCTGGAAGCCACAATAATCCCCGTCCGCAGCGCTGGCAAACCCAGCTTGGACAAACTCATGCTTAAAATAATATGGCTATCCCAATAGGCATTAGCCGACTTAAACAGAATATTGGGAAAGGGTGCCCCATAAGCATTATCAATAATCAAAGGAATATCCCGGTTTGCACTCAGGCGGGACAGTTTCCTTATCTCTTCATCCGTAAGAACATTGCCCGTAGGATTTGTAGGCCGGGATACACACAGGGCCGAAACTTCCTCTCCTATGGCAAGAGAATTAAAATCCACATGATACTTGAAAAAATGCGGCCTTGTTTCCTCTATTGTAGCAGGCAGCGAGCACATCGCGTCGCCATCCAGAAGCTGATCCGCATAGCCGATATACTCAGGGCTCATCGGAAACAGCAGCCGCCGCACCGCGCCATCCTCCCCCGTGCCCGCAAGAATATTAAACAGCATGAACAAAGCCGTCTGACTCCCGTTGGTAATCGCGATATTTTCCGCCCCGAGATTCCAGTTAAACTCATCATTAAGAAGACCCGCCAGCGCATCAATAAATGATCTTTTGCCCTGCGGCGAATCATAATAGGTAAGTGCCTCCTCCAGTTCAGTGCCCTTAGCGAGCATCTCCTCTATCCGCCGTCGCCATAGAGCATTCACTTCCGGTATAAGTGCCGGATTTCCCCCGCCCAGCATACGCGTTGCAGACCCTTCCTGCACCGCCGCCCCCATGTCTTCCATTAAACTGCCGATACCAGTCATCTTCGTTAAACGCTTTGCGAATTGAGTATATTTCATAAAACACTCCCAGATACGAATTTCAATCCTGTTATACCACCAATTCATGAAAAACTCCACCGTCCTATTGACTATTTCCGAAAATAATGGTAACATTGCGGGCAAGCGGGCCTATAGCTCAGTTGGTTAGAGCAGCGGACTCATAATCCGCTGGTCCTAGGTTCAAGTCCTAGTGGGCCCATTTCAACGGGGGCGGCTGCCCCCGGAACGCCCTTGGTATGGACGGCGTATAGGACTGTTTGCCGTATGCTGGATTGTGTTCCAGCATCCATACCGCATAAGGGCCGTACCGGTCGATACATCTTTTTCGTACCCCTTTTCTTCACATAATGAAATAAAAAGCAAGAAACATCCCAAAGCCTGGTTGCCCTTGTTGCGGGCACTTGCAAGAATTTTCTCTGGAGTATATAATGGAAAGCAAACCTGAAAACAGTTATGGAGTGATTTTTATGACGCAGCGTATAGTATTAGCACCCGAAGAGATGCCGAAGCAGTGGTATAATTTTGCCGTGGATTTGCCCAAACCGCCCAAACCCTACCTTGGGCCGGATGGAAAGCCGATTACACCGGAGATGATGGCCCCCATCTTTCCGATGAACCTCATTGAGCAGGAAATGTGCACCGATAGATGGGTGGACATACCCGACGGCATTCGTGAGATTCTTGCCAAATGGCGTCCCAGCCCCCTGCACCGTGCCGTCAGTTTTGAAAAGGCTCTGGGCACCCCGGCCAAAATTTACTACAAAAATGAATCGGTTAGCCCGGCGGGAAGCCACAAGCCCAACTCGGCCGTGGCGCAGGCCTGGTACAACAAACAGGCCGGCACCAAAGCCATGACCACCGAAACCGGCGCAGGGCAGTGGGGAAGCGCACTGGCCTTTGCCTGTGCCCAGGTGGGACTGGAACTCAAAGTCTACATGGTGCGGGTAAGCTTTGATCAGAAACCCTACCGAAAAGTTATGATGCAAACCTGGGGCGCGGACTGTATATCCAGCCCTTCGGACACCACGGAAGCAGGCCGGAGAGTACTCGCGGAAATGCCCGATACGCCCGGCTCCCTGGGCATTGCCATTTCCGAAGCGGTGGAAGCCGCGGTAAGCGATAAAACCGGCAAGACAAAATACGGCTTGGGCAGTGTGCTGAACCACGTAATGCTGCATCAGACAATTATTGGCCAGGAGGCAAAGCTTCAGCTTAAGAAAGCGGGCGAGAAACAGCCGGATGTGGTAATCGGCTGCGCGGGCGGCGGTAGCAACTTTGCCGGGCTGGCCTTCCCCTTTGCCGCCGACAAGGTTGCCGGGGCCAAAATTGATATTGTCCCGGTAGAGCCGACAAGCTGTCCCTCCATTACCCGCGGCAAATACACCTACGATATAGGCGATAAATCCGGCATGACCCCCTTGATTCTCATGCACACGCTGGGGCACGACTTTGTCCCCTCTCCGATTCATGCCGGCGGCCTGCGCTATCACGGCATGTCGCCTCTGGTGTCTGCCGCCGTTGCTCAGGGCATTATGGCACCGAAATCCATACACCAGCTGGAATGCTTTGAGGCGGCGGTGCTGTTTGCCCGCACGGAAGGCATTATCGTTGCGCCGGAAACCAGCCATGCGGTTGCTGCTGTAATTCAGGAAGCCAAACAGGCTAAAGAAGAGGGCAAGGAGAAGGTTATATTGTTCAACCTCTCCGGGCATGGGCTTATGGACCTTAAGGGGTATCAGTCCTACTTTGCCGGGGAATTATCAGACTATGAACTGCCTCAGGCGCAGATAGACAAGAATCTGGAAGCCATTAAGGGTTTTCCATCCGCGGAGTAAATGTTATGGGTACCTCTAAAAACTCCATCCTTGGAGTTTTTAGAGGTGAAATAGCCAGTAATTGGGTTATTTTGCCATTTTCAGGGTAAAATGCCTGAAAATGCGGGTGCATCCATAATCCATGCACCCGGGGAAAGCTCTGAAACTTTCGGAGCTTTCCTTAAGCCAATAAACCGGAGATAGCAGCAATGAGTAAAATTAAATCCGCTTTGGAACTCGCCCTGGAGCGTACAGCAGACGTTAAGATAGACAAGGAAGCCGTCCGCAGAGAGGAGGCGGTCAGCAAAGGCAAAAGCCTTGCCGGGCGCTATCTGAGCTCTCCTGAAGAGGTATCCTTTCAGGAAGAGCTGAAGAAGGCCGACAAGCCGGAGGCTGGCTGGATAAAGGAAGGCATTCTGGAAACCCTGCTGGCGAACCTTACACTCCCGCGCTATGAAAGCGACATAGATAAACTGACCCCTGTGGCCGCCGGTCTCAAGGTGCTGGCTGGCAAAGGGCCTGGAAGCAGGAATCTGGACTACATACTGGATCAGTATAAAAAGCTGTTTCAGCAGTACATGGAAAATTTGGGGCAGCTGGAAACCGGCCTGCGTGCTCAGTGGGCACCCCGGTTGCGCCAGAAGGAAGAAATGCTGCGCAAACAGACAGGTCAGTCTTTTGCCCTGGCACCCGAACAGGACCCGGAATACAACAAGGTTCTCTCGGAGCAAATCGCCGAAATGGATGCCCAGTACAATGAGGTAATAGACCGCAGCAAGGCGGAAATACGCAAGCTGCTTTGAGCGATCTGTTTGAAGTTTCGGCGGCGGAGTTGCCTCTGGCTGCGCGAATGCGTCCCCGTACCATGGATGAGTTTGTGGGACAGGAGCATATTGTTGGCCCCGGCAGGCTGCTGCGGAGGGCCATCGCCGCCGATCAGATTTCCAGCCTCATCTTTTACGGCCCGCCGGGCACGGGCAAAACCACCCTGGCACAGGTTATCGCGGGCAGCACCAAAAGCCGCTTCGCGCCACTGAACGCCGTTCTGGCCGCCGTTGCCGATATAAGGCGGGAGATTGCCGCCGCCAGGGATGCCCATACCCTGCATGGCCGCCGCACCATTTTATTTGTCGACGAGGTACACCGCTGGAACAAGTCCCAGCAGGATGCCCTTCTGCCCTGGGTGGAAAACGGCACGGTTATTCTTATCGGTGCCACCACCGAAAATCCCTACTTTACCGTAAACAAGGCACTGGTAAGCCGCAGCCGGATATTCCAGCTTACCGGACTTGATGAGGCTCATCTCTTCGCCATTGCCCATCAGGTTTTAAGCGATACAAAGCGCGGCTATGGCCGCTGGAAGGTGGAATTTGAGCCCGGGGCGCTGGATCATTTGGTAAGCGTAAGTTCAGGCGATGCCCGGAGTCTTCTTAATGCGCTGGAGCTGGCGGTTGAAACTACCCCCGAGGCCTTCCCGCCGCCCGAAGGGGAGCACATTGTTATAAGTCTTCAAATTGCGGAAGAAAGCATACAGCGCAAGGCCGTGCTCTACGACCGGGAAGGCGACTACCACTTCGACACCATCAGTGCCTTCATTAAATCCATCCGCGGTTCGGATCCCGATGCGGCCCTCTACTGGCTCGCCTTAATGGTGCGCGCCGGTGAAGACCCTCGTTTCATCTTCCGGCGCATGCTTGTCAGTGCCTGCGAAGACATTGGCCAGGCCGCGCCGGAAGCCCTTGGGGTGGTTCAAAACTGTGCCGAAGCCTTTGACAGGGTGGGGCTTCCTGAGGGTCAGTATCTTTTGGCCCATGCCTGCCTTTATTTGAGCACGGCCCCAAAATCCAATTCTGTTTTGGGCTATTTCGATGCCCTTAAAACAGTAGACGAAGAGGCCAACAGCCGCGTGCCCTCCCACCTGCAAGATGCCAGCCGGGACAAACAGGCCTTCGGCCACGGCGAAGGGTACAAGTATCCCCACGCCTGGCGGGAGCACTGGACAGCCCAGCAGTACCTGCCCGCCAGCCTCGCCGGGAGAGTTTTTTACCGTCCGGGAGAACTGGGCCATGAAGGGAGCATCCGCGAAACGCTTCTTCAGCGCCGCAAACTTCAGGTAGCCGCCATGCTTGAGGACGATCAGTCCCCACCTGGCGAGATTCTCACCTATTCCCCCGGCGACAGCGAGCGGGAGCGCTGGGTAAGACGGCTTGAGCGAAACCTGGACTCTCCTGTTTCACGGGTGCGGCAGATTTTGTTCGATTCCTGGCGGCCCCTGCGCCATCAGCGGGTGCTCATTCCCGCGGACTCAGGCGGCCTGCTGCTTTGGGAGGCTCATCGGCTGGTTCCAGAGGGCGGTGTAACCGCGCTCGTTCCTTCCCCAAAGCAGCAGGCCGCTCTTGGCTGGCTGGCTGAAGGACTGCCTGCATCCGAACGGCCCCGCATAATCCTCGGTAGCCTAAACGATGCGGAAACCCTTGCCTCGCTCAGTGCGGAAGAGACGCGCTTCGATGTGCTTCTGGCCCGAAACTGCTTGCTGCGGCACTCAGCCGACACCCGGTTACAGTTATTGCGTGCCGTTCACACTCTGGCCGCCCGCTTCCACCTGGCCGAGGGGGTTCCGGGTGGAACCCGCATTGGACAGCTTGTTCCCTCCGGGAGCCTTGGAGGCTCGGAGCAGCTCTTTCGGGAAGCCGAAGAGAGTATTTACCGGGACATGGACATTGATACGGATGCCCTGGCAAACCTTATCGAAAAAGGCGGCTGGAAGCGGCCGGAAATACGCCGCCATGAAATAACGGAACAGCGGGGACTCACCTCCCAGCTTTTGGATCGCTGGTTTTTTTCTAACGGTGAAAATGGCTACCGGCAGCGTATGGAATTAGCCCTCGGCGAGGCCGAGTGGCGGGAGCTGGCATTAAAACTCAAGGAACTTCTCGGCGGCAAGACAATAGCCTGGACGAGCTGTTTTTGGATCATCTCCTCCGTAAAGAATGAATAGTATTTCCGTTATCTATCAGGATAATTTTCTGATCGTGCTAGACAAACCGCGGGATATTCATGTTCATCCAACGAAATTATCCCGCGGCGAGCTGAGCCTGAAGGACATTCTCCAGAGGCAATGCCGCTGCGAAATCCATCCCGCTCACCGCCTGGACAGGCCTGTCGGCGGCATACTGCTGGCGGCGAAAAACACTGAAACGGCCCGCCTTCTGGGGCAGATGATGCGCACTCACGGCGGCGTAGACAAACGTTATCTCTGCATTGTCCGCGGCTGGATGAGCGGCTCAGGCCGAATAGACCGCCCCCTGCGCCAGGCCTCCGGCAAACCGGAAAAAGAGTCCGTAACCCTGTGGCGGAGCCTGGCCCAGGCCGAGGCCCCCTGGCCGGATGAACAATTTCCCTCCAGCCGCTACACCCTTTTGGAATGTACTCTTATAACTGGCCGCCATCATCAGATACGGCGACACCTCGCCTTTGAAAGCCATCCCATTCTGGGCGACATTGCCCGCGGCGACAACACCCGCAACCGGATATGGAAAGCCCATACCCGCCTCGAAGGGCTCATGCTGCGTGCTCAGCGCCTCAGCTTCATCCACCCCCACAGCGGCGAACGCCTCTCCCTTACCGCCCCGCCCGACCCGCGATTTATATCCGCGGCAGACATGTTTGGCTGGGAGAGGGAATTGGTAGTGCAGTAGAAAAAAATACCGCCCTACAAACTCGTATAGTTTGGTGCTTCCTGGGACATGCTCACATCGTGCACATGGCTTTCTCTTAGCCCGGCGGGTGTTATCCGAAGAAAGCGGCGGTATTTCCGTAGAGCGGACAAGTCGGCACAGCCAGTATAACCCATGCCCTTTCTTAAACCGGTTACCAGCTGATGGAGGTAAGGAGCAAGTTCACCCTTGTAGGGCACCCTGCCCTCTATTCCTTCCGGAACCGGTTCATCTCCATCGTTCATGCGGTACCGGGCACCGTCTCCGGCCTGAATGGCACTTATGGAACCCATGCCCCGGTAAGCCTTGAAAAATCTCCCTTCGTAGATAATTTCCCGTCCCGGAGCTTCCTTCAGGCCGGCAAAAAGATTCCCAATCATTACAGCGGCCGCCCCGACCCCTATGGCCTTGGCAATATCCCCGGAAAATTTAATGCCGCCGTCTGCTATCACCGGAACATTGAATTTATCGCAAACGTCCACCGCTTCCATTACCGCAGAAAACTGTGGCACTCCTATGCCCGCGATAATGCGGGTTGTGCAGATAGAACCAGGCCCTACTCCCACCTTCACCGTATCAGCACCGGCTTCAAGCAGGCGCCTGGCTCCATCCCTGTCGGCAATATTGCCGCCGATAAGTGGAAGTTTCGGCCAAGCCTTCTTTATATCGGCAACCGCCTCAAGCACTTCCCGAGAAGCCCCGTGAGCCGTATCAAGAACAATAAAATCCACTCTGGCGGCAGTGAGTTCCTTCACCCTTACCCGCCAGTCAGCAGGGCTTACCGCCGCACCGACAATCAAACTTCCATTCATATCCAGAGCGGCATTGGGATAGTCCTGCTTCTTTTCCATATCACGCACGGTAATAAGCCCGGTAAGATGACCTTCGCCGTCTACCACGGGCAGTTTTTCTATTCGGTGGCGATCGAACTTTTCCCGCGCCCTCTCCTCGCTCGGGGTACCGGTTTCCAGAATCACATCTTTGGTCATTACATCGTCTACCAGGGCATCGCTCTGAGAGTTGAATTTCAAATCGCGCTTGGTAATAATGCCGACAAGTTTGCCCTTATCAATTACTGGCAATCCCGTAACCTCTGTCTCGGCCATAACTTCCCGTACCTGCTTCAGGGTAATGCCCGCCGATATGGTAACGGGGGAATCGATAACCCAGTTTAGAAACCGTTTGGTTTTACCCACCTGCCTGGCCTGCTCCTCCGGGCTGAGATTGCGGTGAATAACTCCGGCACCGCCGTTCAAGGCCAGGGCAATCGCCATCTTCTCTTCGGTAACCGTATCCATAGCCGCCGACATTATGGGAATAGACAGCTTCAAATTCGGGGCAATTCTTGTAGAAACATCCGTATCTCCTGGCAATACATCGGAATAAGCCGGAGCCAAAAGCACATCATCGTAGCTTAGCGATTCTTTTATATCCATTTTGTTACTCACCTCCTACCGATTTTCGAAGAGCCTGTGAAATCTTCTGATACTTGGCTGTTATAAGCCGGGTCTTTTTTTCCGCCATACCAATGTATGCCGCCGGAGAAGAATAAAACGCATCGGCATCCATACCTAAATGCAAGTTAAGATACCTGTCTAAAATTGACCAAACTTCTGTATCTTTCCTCAAGACTTCCTTGAGCGTGGTACCGCCTGCATGGGCTTCCAGAGTGGCACGGCGGAGATTTTCGTGGGCATCGGAGTGCCCGGAAAGTGCCAATATAATGTAGGAAGGCTCCGCCAGCAGGGAGCCGCCGAAAGAAATCAGATTTGCCTTCATCCGCTCCTCATCGACACCCAAACTGGCAAGAATTGTCTTCATGCGGGCAGCCGCTGCGGAAAATCCCGCCAGATAGTCGGCAACGAAACGGCTTGAAGCCGAATTGGACAAATCCCGCTGGTGCTCCGAAATCTGATCCATATAAAACGTTATAACCCTCGGGGAGAATACCTTCCACAGACTTTTTACATGCTCACTATTCCAGGGATTGCGCTTGTGCGGCATGGTGGAAGAGCCCACCTGCCCTTCTCCGAACAGTTCGCCCACCTCGGCAATTTCCGTTCGCTGGAGATGGCGCAGATCGTCTGCAAGATTGGCAATAATGCCAAAACAGACATTAAGCTCCAGAAGAAGCCGCAGCAGATGCTCCGGCTCAACAATCTGATTGGAATACTCTGCTGGCTGAAGCCCAAGGCTCTCCAGAAAAGCCTGTTCCAGTTCCAGAGGATTTTCAGCGATCAGGCTCATGGCATTATAGGCGCCCACAGCACCGGACAGCTTTCCGCGCAGTCCGCAGCTCAACTCTTTCAGGAGCTGTGCCGATTGCCCAATACGGGCGGCATATTCAGCCATGGCAAATCCGAAGGTAATGGGCACCGCTGCCTGGCCATGGGTTCTGCCTATCTGGGTTAGTGCCGCATATTTATCCCCCAGTGCTGTCAATATATCCAGTAAATCAAGAATAAGCGGCAAAATGGTACTATTCATAGCATCCCGTATTCTCATAGCCGCTGCCGTATCAAGAATATCCGCGGAAGTTGCTCCCAAATGTACCCAAGGTGCCAGTTTCGCCGGAAGATGTCGCTGGATAACATGAACCAGAGCACGAATATTATGATGGGTAACCTGCTCCTCCTCAAATACCTCTTGCGGAGTAATCACCTCCTCCAGTCCGTCCACTTCCTTCAGTAAAGCACTATCCGCCCCAATATGGCGTTCAATATGAATTTTCAGCAGTGCCGCTTCGGCCCGGACAAGATACTTGATAACCGCCTGTTCGCTCAGTGTGTCCGAAAGCTGTTCAAAAAGAGCCTTGTTCGCATTCCAGTAGCGATGATCCAATGGCGAGAGATTCCGATAAGGGTTGCGATGTTCCATAGGGTATTGTTTCTGAAACGCCCGAATATTGCAAGGGGGAACAAAAGGGTACCTCTAAAAAACCGCTTTAGGAAATTGACGAAGAAATTTTTACCTCGGGCGGCAAAAGCAGAGCGTAGCCGGGCTACGTGAGCATTTTGACAACTTAAGAGCGGCGGAAAAGTTCGAGTCAAGAACTAAATGGGTTTTTTAGAGGTGCCCAAAAGTCTCTTTTCTCATATACGCATCTGAATCTTCCGAAATTGGAACTATGAAAAACTATACAAAAATTGCAGTATGCCTGCTTCTCGCCATGGCTGGTACGGCATGGCCGTCCACTTTTTTCATCACGACCCACATTCAGGTTCCCCTTACGGAATTGGAACAAGAGGAAAAAATCAGGGTAATCAGCCTGGAAACCGGTGTGATGGACTATCTTTTTGATAACAACCATATCTTCTTCAATTCTTACAACATCGACAGCAGCGAGGAGGATAATCTGTCTTTCAGTCAGATGATGGTATATGCAAAGGAATTCGGTGCCGATTATCTGGTGGAACTAACACCGGAAGAAACTGGAGCGTCCTGGAGTCTACACGGCGTTAGCAACAGTATAACAGCGGAAAAATTCTATGAGGATATTCCCGAAACAGAAAAAAACGCAAGGGAACGCTGGATAGATTTCGGTCATGCTCTTGGAAAAAATCTGCTACACACACTGACAGATCAGTAGAATAGCATCTTTTGAACAATTATGGGAAGACATTAAGGAGAAAATTATGAAAAAAGTAAACTTTTTGGGGCTGATTATCATGCTTGTCGGCGGAATTATCAGCGCACAATCAATATGGACAGGAAGTGCCGCCGCCGGAAGCAGTGCTGATTTTCCCGGTACCTCATCTGTGCTCAGAGCAAAATCGAATACCTTTCCTCCGGGAACCGTACTCCAGGTAACCAATCCCCGCGGAGGGAATTCGATCAATGTGGAAGTTATCGACCGTCTTGATACTCCAGGACTGCTTATTTTGCTTGAGGAATCCGCAAGCAATACAATAGCCATTCCCAAAGATTATGTCTTGTCGGTTCAGGTTTCGCCTGTTTCTAATCTCAAATTGGATAATGCTGTCAAAAATGCCCCTTATAGCAATATTTATAATACCGATCCCGACTATAATCCCGTTGTTGTCCTTGAAGATGAGCAAACCCTGCAAACTTATCCAACAGCAGTCCCTTATGAAGCACCCGTTAATACCACTCCTCCACAGGAACAAACCCCCCCGGCAAAACCGGACATAGCCTATAATGTCATACCCGTCCCTGAACCCGAAGAGGCCGAGGGAGAATGGATACCGGTGCCGAGGGAAGATATTGTAAGAGAACCAATCCCGAAAAAACCGGAGGAACATAAAATTACCTATACGGTTATACCGCAAGAGCAAATCGATGACACCCCTCCTCCTGAAGACTATGGTGAACCTCAGCATACTTATACCGTTATTCCCCGGGGAACTCCTGAAGAAACTATTCAGGAAGAAGTAGAAACTCCATTCACAGAGCCTGCACCCCCCCCCTCTCAGGGAGAGAAACCCAAAGCCAGCAGGTTTAATGCGGGGGAATTGGCTGAGAGTTCCATAGAATACTACACAAAAGAAAAATCGGGGGAATGGGAAGAATTCACGGAAAGCAAACCTTCCACGACAGCCGCCTCCCCTTTATATAAAGACCCCAACCAGGCAGACGATTCCAATCTTGTTTACGATTTAGCCGAAACCTCTCCAGAGGTGGTACCGGAAAAAAAATCAAATACGCTGCCGTTTACCGAAGACAAAATAGCTGTTGAGGGCCCACGATACACCGAAGATAATCCCGCAGCGGCGGAACAGGAGCCAAAATCAGATATACAGCCGTATACAGACGATCCGCTAGCCTTTGACAACCCACGATACACCGAAGATAATCCCGCGGCGGTGGAACAGGAGCCAAAATCAGATATACCGCCGTATACAGACGATCCGCTAGCCTTTGACAACCCACGATACACCGAAGATAATCCCGCGGCGGCAGAAC
>MUIB01000003.1 GCA_002084135.1 Spirochaeta sp. LUC14_002_19_P3 | reverse complement strand
GTTACTTCTATTATTGCCCTGGATAAAGAAAAAATCAAGGTTTGAATGAGGCTTTTTCACAAATTCACAGAAATTTTTCGTATTGATGCAGAATTGTTGGTGCACCGAGTATCATTCCATTTCATAGACTTATCCTGTTCTGATAGATAAATCCTATGGTCGATTGAAAGGCGGTCTCAACGTAATTATTCCTTGAGCCTTCCCCTCTCTTTTTTCCGTGGGCTTACTCTGTGGATCGATTTGACTTGTCTGGCTAAAGTGCCCTCCGCTCCGCAAGAAATTATCGCTAACGGAGCGGAAAGTCAATCTATATTTTCAGCCTCTTCATGGCCATATTGCCCAATATTCCGCCGGTTACCATGAAAACGAAGAATAACCAGCCAGAAAGGGAAAAGTGGGAAATAGGCGAAAGCAGTGCCCCGGCGTTGCAGCCATTGCCAAAGCGGGTGCCGATTCCCATAATAAAACCGCCCAGAAGCACAAAAATAGCATAGGACAGCTTAATCTTAAAAACTGGCTTGAAACCGCCAATCATAATCAGGGCGGAAACTGTACCGATGATAAGCCCGAAGTTCAGCAAGGTGCGGTTGCTCTGCATCAGCGGCGTCATAAAGAAATCCACCGACCGGGTGCTGTACTGAGAAACAGCTTCCACATCGACACCCAGAAGAACCAGGAATTTACCAAACCAGTAGCCGAATCCGGTTGTAACCCCCCAACCCGTTTTTGCGGTAATATTAATGAGCAGGTAGGCAAGGCCTATGGCCACAACCGCT
This sequence comes from Spirochaeta sp. LUC14_002_19_P3, assembly GCA_002084135.1. Lineage (GTDB taxonomy): Bacteria > Spirochaetota > Spirochaetia > DSM-2461 > DSM-2461 > UBA2779. The sequence goes on along the minus strand of MUIB01000003.1, from coordinate 1,219 downwards.
TCCCGCAGGCTGAACGGGCGGACAAAGATTTTTTCCAGAAGAGTAGGATATTTGGAATTGTCTATGGGTTCTTCAAAGCTGAGCCGAACTGTGTTTTTTCCGTTCACGGACTTCTCCACAAGAGACGTTATCCACTTAAAAAACAACGCCAGTACAACAGTTATAAGCACACCGAGCAACAGCCCCAAAGGAAGACTTTCCACAAGATCGGGAAAAAATACCTTGGGCCCTTCCGTAACCAGAGGGCTCGCCCCCTGAGCACGAAAGCCTAAAAACGCGCCCGCGCAAAAACCAACAAGAACGATGAATCCCTTGGTGGTGGATTCCCCAAGCTCGGCCAGAGTGCCGGAACCGCAGCAGCTAGCCATTGCCATGCCTATACCAAACAGCAGGCCGCCGATTACTGCCCCGAGGTTAAGCGGGTACACCTTCAGCTTGAAGCCGTCATAACCGCCTCTAACAAAGAAGAAGACAGCCATCAGAATGGCGCAGAAAATAAACAATTCCAGCATCGACTGCATCAAGCGAAAACTCTTCATCCGATAGGCCCGGTTCACACTGCCGGCAAAGCCGTAATATCCGCGGGCAAGGGCATATCCCATAAGATAACCCGCAATTCCAACGGATACATTAGTTCCCAGAACATACATTAAGGCTATCCATACAAGCAGCAAAGATAAACCTATGACAATATTTTTTTTCATTTATTCCTCCAATAATTCCAGTACCGGCTCTCCGGGAACCTTGCCGAATTTATGCTGGCCTGGTAAAACATAACAAAAGCGATAGAACCGATTGAGCCAATCAACGATTCACTCAATCAGTCCAAACCATTACATAACCAGAATATTTTCACGATTTTTGTCGATATGCTGTGATACCTCCTCATAAACCTTGATAAACTCATAGCTTCCGGCAATGTTATAGACATCAAACCCATGGCTTTTCAACATCATCGTTACATTATAGCTTCTTTCCCCGGTACGGCAGTGAACATAAACCGGCTTCGACTTATCAATTTCACTCATTCGCTGCCGGAGTTCCCCCATGGGTATATTGACGGTTCCGGCAAAATGCCCAGCCTTGTACTCCGATATTTCCCGCACATCGATAACCTGTTTCTTCTCCTTGAGAAGCTGATAGGCATCATAAAAAGGCACCTGATTAAACTGACCCTCCAGCAAGTTTGAAGCAATGTAGCCAATTTTGTTTACCACAT
>MUIB01000156.1 GCA_002084135.1 Spirochaeta sp. LUC14_002_19_P3 | reverse complement strand
CTCGTTAAAAAGCAGTGTTTGTGGGAGCTTAAGGTTTTTGGATGCGGTTGAAATTTCAACTGCCGTAGGGTACCTCTAAAAAACCGCTTTAGGAAATTGACGAAGAAATTTTTTGTCGGGCGGCAAAAGCGGAGCGTAGCTGGGCTACATGAGCATTTTGACAACTTAAGAGCGGCGGAAAAGATCGAGTCAAGAACTAAATGGGTTTTTTAGAGGTGCCCCATAGATAATTTCCCGCTCGCGAATCAATTCTTCTTCGGTAAGCTTTAACTGTTTCCGGCTGAATTCGCTGATATTCAAGCCCTCCACAATCTTCCATTCGCCGTTTTGGCAGGTAAGCGGAAAAGAAAACACCAAATCTTCATCAATTCCGTAAGGATTGCCCGCACTGCATACTCCCATGCTTATCCATTTGCCGTGAGTACCCAGAGTCCAGTCCCTTATATGATTCATTGCCGCGGTCGCCGCAGAGGCGGCGGATGATGCGCCGCGTGCTTTAATAACCGCCGCGCCGCGCTGCTGCACGGTAGGAATGAATTCATTCGCATTCCATTCTTCGCTTACCTGCGATGCAACACTTTTACCCTTCATTTCGGCATAGCTTATATCGGGATACTGGGTGGGGGAATGATTGCCCCATACCACCAGTTTTTCAATATCACCGGGCCTACAACCAGTTTTCGCGGCCAGCTGCGACAGCGCACGGTTATGATCCAGCCGCATCATCGCGGTAATGTTTCGCGGATCGATGTTCGGAGCATTTTTTCGGGTAATAAGGGCGTTGGTGTTAGCCGGATTGCCTACCACAAGCACCTTAATGCTTCGCTTGGCATGGGCATCTATGGCCTTGCCCTGAGTGGAAAAAATGGCTGCATTCTTTGTGAGAAGATCGGCACGTTCCATGCCCGGCCCCCGTGGCTGTGCACCCACCAGAAGCGCAAAATCTGCATCCTTAAAGGCAATGTTCGGATCGTCCGCCGCTTCCACACCCGACAGAAGCGGAAATGCGCAGTCAGCCAGTTCCATCATTACTCCATCCACGGCATTCATAGCCTGCGGTATTTCCAGCAGTTGCAATATTACAGGCTGATCAGCACCCAGCATAGCACCTTCTGCTATACGAAAAACAAGCGAGTAGCCAATATGTCCCGCCGCACCGGTAACGACAATTTTTACTGGTTCTTTCACAGTATCCTCCTTACATGTTTTGGATGTTTCGGCATAATGTGTTCAAACTACCCGGAAGTCCCAAGTTGGTCAATACCCAGTATCTTTGCGCATGTCTTGAGGGTTTCATCTTCAGCGGTGCCGGCAAGAACGGAGTCCGTTAGTATTTTCCCAAGCTGCACGCCTTCCTGATCGAAGGAATTGATATTCCAGCAAAAACCCTGAAACATAATTTTGTTCTCATAATGGGCCAGCAGGGCTCCCAGTGCCCGCGGTGTAAGTTTATCCCCCACCAAAATGGTACTGGGGCGTCCGCCGTTGAAATTTTTGTTGGCGTTTTCATGCTTCCTGCCCTTGGCGAATGCGATAATCTGTGCGGCAAGATTGGCATTGAGCTTAATGTAGTTCTCCATTCCATCCGCTTCAGGTTCAAATTCCCGGGGGGGCTGGCGGAAGCCGATAAATTGCAGCGGTATGATATCAGTACCCTGATGGAGAAGCTGATAGAAGGAATGCTGGCCGTTCGTGCCCGGTTCGCCAAAAATAATCGGTCCGGTGGGGTAGTTTACGGGCTCCCCGAAGCGGTTTACGCTCTTGCCGTTGGATTCCATATCCAGCTGCTGGAGATGAGCGGGAAAGCGGGCAAGCGACTGGGCGTAGGGCAGAATGGCCGTGGCAGGCATACCAAGAATATTGCGATTGTAAACGCCTATCATTGCATCCATAAGCGCGGCATTCTTCCGAATATCTTTTTCACGGGCAGCCATATCTGCCTCATGGGCACCTGCAAGAATCTCTTCAAACACCTGTGGCCCATACGCCAGAGACAGAACAAGTGCGCCAACCGCACTTGTAGAGGAAAAGCGTCCGCCAATGTTATCATCAATGTAAAACGGGATTCGCACATCTTTGGAATTCACCAGAGGGCTGGTTTGGCTGGTAATGGCGACAGTATGATAAGACACATCAGCATCCGGCGAGAGATGGTGTTTAATCCATCTATTCAAGAGCCGATGGTTGGCCAGGGTTTCCTGTGTTGTACCGCTTTTGGTAACAAGTATAACAAGAGTTCGGGAAGGATCTATCTGCTGTCTAACCTGAAGCACATCGTGGGGATCGACATTGGAAACAAAGTGACATGGAAATTTTTGCTCACAGCTCCCCTGAAGAGCGAGAGCAAGTGCCCTTGGGCCTAAATCCGAACCGCCTATACCAATCTGAACTGCGTTATCAAAAGGTAGTCCCCAGCTGGTTTGAACCTTGCTGCGATATACCTGTTTTACAAACTGACTGATACGGTGGTACTCATCCCGATAGAACTTCCCAATATTGAAGCCGTTTTCATCACGTGCCCTGCCGTTTACGTTACCACGGGTAAGATGGTGCAGAACCCGGCGATTTTCGCCAGTATTAAACTTTTCCCCCTTAACCATAGCCAGATACTTCCGCACAAGCTGCTGTTCATTGGCCAGTGCCTGCAGGTTGTCAATAATTTCCGGTGTAAGGAGACTTGCCCCGTAATAGTAATCAAGTCCGCCGCCGCCAGGTATTACCCAGCTTTCCATCCGTTCGGCATTTAATACTTCTGCGAGATTGGGCAGCTTTTCACTACGCCTGAGGCGGCGATAGGCTCGCGCCTTGTCCATATTGTTCCATCTCATTGGCATTGGGCACTCCTTCTTCTTTTATTCTAGGCAAATTTTTTAGTTATAGCAAGGGCCATGCTTCATTGTTATGCTGGTGTCCTCTAATAATGGTGCCTATAATACTACAGCGTTGTCCAGTACAAATCCCTGTCTCCAAGCCGCCGATGCTGTACAGCTTCTAAAATATCATCTGTATCCACATCAGAACGACCGCTTAAATCGGCGATGCTTCTTGCCACCCGCAGTACTCCATGAGCAGCACGGGACGACAAACCAAGTTTACGGACTGCTTCAGTAAAATAAATGGCGGAAGTATCATCGAGTTTCACAACCTTGCGCAGTTCACCGGGAGGTATATCGGCATTGATGCTCCATAAGCAGTTGTGGTAGCGGCGAAGCTGCATATCGCGGGCCAGATTTACCCGTTCCCGCACGGTTCTGGAGTCTTCTCCAGGCGGTTCAAGCAGTGCCTGCGGATCGACTGGGGAAACCGGAACCCTTATATCCACCCGGTCCATGAGCGCACCGCCTATACGCCGCCAGTAGCGGCTAATTTCCGGTGCTGTGCATAAGCAGGAGGCTTCCTCCCGGCCCAGATTGCCGCAGGGACAGGGATTCATAGCCATTACCAGCTGAAAATCGGCCGGATACCACCACTTTCGTCCGGCGCGGGCCAAATCGATCCGGCCTGATTCCAGGGGTTCCCGCAGCGATTGGAGTACCCGCCCGCCGAATTCCGGTGCCTCATCGAGAAACAGTATTCCGCCGTGAGCCAAAGAGACTTCCCCCGGCTTGCCCGCGGCACCGCCCACCAGCCCTTCACTCGTAGCGGTGTGATGCGGTTCCCTGAACGGCGGGCGGTATATTAAGCCCTTTCGCTCTCCCAGAGAACCGGACTGCGACCAGATTCGTGTTACTTCCAGGGCCCGCTCCGGACTCAAATCCGGGAGCAAACCGGGCAAGGTGCGAATCCCCATGGTTTTACCGCTTCCCGGCGGGCCGAATACAATTAAATGATGTCCGCCCGCCGCACAGATTTCCAGCCCCCTCTTCAGAATCGGTTGCCCTCGCAGCTCAGAAATATCCTCGCAGGAACTTGAAGCCTCCTCCTGTACCAGGACAGTTTCCGGCAGCAGATTTTGAGGCTGTTCCAGTGCCGGAACAAGTTCCTGAAGCGCGGCGATGCCAAATGCCGTTTTACAGGCCAGAGTTAAGGCTTCAGGCAGATTCATTGCAGGAACAATAAAGCGGTTAACCCCATGATTTTTTGCGGCCGCTACGGCCGGAAGTACACCCGATACAGAACGGATGGAGCCATCCAGCAGTAATTCTCCGATACAGAGAATGTCATTTCCACTTATAAGAGGAAGCTGATTGGAAGCCGCCAGAATTCCCACCGCGATAGGCAAATCGTAGGCGGCACCCTCCTTTTTTAAGTCCGCCGGCGAAAGATTCACCAGTATTCTCTGCTTGGGAAATTCAAAGCCGCTACGGCTAATGGCAATGCGTACCCTCTCACGGGATTCCCGCACCGCATTATCCGGCAGCCCTACAATGTCCAGGCCGGGAATGCCCCGCCGTATATCCACCTCCACCGAAACTAACTGCCCGGCATAACCGGATGCCGCATAAGCATAAATTTTCACACATCCCCCTTTAAGTCTTTTAGGTGCCCTTTACTTATAAGAAGCGTTCACAAGGGGTTTTTATTCAAAATTCCATAAAAAAAATTAAAAAAATTAAAATTTTTTTCCTCCAGTAGCCTGAAAGCAGTGAAAACAGCTTTTTTGGCACCTTTCCTCCAGTATCTTGTATATGTTCTACACTGGATAGAGCTTGTAAACCGCAGCCAAATCACACCTGCCCCAAAAAACTTTTTTTAAGCCCTTGCCTTCCTGCCTGAAATAGTTTACTGTTGCCAGTATGAAAAATTTTAAATTACTCCTCGCACTGCTCCCCTTCGTGCTGTTTTCCTGTGCCTCGGTAAAGAAGTCGGCAATGCGTTCAGTGGCGGATATGCTCTCATCTCCTGATGGAGCAAGTGTTTTCACTTCCGATGACGATCCACTGCTGATTCGCGATGCCCTGCCGCTGGCCCTGAAACTCTATGAGATTCTGCTCAGCTACGATGAGGAAAACGCGGATTTGGCCGCCGCGACGGGGCAGAATTTTGCCATGTATGCGGGAGCTTTCGTGCAAATGCCGGCCGATATGCTAGACGATGAATTCTGGCGGGAGGCCGAAGCCGCCCGCATAAGGGCGAAAAAGCTCTACCGCCGGGGCCGGAACTATCTCTTGCAGGCCCTGGAATTGCGTTATGAGGGCTTTTCCCGTGCCCTGGAAGCGGGAAATTATGACGATGCGGTGAGTATGCTGGGTGAAAACGATGCTCAAACAGCCTTCTGGGCAGGCCTGGCCTGGCTAGGCATGGCCAGCACCGATCCTCTGGATATAGAACTGGCCGCGAGCCTGGACAAGGCCGTGCTGCTCATTTACCGCTCTCTGGAGCTGGACGACGAAAATTCCGGCATACACGATGCCCTTATTCAGGTACAGAACGCCCTGCCCTCAGCGGTAACGGCGGCCATGCGGGAGCGCAGTCCTTCCATGTCCGCTTTTATGGATGAATACTATGCGCGTGCGGGAGCGGGTGCTGATACGGCTTCGAGGGTGCAATACCACTACCAGCGGGCCCTTGAACTCTCCGGCGGGAAGTCGCCCTCTCCGCACATTACCATGGCGACAGCTGTTTCCATTAAGGAGCAGGATGCCGCCGCTTACCGGGACTACCTCGGCAAGGCCCTGGCTATAGACCCCGAGGAGTCGCCGGATACCCGCCTGCTGACTATCATCTACCAGCGGAAGGCCCAGTGGCTGCTGGATAACATTGAAAATTTCTTTTTAACGGATTTCTGATTATGAAAAAACACGTTGTATTAACAGTATTTTTGGCTTTGCTGATCTCCTCCGTGGCGGGGGGGCTGACCATTAAACTCGGCAGCCCTTTTCCCGAGGGTTCCGCGTGGGACACTTCGCTTAAACGCATGGCCGACAGGTGGAGGGAAATAAGCGGCGGCCAGATTAGTGTGCGCATCTATCCCGGCGGCATTGTTGGCGATGAAGACGATATGCTGCGTAAAATGGGCTTCAATCAGCTCGATAGCGCGGTTCTTACCATTTTCGGAATGAAAAGCCTGGTTTCCGATACCTTCGTTATGGCCCTGCCGGGCATTCTCCAGTCGGAAGCCGAACTGGATTATGCCATCAATGAATTTGCTCCGCGGTTCAGCGAAAATTTTATCAGTAAAGGGGTAAGGGTGCTCTCATGGTCGAAGTCCGGCTGGGCTTATTTTTACACTGCCGATAAGGTTCAGTCGCCCAATGAGCTGCGCCGGGAAAAGCTCTCGGTAAGCAACACCGACAGCGAACTGGCGGGAAATTTCAAAACCCTGGGCTTTAATGTTGTTCCCTTAGCCCTTAACGAAGTGATGACCGCCCTGCAGAGTGGTATGGTTACGGCGGTTTACTGCCCGCCCATAGCCGCCGCCGCCTATCAGTGGTTTGCCAAAGCACCCTATATGCTGGACTTCAAACTCTCACCAGTAATCGGCGGCATTGTTATCAGTGAGCGAACCTGGCAGCGTATCCCCGCCAAATTTCACGCCGATCTCCTCCAGGCTGTCGATGAAGTATCCCGTGAATTTTATGAGGAAGCGGAGAATCTGAATGATAAGGCTATGGATGTTATGAGGAAAAACAGCCTTGTTGTAACCGATCTTTCGGAGAGGGAAGGCAAAGAGTGGGGTAAGGTGTTCACCGACGGCCATGCCCTGCTCATAGGCCCTGATAAGTGGATTGCCAACAAGGTGTATAAGGACTTTACCGCCGCTTTGGAGAAAATGAGACAGCAATGAGAGTTAGCATAAAAAGAACCACTCTGGTAAAAACCATGGAACGAATTGGAATTTTTTCTTGGGGGGGGCGCAAAGTGCCCCAATTTTCCGCTCTTCATTGTAAGTTTGGGGGGAGGGTGAGTAGCACCCCGCCTGGAGATGCGTTAGGGATTGGAGGAGCGGTGCAAGCCGGTCCGAAGCCGCAAGGCGGAGGACTGAAACTCCGCAAAGCCCGCCCTGCTGCTGAAAGCGGCAGGGAACGCCCCAAAAAAGAATTTTTAACACGGCTCATTCACGGGAAGTATCTCCTGTTCAGCATGGTGTTTTTGTATATCTTTATACCTTCAGCACTTTGCTCTCTCACGATTAAACTGGCCAGCCCTTTGCCGGAGGGTACCGAGTGGAACAACGGCCTGCTGGAAATGGCCAATGAATGGCGGAAGATAAGCGGCGGCAAGATTAAACTGAAGGTTTATCCGGGAAGTATAGCCGGAAGCGAATCGGATATGATCCGCAAAATACGCATTGGTCAGCTTGATATTGGAATATTTTCCGTTTTTGGCATTCGTGCCATGGTACCGGAAACTTTTGTTGTTTCTCTTCCGGGGCTCATTCAAAATGATGATGAACTGGATTATGTTCTTTCTAACTGGGTTGGCCGCTTCGATACAAGGTTTCGCGAGGAAGGTTTTGAAATACTTTCCTGGTCTCAAGCTGGCTGGGCTTATTTGTTCGCTAAGGAACCTTTGCGAATTCCAGCGGATTTGCAGAGGCAAACTCTGGTTATTGATAATACTGAAACCGATATGGCGGCAGCCTTCAAGGCTCTGGGCTTTCGTGTTGCACCGGTGGCGCTTGGCGAAATTATGGTATCCCTGCAAAGCGGGCTGGCCAATTCCTATTATGCCCCGCCGGTTGCCGCCGCCGCTTTTCAATGGTTCGCCCTTACCCCCTACATGACCAATTATCAATTAGCGCCTGTTGTCGGCGGTGTGGTAATGAGCGGGGAAACCTGGCGGCGCATTCCGGGGGAATACCGCGATGAGTTAAAGGCATCCATGGTGGCACTGGTAAAGGGTTTTTATGATGAATCGCTCAGGCTGAATAATGAAGCCCTCAGGGTAATGGGTGAGCATGGCTTGAAGCTGATTGAGATTAGTAAAGAAGAACGAGCTCAATGGGATAAAAAGATGCTCTTTGGGCATGAGCTGATGGTGGGGACAAAGAAATCCATTCCCCCTGCTGTTTATGATGGCCTGAAATCTGTTCTGCAGGAATTAAGGAAGTAATGGATGAAGAAAAATTGGCGGCTGGATATATCCCTGGCGGAAGATTCGCTGGGCGGAGTGTTTATACTGGCCCTGGCTCTGGTGCCTACAGCGGAAATTATCCTGCGCCGTATCAGTGGTTCCGGTTTGGTATGGTCGTCCGGGTTTGTGCAGCATGTTGTTATCTGGGTTGCCTGGATAGGCGGTATAACGGCTTCCCGTGAAGGCTTTCATCTTTCCCTTTCTTCGGGCCGTGAGCCGAAGCGGGGCTATGGGTATATTTTTCTTTTTATAAGGGATGTATGCTCTGTCGCGATAAATACGGCTTTCGCGGCGGCCTCGGCTTCTTTTTTGGCTCTGGGTTTTGCTCCCGGTCATGTTGTGGGCAAAGTGCCGATTCGACTGATACTGATTATTTTGCCCATTGGCTATCTTGCCATGGCCCTTCGGGCTATGTGGCGGCCTGATGAAAAGCCGTCCCGCTGGCTGCCTTTGGGGCTGTTTCTTGGGCTGGTGTTTTCCTGGCCTGCGCTCGTGAATTTGCTGGGAACGGTGTTTATGGACTTGCCATTCACACTTTTTGACAGTGTAGATATTTGGTACGGCATATTATCCTGGCTACGCTGGCCCTTGATTGCTTTGCTGCTTTTTCTGGGTGTCTATGGCCTGCCCATTTACCTTATGTTAGGCGGTACGGCGCTACTGCTCTTCTCAGGAAGCTGGGGGGCGCTGGAATCCCTGCCCAACGAAGCCTACAACCTTCTTACTGGCAATATTCTTCCGGCTATTCCCCTGTTCACTATAGCGGGTTATCTCCTTTCTGAAGGGACTGCGGGGCAGCGGCTGGTGCGTTTCTTCCGGGCCGCCCTCGGCTGGCTGCCCGGCGGCCTTGGCGTGGTGGTGGTGGTGGCATGCGCCTATTTCACTACCTTTACCGGCGCGTCCGGGGTAACGGTGCTGGCTCTCGGCGGCCTTTTGGCTTCGGTTCTGGTTAAAAGCAAGCAGTATGGAAAAGACTTTGCTCAGGGGCTCATTACATCTTCCGGGAGTGTTGGGTTGCTGTTCCCGCCAGCTCTGCCGATTATAATGTATGGTGTAACCGCTCAAATTAGCATACTGGACATGTTCATCGGCGGGCTATTGCCAGGCATCCTGCTGGTTACCGTACTCGCCGCGATGGGCGTAATCCGCGCCCTGCGCAATGGCAGTGAGCGGGTAGCCTTTAATCTTGGGGAGTTCCGCACGGCGGTAAAAGGGGCGGCGGGGGATATTCTTCTGCCAGCTGTGCTGTTAACGGCTTACTTCAGCGGCTTTACTAATGTGGTGGAAACAGCCGCTCTGGCGGTAGTGTATACCATAATCCTTACGGTGCTGCACCGGGAATTGAATAGGGAACTGATTTTCCGTACTCTCCGGCGTGGCATTCCGGTTATCGGCGGCGTACTGGTTATCCTCGCCGCCGCGAAGGGCTTGAGCTACTTCATTGTGGATGCCCAGGTGCCCACCCTGCTTACCAGCTTCTTCCGTAACCACATTTCTTCGCGCTTTGTTTTTCTTATTTTGCTAAATATTACCCTGCTGATAACCGGCACCCTTATGGACATTTATTCAGCCATTCTGGTTGTGGTGCCGCTCATTATTCCCCTCGGTGAGCTTTATGGGGTACACCCGGTGCAGTTAGGAATTATTTTTCTCGCCAACCTCCAGCTCGGTTATCTTACCCCGCCGGTAGGAATGAACCTTTTCCTTGCCAGCTACACCTTTGAAGAACCCATGACCAAAATCTACAAACAGGTTGTTCCCTTCCTGCTGGTATTGCTGGTAGGTGTACTGCTGATTACCTACATACCGTGGTTCAGTTTGGCTTTTTTGAATTAAGGTGCCCTTAATATGAATCTTTTCGAGGGAACCGCACCCATTACGGTTTGGAACCACCTGCCTGCGCCGAGGCTTCGGCAGGCGAAAGGCACGAAATGGGCGAAAGACACGAACGGGATTGGTTTTTGACTGCGGGTTCAGGCCGCCCTGTTTCGCTTTCAGGCGGCTCCCAAAGCCCCTTCCAGCACTCAAAAAGCATAAATTTTCATTTTTTTCAATAAATTTTTTTCAATTTTGAATTTTTAGGCCCTTGGAGCCCTTCTTAATATATAAGGAGTGCACAATGAGCAAGAATAAAAACAAAACCCCACAAGACACAGAGCAAGTCAAAAAGAGCATTGACCACGATTCCTTTTTCAAAAACATTCTCAAGGATTATGGCATCCAGTTCCTTGAATGGCTATTCAAAGGCATAGTTGCCGCTCAGGGCGGTATAGTAAAGCATGAAGTGCTCAGCGAAGAGATGGGCCAAAACTTCCCCCTCTACGGAAAAATCCGTGCCGATGCGGTGGTAAAATATACCTTCGCCAAGGGTGAAGTGATACTGGTACTGTTTGAGTTCAAATCTAACAGCAGGCAATTCGACATAAACAAGTATCATTACTACTTCGCCCACCTGAACTATCGTTTCCCAAAGGTTCCCATTCTGCCGGTTGTGATATTCAGCGACAGGAAAAAACCACGCAATCCCCCGCCTAC
>MUIB01000018.1 GCA_002084135.1 Spirochaeta sp. LUC14_002_19_P3 | reverse complement strand
TCCAAGGGCTTAAAAATTCAAAATTTGGAAAAATTTATTAAAAAAGTTGAAAATTTATGCTTTTTGTGTGCCGGAGGGAGCTTTGGGAGCCGCCTCAAAGCGAAACAGGGCGGTCTGAACCCGCAGCATTTTCAGGCTGGAGGGGGGAGATTTGAGATTTGAGAATTGGGGACGGGGGATTGGATGTGGTCTTCTTAAAAAAGATTGTCTCTTGAAGCATTTCGCCTGCCTGCCGAAGCCTCGGCGCAGGCAGGTGGTTCCACCCCTCCCCATTCGTGGTTTCCCCCACCCTATTGACAACATTGAATAAGCAGTATACAATACAGCCATGAATAATAATGCTCAGCTAAGCTCTGGAGTGCAAAATTATGTGAATCGGGGACAGGAGATTGTAAAGCGCCGGGAGGACGATTTCCGGCGGATGAAACGATGCCGCTTCGATACTATCGCCGTGCACGGCATGTACACCATGCGGGAAGCCCTGGAGGAAAATCAGGGCTCAATAATAGAACCAGCCTACATTGCCACCAGTCAGGGATACCGCGACAGTGATGAAATGGAAGCCGGACTGGCCTATCTCATCCCCACCTGGTGCTATGCCCGCATCGCCAACCCCACCACCTACTATCTGGAATGGGTACTGGCCCTGCTGGAAGGCTACGGATCGGATATGGAAACAAGCGCGGTTGTAACCAGCAGCGGCATGGCCGCCATAACCAGCGCGGTGGAACCATTTCTGGTTAAACTCTCCGAAGCCGCCGATGAACCGATTAACTTCGTGTCTTCAGCCTGTATTTACGGCGGTGCTTTCCAGCAGTTCAGCATCCGTCAGAAGGAAAAAGGCCGCCTGGTACGGTGGGTACAAAATCCCTCCAACCTACAAACCTGGGAAGCACTCATCGACGATAACAGCCGCTTCCTTTACGCCGAACTGCCTAGCAATCCCAACATTGCCTTTTGTGACATTAAAGCCCTGGCCGAACTCGCCCACCGGCACGGCATTCCCCTTATTGTAGACAGCACCGTTGCCACCCCGGCCTTGCTGCGCCCGCTCACCCTGGGTGCCGACATTGTTGTTCAATCCCTTTCAAAAACCATCACCGCCGGGGGCTTGGGCATAGGCGGCGCCATTATCAGCAGAAAAAATCTGGTAAGCGAAAAAGTCATCCAAGCAAAGGAAATGACAGACGATTTCGCCTCATGGGTAAAATTTCTTCCCTACCGCGACAACGGCCCCTCCATGAACCCCCTCCACGCCTTAATGGTACTCAACGACCTGCGCACCCTTCGCAGCAAGGTGGATACAATGAGCAAAAATGCCATGCAAATAGCGCAGTGGCTGGCCGAGCATCCCGGGGTGGAACAGGTCCACTACCTCGGCCTGGAAAGCGATCCCATGCACAAGCTGGCCAAGCGGGACATGGTGCTGGCCGATTCCGAACTGGACAGCGGCAAACCGGTAAACCGCTACAGCCATCTGATGAGCTTCCGGGTAAAAGGTGGAGGCCAAGCCGCACGCCGGGTAATGGACGGTTTTGAAATGATTTACCGCGCCACCGATCTTGGACGAATCAAGTCGGTGGCCACCATTCCCGCCATTAGCACCCACCAGCAGCAGGGGGAAGAGGCCCGCATAATGGCGGACATTCCCGCCAATCTTATCCGGCTGAACATCGGTGCCGAGCATCCCGACGATATTATTGCCGACCTGGAGCGCGGCTTCTCGCGCTTAGGATAAAGAAACAAGACATGTTACAGTTTTCACCCGTAAAAAAAATCGTTTTCGTCTTTTTGCTGATCTCCTGCGCTGTGGGTATAATCAGTGCCCAGAGCGGAGAGAACAGTCTGCCCGGCCTCGGCGGCTTTGGGAGTTCCTTTAAGCAGGCCATTCCCCGCCCCCAAACCTCTGCCCGCATCGCCGCCTGGAATCCACAGTCCCAATCGGGCTTAATCGCTGTCCATTATATTTTCCCAAACGACTATCATCACACCGATTCGGATTACTTAACCCTTGTTCCCGAAGCCGTTCAGGGTGTTATCTATGGCTCGGTGCTTCGCGCCGAACCGGACATAATCGACGATGTTGGACATTATTACGATGACACCACCCTTCTCCTGGAATTCCGTTCTTCCACTGCCCAGCCGCTTACGCTGCTTGTTACTGCCTATTTTCAGATTTGTGAGGAAAATGGAGTATGTCTGCTACCGGACATGGACACTCACCGTATCGCCTTCAATCCTGCTTCCATGGAGGCTGTTGAAGCCGATGAAGAGGTGCTTTCCATACTTGATTGGAACAGTCGCGGTTTAGAGGCCATGCAGATGCCGGACGGGAGTGCACAGCTAAAACCCCTTGCGCTACTGTTATTTCTGCTCATGGCTTTCGCGGGCGGCGTGTTGCTCAACCTGATGCCCTGCATTCTGCCGCTGCTGTCGGTAAAGGCTCTGGGGCTGGTAAAGCAGGCCGGGGCGCGTCGGGCGGCGGTTCTGGCTCATGCCTGGCTGTATGCGGCGGGAATTTTGGTGTCAATGTGGGCACTTGCCGCCGTTGTTATTGCTTTGCAGGCATCGGGAACGCGGCTGGGCTGGGGATTTCAGTTTCAGTCGCCCGGCTTTCTGCTGGCACTTATCGCCGTAATATGGGTGTTCGGTTTGAGTATGTTCGGGGTTTTTGTTATAGAGGCACCGCGCAAAAGCATGGAAGGCGCAGCGGCTGTTTCAGGCCGGGGCGGCTATGCCGGGAGTTTTTTTACCGGTATTTTTGCGGTATTTGTCGCCACTCCCTGCACGGCTCCCCTGCTTGGACCCGCTCTGGGCTTCGCCTTTTCCCAAAGCCCGGCGATTATTCTCGCCATGTTCAGCACCGTTGGCCTGGGGCTCGCGTTGCCCTTTGTTCTGCTGGGAGTGCTGCCGGGCATCAAGCTCCCCAAGCCCGGCGCCTGGATGAACACCTTCAAGGAAGCCATGGCCTTCCTGCTCATGGCCACCACCCTCTACCTTTACACAACCTATATGACCCTGGCCCCTCATCGCGCTCCAGGGCTACTGTGGTGGCTTTTGGCGCTGGGTTTTTCGGCCTGGCTTCTGGGCAAGGCCCGCAGCCCGGCTAGCAAGAGATGGTTCAGAATTTCCGGCCAAGCCGCTGCGGTAATACTGGCCGCAGGAAGCGGATTCATTTTTGCCACGCCCAAAGCCGAGCAGGTCGATTTTATTGCCTTTGAAGAAAAGGATGTAGAACGCCGCATCGCTACCGGAGAAACCGTTTTCCTTGAATTCACCGCCGACTGGTGCACCACCTGCAAAGTGAACCAACGGGTTCTCAAGAGTAGCACAATACGCAATCTGATAGCCTCGAACAACATCGTGCATATCAAAGCCGATCTTACCGCTTACGATGAAACCCTAACCCGCTGGCTGGCCCGGTTTGGCCGGGCTGGGGTGCCGCTCTATGTTCTCTTCCGCCCTGGAGAGGAGCCTTATATCTTCCCGGAATTGATTACGGTGAATATGCTTGTTGAGAAATTTGAGTAGGGACCGTTTGAATTCCATGGTTTGATCCTTTTTCGCTGTATTTAACATCTTGGCTCTTCCGGGAATTATGTTGAAGGAGGCATCAAATCCATCCTCAAAACCTGGCATTGTCTAGCCATAAGCAATAAAAAAGAACCATAAAGTTTAACTGGCAAGTCCTACCGATTGACGGGAGGGGCAATTCATGCCACTATTGCTGCTATTATGGCTCACAAGAAGAAAAAAAAAGAATCTCCTCCGGGTTTGCTGGCGGATAACCGCCGGGCGCGGTTTCTCTATATTATAGAGGAGGCACTGGAGTGCGGCATTGAGCTGGCGGGCACGGAAGTGAAGTCCTTGAAAAATGCCCATTTCAGCTTTACGGATGCCTATGCAGAGGTGCGCGATGGTGAGCTGTGGCTTAGAAACTTTCAGATTACTCCTTATATGCAGGGGGGGGTGTTTAATCATGCCTCCGATAGGCCGCGGCGTCTTCTGGCCCACAAGAAGGAAATTCTTAAGCTGGGACGCCGGGTAAACGAGAAGGGCTTTACCCTCATTCCGCTTAAATTTTACTTGAGCCGAGGGTATGTGAAGGTGGAACTGGGAGTGTGCCGGGGCAAAAAGCTCTACGATAAGCGCGAAAGTATCAAGCAGCGGGATGTGGATTTGGACATGGAGAGAAATTATCGGCCCAAGAGCTGAATCCACCTCTAACAAACCCCTTTTAGGGTACCTCTAAAAAACCGCTTTAGGAAATTGACGAAGAAATTTTTTGTCGATACAAGGCGGCAAAAGCGGAGCGTAGCTGGGCTACGTGAGCATTTTGACAACGTAGTAGCGGCGGAAAA
>MUIB01000019.1 GCA_002084135.1 Spirochaeta sp. LUC14_002_19_P3 | reverse complement strand
GGTGCATGAAATCCTCCTGCTTGCGGGCCTCAATAAGCAGATGCTTCTTCCTTGCCCCCAAAGCATATTTCAGCAGCCGAACGGACTCTGGATTCTTCTCGGCAATCTGTCGGGCAATATCTTTGGCAATCGGCAGTACCCGTATTTTCGCCGCAAAATGATTCACATTAGTATGCATCCGTTCCAGCTCTATCCCCTTAAACCGCTTAGCCGTATACATCATCTCGTTGGCCACAAATGGTCCCATAAGGTCTGCCAAAAGTGTAGTGATTCCCATGCCGGGTGTAAAGCCCATGGACATGAAAACCGCCCCATAACGGCTTTCCCGTGCCGCGATAACAATATCGGAACAGCAAGCCAATGCCAAGCCCCCGCCCATGGCATGGCCTTCCATAGCGGCAATAATGGGAAACTCCGTGTTTACCAGCCGCTCGGAAAGCAGCAAATCCTTTACAAGAATTTTCCCCTCGGTAAGAGCAATCAGGGTACTCTTGTCCGCCCCGGCACTGAAAACATCATGCAAACCGCACAGTACCATGACACGGGGAGGCTCCCGCAGGGCTTCAACCTCGTCCATTGTACGAACGAAATCGGACACAAAGGTTTCCGAAAAAACATTTTTTCCCTTGTCGTCCTTCATACGAAACCAGGCAATTCCGCTCGGCTCCATGGTAAAATCTATAACTCCACTCATTATTTCATCCCTGTTTATTATTGAACTACTATGCTTAAACGGCCTTCAGGCCGGAAATTCCTAAACCATAACGGAGTCTCCCCATCGGAAAACCCCTTCACCGCAGTTTTCACATCCTCTCCCGAAGCAATATCAATCAAGGCCTTCACAGCCCTGTCTTTTTGCTGACCCCCTACCGGGCTTGCTCTCAAGTCCTCCATAAATGCTTTATACCTGGCAGTCGCCATCGGGGAAATGCGCATAAGACGGCGGCCAAGTTTCTTCAGTGCCTTTTCCATGTCCCCGGGCGCATGAACCTCATCCACCAAGCCCCAATGCAGTGCCGTTAGCGCATCAACACAGGCCGCGCTCTGCACCAAATAGGCGGCACGCTTCACCGGCATGCGCATAGCCAGAATATATGGCATAACATTGGCCGGAATAAGCCCCAAATAAAGCTCGCTCAGCTCAAAACTCGCGCCGTTAGATGCAATAACAACATCGCAGGCCGCCGCCACACCTACCCCGCCAGCCTTCACCGGCCCCTCAATCAACCCCACAACAGTCTTGGAACAGCCGTGAATCCTCTCCAGCAGCTCGGAATACGCCTTCACCACCCGGTGAAAATCCTCCCCCGTACCACCGGCAGTATAAGCCTCCAAATCCATCCCCAGGCAAAAAGCCGCCCCATTGGATCGCAAGAGTATAAACCGAACGCCATCGTCCTCAGAAAACGCCGCAAGGGCTTTATGAAGAGACTCTATCAAAGCCGGATTGAGACGGTTTCCGCCAGCGGCATCCGTCATCGTGATAATTCCAGCCCCGCAGTCTCTATGTGTTTCAACCGGCAAAAAATTAGCTCCACTCATAATGACGAACAAAGCCGTCAATTTTAGCCAGGGTTAATAAATCCTTACCCTGATAGTTGTTGTCCCACAAACCGGAGGGAAAGTTCCGATCAGGAACATAATTTTCCTGTTCGATGCTTTCGCTGCGTTTTGTATCAACCTCTTCGTACTCCTGAACCGAGGCCTCCCGGCGGCAATCAAGCTTCCCGTCTATATTCATGGCTTGCATCCGCTTTGAGGCACCATCCAGCACCCGTCCGCTCCAGAATTCCCCAATAGCACCCGAACCGTAGGCATAATAGCCGATTCTATCGCCGCTCTTAACAGGGGCATCCCCGCTCAGCAGACTGGCCGTGCCGACAAAGTTGCTGGAACCGTAAGTAGAGCCCATCCGTTTAGAATAGCGCAGCACCGGCAGTACCCGTTTTCTGAAATCGTCCTGCACCTCGGCCTTTTTTCGCGGGCTGTTAAGATTGCACAAAGTGCGATGCGCCTGAAAAGCCATACCTGGAAACGGAGTATGATAGCAGAGCCAGCGATGATCGCGGTCGAAATCGGCTTCAGAACCGGCGCGTTTGGTATAATCTTCCCATGCGCCCTCTAAAGCATCCATGTAGGAATACAAACTCACCTCGTTATTCCCCACTTCGCCAAGGGCACTAGGGCGCCAGGTATCATACACATCAATAGACCATGTCCCCTTGCGCTGAGGCTCAAATTCCACAATTTCCGGATTATTGCTAATCAGCAAGGCTGCGCCGACACCGCCCAGAACAAACTCTTCCTTGAGATTCAAGTGTTCGCGGGAAAAATCCGCCGCGATAACCAGAGCCGTGCGGCCTCCGTTCAGCCCTGAAGCCACCCAGTTTACCGCGGTATCCAGCGCGGCAAGTCCGCTGTAACAGGCATGCTTTACTTCATAGTTCCGAATATTCTTATTCAGCCCCAGAGCACCGATTAAGTTCGTGGAAATCGGTTTCCCAAAATCCACCGCACCCTCGGTACCTGCAATAAGCATTCCAATACGGTCAGTATCAACACCTTCAAGCATGGGTTTAGCGGCATTCGCCCCCATGGTAACCGTATCCTCCCACAGCGGGTTCAGGGAGCGGGTTTCGATAAGATAATCATCAATAACCTTCTGGGGGTCTTTATCCCGTGCAAGTGCCAGTTTCCGCTGATCTACAAACATACTACAGCCGTATATGTTCAGTTTTTCTATTCCAACTCGATTCATTTTTATTCACTATCTCCAATTTTTATTATATTGCCGATCAGACGAAAAATCCTCTGATACAGTATTATCCAATGCTACTTCACGAAAATCAGGGCACATAAGTTAAACCACCGGATACGCAAATGGTTTCACCATTGATGAAACCAGCCTTCTCTGTCGTTAAATAGTACACCAAATCTGCAATTTCATCCGCCTTGCCAACCCGTTTCATGGGGCAGTACTCCATCCATATCTTGCTGAGCTTCTGGGCGAGATAGGTTTCTGTCATATCTGTTTCCACATAACCTACAGTTACAATATTCGATGTAATCCCCTTGGCACCATATTCTCTGGCAATGGTAGAGGACAGCGTAACCAAACCGCCCTTGCTGGCGGCATAGCTGGCCTGGCCGCTGGAGCCAGTTTGAGCCAGTGATGAAATGTTAATAATACGTCCGTACTTGCTTCCTATCATGGACATAAGAAACTGTCGGATAAAGTAGAACGGGCCGGATAAATTCGTTTGAATTACACTATCCCATTCTTCATTGCTCATAAATGCTGCGGCATTATTGCGGTTTATTGCTGCGTTATTCACCAATACTTCAATTTCGCCGAAATCTTCCTGAGCCTGCTCAACCACTTTCTCAACCTGATCCGCATGAGCCTGATCCAGCTGATACGAACGTATTTCCGCATCGGGATTGATTGCTCTGGCCTGCTTTACGACATCATCCGCTGCCTGAGAATTACTGTTGTAGCTAAAGGCGCAGCCATAGCCTTCCTGTATGAATTTCAATACAATGGCCCGCCCTATTCCGCGGGAACCACCGGTAACAAATGCATTCATTTCCCTTCCTTGTAACGTTTAATCAGTGAACAGCAATTAATTCCGCCAAAGCCGAATGAATTTTTTAGCATCAATTCAATCTGATAATCCTCTGCCTTGGTAATAACATTGAGTTTTATGGCCGGATCCAGCTTTTCAATATTAATAGTGGGATGCAGCCGCCCGTATTTCATCTGCAGCAGGGCACCCACGGTTTCCACCAGCGGACTGCCCCAGCAGGTATGTCCCAGCATGGACTTGGGCGCGTTAATTTTCAGATTTTTTGCATGGCTTCCAAATGCTGCCTGTATGGCCAAAACCTCCTGTAAATCCCCGGAAGGCGTTCCCGTGGCATGGCAGTTTACATAATCCACGTCTTCCGGTTTTATTCCGGCTGTTTTCATGAGTTCCATCATAACACGGGTTTGATTTTCCGCTCCCGGCATGGGCAGGTGATTCGCGTTGCCTCCGGCTTTTACCCCCAGTATCTCTCCATAAATAGGAGCGCCCCTCTTCAGAGCCGTATCCAAATCTTCAAGCACAAGAGTAGCTGCCCCGTGAGAATAAAGAAAACCGCAGCGTCCAACATCGAAGGGCCGCGAGGCTTCTTCCGGCCTGTCCTGATACTCCGGCTTGATAACCACGGCATTGATGATAGCCGAAGCATGAATATCTGCCGGAGATACATCGAAAGGCGGGCCGCATACCACTGAGCGCAGCGACTCGCCGCTCTGAATATCCCGTAGCCCTTCGCGCATTGCAAGATTGCCGCTGGCGCAGGCCCCGCCAATCGTAAAAGTGGGG
>MUIB01000020.1 GCA_002084135.1 Spirochaeta sp. LUC14_002_19_P3 | reverse complement strand
TGGGGGGGGAGAGAAGCACGGTGCAAAATCTCCGTGTCATTAAGGTTGATGCTGAGAAGAATATTCTGTTGGTTAAAGGGGCTGTTCCTGGAAGCCGAAACAGTGTGGTTATTGTTCGTCAGTCTAAAAAGCGCAGGTAGAAAGATAATGGATAAGAAGGTCTACTCGAAAGAGGGGAAAGAACTTCGAAATATTGTTCTCGCGGATTCTGTTTTTGCCCGCGAAGTGAGCGAAGGCTCAATTTGGCATGCGATTCGCAATGAATTAGCGAATTTAAGGCAGGGTACCGCGAAGACTAAAACCCGCCGCGAGGTGAATGGTTCAACTTCCAAGCCCTGGCGCCAAAAAGGCACCGGACGTGCCCGTGCAGGTCG
This sequence comes from Spirochaeta sp. LUC14_002_19_P3, assembly GCA_002084135.1. Lineage (GTDB taxonomy): Bacteria > Spirochaetota > Spirochaetia > DSM-2461 > DSM-2461 > UBA2779. The sequence continues at coordinate 3,999 of MUIB01000020.1, read as the reverse complement.
GCGCAAGAGCCCTTTATGGCGGGGTGGAGGCGTAGTATTTGGTCCTCAGCCTCGTGATTATTCGTATCATTTGCCGAAAAAAATCAAACGGCTGGCCATGAAGAGTATTTTGAGCATTAAAGCTGCCAACGATGAAAGTTTTCGTGTAGTGGAGGATTTTCATATCGAGTCGGGTAAAACCCGTGATTTAGCAACAATTCTGAATAATTTCCCCAACAGTGGCAGAACTGTACTCGTGCTTGCTGCTGATGACAAACTTACCAGGCGGGCTGGCGGAAACATTAGAAATTTGAGTTTATTAACATATAATCGCTTGCGGGCACACGATCTTTACTATGGGAATAATATTCTCATCCTTGAGAGTGCTGTGAAAAAACTCGGTGAGTTTTACGGGAGTTAAAAATGGATGCCAGAGAAATTATTCTTGAACCAGTTGTTACTGAAAAGTCCAATCTTCTGCGTGAAGGGGATGTGAAAACTTATGTTTTCAAGGTTGATCGGAAAGCTAATAAAATAATGGTAAAGCAGGCCGTTCGGCAGCTGTATAAAGTTCAGCCCCGGCACTGCCGTATCATTAACGTTCACAGTAAAAAGCGGAGTAATAAAATTATTTCCAGAAGCAGTTTTCGCCGCGGTATCGGTAGTACTCCGGCCTGGAAGAAGGCCATGGTTACTCTGGAAAAAAATCAGAGTATTGATGCATTTGAAGGCGTGTAGAGGAGAATCGTCATTATCATGGGTATGAAAACATATAAGCCGACAACACCTTCGCAGCGTTTCCACCAGGGTTTGGATAATTCGGGTTTGGCTAAAAAAGGTCCTGAAAAATCTCTTTCCAACGGCAAGGTTTCAAAGGCCGGACGAGGGGCTGGCGGTCGTATAAGTGTACGGCGCCGGGGCGGCGGGCATAAGCGAAAGTATCGGATAATTGATTTTAAGCGTGATAAACATGGTATTCCAGGAAAGGTTGCCTGTATTGAATACGATCCAAACCGTAGCGCCAATATTGCACTGATTCATTATATTGACGGGGAAAAACGTTATATCATTTGCCCGCGGGGCCTGGCTGTCGGCAGTACTGTTATGAGCGGCCCTAAGTCCTCTATCGAGGTGGGGAATTGTCTGCCAATAGGCAATATCCCGATAGGGCGTATGATTCATGCGGTAGAATTAACAAAGGGCAAAGGGGCTCAGTTGGTTCGTTCTGCGGGCGGCGGTGCTCAAATTCAAGCGAAAGAGGGTAATTATATTACGCTGAAGCTTCCTTCCGGGGAAACACGACTGGTGCATAATACCTGTATCGCCACTATTGGCGAGGTTGGCAATGATGACTATATGAATATTAAATACGGAAAGGCTGGTCGTTGCCGATGGCTGGGAAAACGTCCCAAGGTGAGGGGCGTTGTTATGAATCCGGTTGATCATCCTCATGGTGGAGGCGAGGGACGAACCTCCGGCGGGCGTCATCCGGTAACGCCTTGGGGGAAGCCAACCAAAGGTGGGAAAACCCGTAAAAAGCATAAATATTCAGATAATTTTATCGTGAAACGGCGTAAGTAGGGGGACTGTCCAGAATGTCAAGATCGGTTAAGAAAGGCCCATTCATAGAAAAAAGTTTATATAATAAGGTATTGCAGGGCAAAAAAGGCAGTTCCAAGGGAATGATTAAAACTTGGTCCCGGGCATCCACTATTATACCTGAAATGGTGGGGCTAACTGTTTCGGTGTATAATGGGAAAACTTTTGTTCCGGTATATATAACGGAGAATCTTGTTGGCCATAAGCTGGGTGAATTTTCTCCCACTCGAATATTTCGCGGCCATGCTGGATCGGATAAAAAGGGAAAGAGGCGCTAAATGGAAGCGAAAAAAGGATTCAAAGCGGTTTCCAAAAACTTGCCCATATCACCTTCAAAGGTTCGGCCCATAGCTGATAATGTCAGGCGAAAACCTGTTTTGGAAGCATTGGCTATTCTTGAGTCACTGCCTCATAAGGGGGCGGGCTATCTTGCTAAGGTAATAATGTCGGCACAGGCCAATGCAGGGTATGTGAATCCAGGCCTTGATGAAGAAATGTTATATGTAGCGGAACTTCTTGTTGATGGAGGACCGAGCCGGAAAACAATCTGGCCCCGCAGCCGCGGTAGGGCAGATCGGCAAATCAAACGCTCAAGTCATATATCGGTTGTACTTGATAAGAGGGATGGTTAAAAATGGGGCAGAAGGTTAATCCTTACGGTTTTCGTCTGGGTATAAACAAAGAATGGAAATCCCGGTGGTTTGTGAGTCCTAAAGACTATGCCAAAACTCTGCATGAAGATATTCAGCTTCGCAAAGCGGCTTTGAACAGCCCTGAAACCAAGGGTGCTGATATTACTGATATTGAAATAGTCCGGCAGCCGACAAGGGTAACGTTAACGATTGAAACGGCTCGACCGGGAGTTATCATAGGCTCCAAAGGTGCCAATATAGAAAAGTTGACGGTACGCTTGCAGAAACTTACTGATACAAAGGTTAGTGTCAAGATAAAGGAAATCAGGAAGCCTGATACGAATGCGCATGTTATTGCTCAGGGTATTGCCCGCCAGCTAAAAAATCGTGCTGCTTTCAGGCGTACTTTAAAAATGGCGGTGCAAAATGCCATGCGCGGCGGGGTGCAGGGTATTAAGATAAAGATATCCGGACGCCTTGGCGGTGCTGAGATGAGCCGGGTGTTGGAAATGAAGGATGGCCGCGTACCTCTTCATACTTTGCGGGCTGATATTGATTATAGCTTTGCTGAATCCATTACGACATTCGGAGTTATTGGAGTAAAGGTTTGGGTTTTTAACGGCGAGATACTCGGATCGGATCAGAAAGAGGATGCGGGTCAGTTTGTTCGTACACGGCGGGATAATAATAGAGTGAGGCGTAGCGATGCTTAGTCCGAAACGTGTTAAACACAGGAAAACTCAGAGAGGCCGGGCTATTCCCAATGCCAGGCGTGCCCAGTCCGGCAATGCTGTCAGTTTTGGAGATTTTGGTTTGGTATCCATGGAAAATAAACAGATAACGGCCAGACAGATTGAGGCAGCGCGTATAGCGATGACTCGGCATATCAAGCGCGGCGGAAAGGTGTGGATACGTATATTTCCCGATATACCTTTTACAAAGAAGCCTGCTGAAACCCGTATGGGTAAAGGAAAGGGAAATCCGGAATACTGGGTGGCTGCGGTAAAGCCGGGTACGGTTATGTTTGAGTTAGCTGGTGTTGACAGCAGTTTGGCCAAGAGGGCGATGGAGCTGGCCGCCAGCAAGTTGCCGATTCAAGCCAAATTTATTATCAGGCATCATGCGGGGTAACAGTTGTGAAACAAACATTTAACGATCTTACGCAGGAAGAGCTTACTGCCAAGCGTGAAGAGCTTATAGGTAAGTTGAAAAATTTAAGATTTGAGATGGTGCTTGGTCATGTTGACAATCCGATGGAAAAACGAAATCTCCGACGGCAGATTGCGCGGCTGAACACCATGATCAATGAATACAACATTGGTATTCGGAAGGCTTGAGATGGAAAGAAAAAGCAACAAGAAAACCTTCACCGGTATTGTGGTGAGTGACAAGATGAATAAGACTGTTACGGTAAGGGTCTCCAACCGTCAGCTTCATCCATTGTATAAAAAATATATTACCCGGTCGAAAAAATACAAAGCGCATGATGAAATCAATGATGCGCGTGAAGGCGATACTGTTCGTATCATCGAATGTCGCCCGGTAAGCAAAGATAAGCGATGGCGGCTTATGGACATTATAGAACGGGCAAAGTAGGTAAAACATGATTCAGATGCAAACTTACATGAATGTTGCCGATAATTCCGGGGCAAAACGTGTTCAGACAATCAAAATACTTGGTGGAAGTCATCGCAGGTATGCCGGTATTGGCGATATTGTTGTTGTCTACAAAGTTATGAGCAAATTTTGTCATCTGAAATCAATAAAATATTCCTTTTTGTAAATCTTA
>MUIB01000150.1 GCA_002084135.1 Spirochaeta sp. LUC14_002_19_P3 | reverse complement strand
ACAGCATTACAGCATATTGCAAGGTGATTGGATGAAGATGAAAATAAAAAAGCTGGCAACCGTGCAGATGGGGTACTCGTTCAGGTCCCGTCTCAAAGTCTCTGAAGGTAGCGGAATTGCCGTTATTCAGATGAAGGATCTGCTGGATGATAACACTGTCGGCTGTGATGATTTGGTTAAAATCGATATGGAGGCCATAAAAGAGCACCATCTCGCAAAAAGAGGTGATTTGATATTCAGGTCTCGCGGGTCTCTAAGCACGGCAGCGGTTCTTCTTGACAATCCGGGCAAGGCCGTTGTCGCCGCGCCCTTATTAAGGATAAGGGTAACCAGGCCGGACAAGGTTTTGCCCGAGTATCTAAACTGGTACATCAGCCAGCGGGATGCCCAGATTTTTTTAACCAGCCAGGCCAAAGGAACGGTTCAGAAAATGATCAGCAAGCAGGCTATTGAAGATTTGGAGGTAGCACTTCCAGGTTTGGAGAAACAGAAAAACATCGTGGAGCTGGCCATGCTGTCTGCGCGTGAACAAGCCCTGCTTCATGAGCTGGCCGACAAGCGGGAGCAATATATTTCAACACGGTTAATGCAGTTTGCAAAAGGAGCATTATCATGAATAAGATTGATCAGAAAGACATCAACAACGCGGCATGGGCGGCGTGTGACACCTTCCGGGGTGTTGTTGATCCGGCGCAGTACAAAGACTACATCCTCGTGATGCTGTTTTTGAAATACATCTCTGATGTATGGCAGGACCACTACGAAGAATATCGGAAGCAGTATGGCGACGATGAAGTTCGCATCCGCCGCAAGCTCGAACGGGAACGGTTTGTACTCCCGGTGGTAAAACTCACCGAAAAGAATGAGGAAACCAGAAAAGAAACAATTCTGGATGAATTCCCCGCTACCTATTACAGCCTGTATGAGCGCAGATCAGCCGCTAACATCGGTGAGCTGATCAACATTGTGCTCGACCATATTGAAGAGAGCAACAAGAGCAAACTCGAAGGGGTGTTCCGTAATATCGACTTCAACAGCGAAGTGAACCTCGGCAAAACCAGGGATAGGAACCGCCGCCTGAAGCAATTGCTGGAGGATTTCCACAAACCGCAGCTCAACATGAAACCCAGCCTCGTTTCCGGGGATGTCATCGGTAATACCTACATCTACCTGATTGAGCACTTTGCCTCCGATTCCGGAAAGAAGGCCGGAGAGTTCTTTACACCGCTAAAAGTGACAGAATTGGTGGCCAAGCTGGCAGCCCCAAAACCGGGCGATCGCATCTGTGATCCGGCCTGCGGATCAGGCGGACTTCTGATTCAGGCAGCCAAAGAGGTGGGCGACCGCAACTTTGCCCTCTTCGGACAGGAGTCCAACGGCAGCACTTGGGCACTCTGCCGGATGAACATGTTCCTGCACAGCTTTGACAGCGCCCGGGTGGAATGGTGCGACACCCTGAACAGTCCGTTGCTGGTGGAAAACGACCGGCTGATGAAATTCAACTGCGTGGTGGCTAATCCGCCGTTCTCGCTGGATAAGTGGGGTGCCGAAAATGCCGAGAGCGATCAGTACCATCGCTTCTGGCGCGGGGTTCCGCCCAAGAGTAAAGGCGACTGGGCCTTTATCAGCCACATGATGGAAACCGCCCTTGAAAAGCAGGGACGGGTTGCCGTGGTGGTGCCCCATGGCGTGCTGTTCCGGGGTGCCGCCGAAGGCCGTATCCGTCAGAAAATGATCGAGGAGAATCTGCTGGATGCCGTTATCGGCCTTCCGGGCAACCTGTTCCCGACCACCAACATTCCGGTGGCGATTTTGGTGTTTGACCGAGGCAGGGAAGGAACCGCGAAAGCCACAAAAAGCACGAAAAATAATGTAATCTTTATTGATGCCAGCCGGGAATTTGTGTCGGGGAAAAATCAGAATACACTGAGTGCAGAACATATTGAGAAGATTCTAAGCACCTACAAGGAGCGTAAGGACGTTGAAAAATATGCCCACCTGGCAAACTTCGCTGAGATTAAGGAAAACGACTTTAACCTTAATATCCCCCGCTATGTGGACACCTTTGAAGAGGAAGAGGAAATCGACATTGATGCGGTGCAGCTGGAAATTGACGATTTAGAGAAAGAGCTGGTGGTACTGCGCAGGCAGATGGCGGAAAAATTACAGCAGATTCAGTAGCCATGGATGGATACGGAGTAAATTCGGAGGAAACCACGAATGGACACGAATTTTCACGAATGTTTTTTGGAACCACAGATGGATACGGATTTACACAGATTTAAGCGAACCATTTCATTGGTTTCAGGAAAATGGTTCATGCGGGAGGATTTCTAAATGAGTGATAGAGATATTGAAAAGCGGCATCATCAGACATTTGAAAATATTAAACAGACTGGAAATGATGGCTCAGAATTTTGGATGGCACGCAAGCTCTCGAAGGTTTTGGATTATTCGGAATACAGACACTTTTTACCTGTAATCGACCGTGCAAAAGAGGCCTGTACAAACAGTGGGCATAATGTCGCAAACCATTTCGAGGACTTCCTCGGAATGGTCGAGATTGGTTCAGGAGCCAAGCGTAAGCTGGAAGATGTCAAACTCTCCCGCTACGCTTGTTACCTGATTGTCCAGAATGGGGATTCTTCCAAGCCAGTGATTGCCAATGGGCAGACCTATTTTGCCATTCAGACTCGCCGCCAGGAATTAGCCGATGATGAAGCCTTTCAGCGGCTCAAGGAGGATGAAAAGCGACTGTTTCTCCGCAATGAAATGAAGGAGCATAATAAAATGTTGGTGGAAGCGGCGCAGCAGGCGGGTGTGGAATCTAACCTTGATTTCGCCATCTTCCAGAACCACGGTTACAAAGGACTTTATGACGGACTTGACGCCAAGGGCATTCATACCCGCAAAGGGTTGAAAAAGAGTCAGCAGATCCTCGACAATATGGGCAGCACCGAGCTGGCCGCAAACCTCTTCCGTGCCACGCAGACCGAGGAAAAACTCTGTCGGGAAAAGATTCAGGGCAAAGCAAAAGCCAATATCACCCACTTCGAGGTTGGGAAGAAAGTTCGTCAGACTATTAAAGAACTGGGAGGTAACATGCCGGAAGACTTGCCAACGCCGGATGAAGATTTGAAAAAGCTGGAACGGAACGGCGAACGCAGAAGCAGATTAAGGGAGGAAATCAATAATGAATGATGAATGCTTAGTGCTGAATGCTGAATTGAAAAAAATTCATCACTCATCCTTTAGAATTCATAATTCGCCGTCAGGCGTATGGGAGATTCAGCGATGAGTAAGGCAGTTCAAGTTCCAGATGGTTGGAAACTATCCAAAATAAAGGATGTAGCTCAGGTAAATCCTCGTTCAAATTCTGTCGATGATGACAGCTTGGTTACATTCCTTCCAATGACCGCTGTATCTGAATCAGGAATTATTCAGGGTTCTGAAATTCGAAAAGCCATTGATGTAAAGAAGGGTTTTACATCCTTTGAAACTGGCGATGTTTTGGTTGCCAAGATTACTCCATGCTTTGAGAATTACAAAGGATGCCTATGCACGGATCTGAAAAATGATCATGGATATGGCAGCACCGAATTTCATGTTCTCCGTCCAAAGAAGAATATAACGGGTGAGTATCTGAATACCCTCACAAGAACTCACCATTTTAGGGGAACAGGCGAGCTTAACATGACAGGTACAGCGGGGCAGAAACGTGTTCCTACGATTTTTGTGAAGAATTATGATTTCCCTCTCCCCCCGCTTCCCGAGCAAAAGGCCATTGCCGCTCTGCTGTCTACCTGGGATGAGGCCATTGATAAAACTGAACGGCTGATAATGAAGAAACAGAAATTCTATGAAGCACAGCTTTCAAAGCACCTCTCATTAGATATTTCTGAGCGTATTAAGCTGAAAAATTTTCTGAAAGAAGTCTCCAAGAGAAACAGGGATATTTCAATTACTCAGGTTTTGAGTGTTACTAATTCTAAGGGTTTTGTGCGCCCAGAGGACCAGTTCGACAGACAAGTCGCCAGTGACAACCTATCGGATTACAAAATTGTCTCTAAGGGAGAGTACGCATACAACCCCTCTCGAATAAACGTTGGTTCGATCGCAAGACTAGATGGTTGGAACTTTGGCGTGTTAAGTCCGATGTACACCGTTTTTAAGATTATGAAGCCATCCGAATTACACACGGACCTTTTTCTGCATTGGTTGAATTCTCACGAGGCTAAGCAGCGAATAAAGTTGAGTGCTCAAGGTAGTGTAAGAGAAACCGTATCATTCGATGATTTCTGTGCAATCGGATTTCCGAAAATTGATTTCAAAAAACAAAAGGCTCTTTCAGAATATTTCAATTTGATATCAGCGGGGAATGATTGTCTCAAGACTTTATCTTATAAAT
>MUIB01000154.1 GCA_002084135.1 Spirochaeta sp. LUC14_002_19_P3 | reverse complement strand
GTTGTAAGTGCTTGCTATACCGGAGCGCTCTCCCAGTTTGCGGTAAATGTCCAGTGCCTCACGGTAGTGCTTCATCGCTTCATTGAGTTCACCATGACTTTTGAAAATTATTCCTATATTGTTGAGACTGGTTGCTATACCGGAGCGCTCTCCCAGTTCGCGGTAAATATCCAGTGCCTCACGGTAATGCCTCATCGCTTCATTGAGTTCACCGCGATCTTTGAAAATTCTTCCGATATTGTTGTAAGTGCTTGCTATACCGGAGCGCTCTCCCAGTTCGCGGTAAATATCCAGTGCCTCACGGTAGTTCTTTATCGCTTCATCGGGTTCACCGCGATCTTTGAAAATTCTTCCGATATTGTTGTAAGTGCTTGCTATACCGGAGCGCTCTCCCAGTTTGCGGTAAATGTCCAGTGCCTCACGGTAGTGCTTCATCGCATTATTGAGTTCACCACGATTATAAAAAATTAGTCCGATATTGCCGAGACATACCGCCTCACCGGAGCGCTCTCCCAGTTCACGGTAAATGTCCAACGCTTCTCGAAAATATTTCAATGCCTCATCCAGTTTGCCGCGTTTACCCAAAATTACCCCGAGAGCATCAATCGCATCAGCATAATCCTCCCGCTGATTTTCGTTCAGCAAGTTCAGATAACGCCGGTACATTGTTTCCGCATCCTTGAATTCTTCCACATCCTCCGCCCGCCTGGCTGTTTCAAGCAGTATGCGCCGCAGGATAAGGGGGCTGGCATTCGGCTGCTGTTCATACTCGTGCAGTTCCTGGAGCTTGTCCTGGTACTGTTTCCGCTTGGGGTGTTCAGGATTAAGGGGGCGGAGATTGTTTTCGCTTTCCGCGGCGAGGTCGTGGAAGTAATGGGAAAAGGAGGAAAAGGAATGGAACTCATATCCCCGGTTCTGCACCATGTTTAAAAGCTCGGCGGGGAGAATGAAGAGCACCCTCATGCGGCGGGTGGCGAGCATGCCGCGGTAGAAGATTAAATTGTCGGCAATAACGCGGTAATGCTGTTCTTCTTCGTCCCAAAGATCGGCTATCAGAAAATCCGGGGGCTTGATGTGGTTCGTATAATAATCGACCAATCTGGTGAGATCGAAAGGGCTGTGTTTCTGAGTGTAAAACTGTACATTTTCGGGAAATTTATTTTTCAGGTATTCCCGCATGGCCTGCCGAAGCCGGGGGGAATCCACTCCAAGCAAAACAAGAAAGTGCTTTTCCGATACCAATTCAAGCAGGGTATTCAGTGCCTTCAGGCGGAGTCTGTCGCCGATGCCGAGAAGGTTCTGAATGCCGGTATCAAGGCTCGGCATAGACTTTGACGGTATTTTCAATCAGAGGATTTACCTCGTACCACATTTCGCCATTGTTGTAGGCTACAATCTGATTGAGTTGAAGGAGTTTAATGAAAAGATCTTCATCGCCGCCATTGCCAGTGGGCTTGTGTTGGGTTCTGATTGTGTTCAGTACGGAGATAATCTGTCCGCTAATAATGGCAGCACTCCTCATCTGCCTGCGCTGACGCACTCCAGCGTCTATATTGGTTTCCGACAGGCGCAGGGAATTGTGCATATCCTTGTTGCTTCCATAGGCGTGAATACAGGCCGCTGTGAGTATCTCGAAAAACTGGCGTATTATGCCGCCTGAATAGTCAATGGCCTTATCCAGAGCCTCGGAATCAATTATATCTTCCCCACTGCGTTTGCTGTATATATCACGAAGACATTTTTTATGCTGTTGAATCTTGTCACTCATACCAACGTCCTTGCTTAAAGGATTGGGTTTTAAGCAGAGTATAAACCGCACAATTATTTCTATCCGGTTGATCACCTGCTCATAGGTTGTTGCCGATATAGGCAGAGTTACAATTTTAAAGCATTTCAGGCCGAACAGTGCGCTGGTATAGTCGTGTCCAAAAATCTGTTCAATGCTTTCCTTGTTGCGTATATGCTCCAGGCCGTCCAGATATATCAGCAGCGGCTTTTTCTGGCTGCATTCCATGTATTGGGTAATCATCTCGTTCAGCAAAGCGCATAATTCCGGTATCTGCGGACGGACAGTTTCCCGCATAACGGTTCTACTTTCTTTGTAGTGTTTGTACTCGGTAAATAGCCGTGCATTCAGGCGCAGAAGCCGGGGCAATTCGATGCCAATTCCCCCTTCCCTTCCCTGTCCGGATTTTTTTGGATCCGAAGTTGTGGTTTCTTCAATCAGCGTTCCATCCACAACCCTTTGGAGCTTATCAAGTTTGTCAAAGTATCGTTTCTGAAGACTCTCGTTTTCTTTTGCCAGAAGAAAGCCGAACATTAACAGCACATCCGCCATCTGAACATCGTCCATGGACAGATATTCGTTAAAGTTGAAATGCAACACCTCGTATTGAGTGTTAATTTCTTCCGTTGCCAGATGCTTCAGTGCCGTGCTTTTGCCAGTGCCGGACTGGCCGGTAATGCCCAGACACAGGGAATTCTTATCGGATGATGCAAGAATGGCATTCCTCAGATCAGTCAGCTCTTCTTCGTATATCGGCACGTAGAATTCATCAGGAGTTTCATCAGTTTCATCAAGGGGTTCCCGGTTCGGGTCGAAATTACGAATAAAGTCTTTGGCAGTCATGGTAATGCTTCCTTGTTATTATTTTGGCACCTATAACGTAAAAAGTCAATCCACCTACAATAAATCCACCGGATCGATATCCACTTCCAGCCGCACGCCGCCCGGGCGGGGCATGTCCGCCGCCATAGCCGCGGCCTGATGGGTTTTATCGAAGGCTGAACTTTTAAGTATAAGGTGATAACGGTGTTCGCCAACGAGCAGGCCGATGGGGCATTCAGCAGGGCCAAGCAGCTCCCAGTAGCCCTTGCCGTTTCTCAGTGCGGCAGCCAGAGCCGCGGCAAATTTTCTCACCTTGTCCATATCTTTTCCCCTTACCACCAGGCGGAACAAGCGGCTGAACGGCGGGAAGCCCAGCAATTTTCTCTGTTCGATTTCATGGCTGAAAAATTCGGCTATTTTGTTCTCTGCCGCAAGGCGAACGGGATAACTGTTTGTCCGGCAGGTTTGAATTACAACCTCGCCGTCCGGGAGAAAGCGGCCCACTCTCCCGGCCACCTGAACGATGAGCGCGAAAGTGCGCTCCGTTGCCCGGAAATCCGGCAGGTTCAAGGCCGTGTCTGCCGTTAAAATAACCGCCAGCTTCAAGCCCGGAGCATTGAGTCCCTTGGCCACCATTTGAGTGCCCAGTAGCACATTGATGTTTCCGGCGCGGAACTCGCGAAGAGTTTTTGCCATAACACCCTTTTTTCGGGCCGTATCGGCATCGAGCCGTTCAATAATCTTCTCAGGGAAGAGCTGACGGATATCTTCTTCGATTTTCTCGGTTCCGAAACCTGCCGCCTTCATACGCCCTGAACCGCAGTGCGGGCAGGCCGAGGGCGGTATGCCGCGAAAACCGCAGTAATGGCACACCATAGCATTGCGGCTTTTATGGTAGGTAAGCGGCACACTACAGTGTCGGCACAGCAGTTCGCCCTGGCAGTCCATGCAGCTAAAATGGTAGGAAAAACCGCGGCGGTTCAGAAATAGCAAAGCCTGACGTCCTTCACCCAATACCCGGGACAGGGCATTCACCATTTCACCGGACAAGAGCCCCTGTTCCTGCCTCATGTCGATAAGGCGCACTGCGGGGGGCGCACCGCCGGCCGGTCGGCCGCTCAGCTCCAGGCGGACAAGGCCGCCGGTATTCATTAAATGCCAGGCTTCCACCGATGGAGTAGCGCTGCCCATAATAAGACCCGCACCCGCGAGCCTACAGCGGCGCATGGCTATCTGACGGGCATGGTAACGCGGTGCGGCGGAAGACTTATATGAACCTTCATGCTCCTCATCAAGAATAACCAAACCGAGCTTATTCAGCGGCGCGAAAACGGCACTTCTGGCACCCAGAACAAAACGCGCCTCCCCCCGCTGAATCGCCCGCCACTGGCTCAGCCGCTGGGAAGGCGTAAGCCCGGAATGGAGCACGGCGATAAGACCCGGGAAGCGGTGAGAGAGACTTTCCACCAAGTGATGACTCAGAGCAATTTCCGGCACCAGATAGATAACCCCCTCCCCCCTCGCCAGAACCGCCTCCGCTGCCCGCAAAAACACCTCCGTTTTCCCCGAACCAGTGCTGCCATAAAGATAAAAGAGCCCCCCGCCCCCCGATGCAATCGCCTCCAGTGCTTTTTTCTGATCTTCGGTAAGACGCGAAACGGCTTTTGCTGCTTCGCTGCCGCCGGTGTCAATAAGCTCCCGGCTTTCCCGCCGTCCGCCGGGAAGCATCCCCGCCAGAGCCTCGCCAAGACTGCACAGGGTAAGCTCCGAAACCCAGCGTGCCAGATCGAGAAATTCCGCATCGAAAAGCGGCTGAGTATCGACAAGCCGTTTAATGCCTTTTATTTTGCTGACCTCTGGCGGCGGCCGTTTTGGGCATTCCACTATCCATCCAGTCAGTTTCCGTGTGCCCAATTCCGCTTCTGCCCGGCAGCCGATTGCCCCCTCTTCCGTACAACTGTAAGTGTAGTTTTGCTTTACAGGCAGGTTAAAAGCCAGTGTAAGGTAATTCAATGAAGGCTGCCCTGGAGGGCCTTCCCAAAGCGTTGCAGGGCCTCCCAAACCGGCCTGCGCAAACGATTGGGGTTAGCCAGCACCTCTGCGGGTGTCCAGAGAATCAGCGCCGGAATTTCTCCCCAGTGCCAGTCCTTTCCGACAAGAGCGGGAAAGTCCCGCGGGTTACCACTCAAGGCACCGCAGGCGGCATCCCCCAGCCCCAAAACCCCCCGAGGCGCGCAGGCCGTATACTGCCGCCGCAGGTACCCGGCGCAAGCAGCGGCCTCTTCCGGATGAGGCGGACGCCGTCCCGGCGTGCGGCATTTTACCGCCGGGGTAATGAACACGTCCTGGTCGAAATTCAGCCCTATGGCCGCCAGCCACTTATCGAGATAATCCTTCTCAAAGCCGGGCAGGGGCTGAGCATCTTCCGCTATGCCGTCTGGCGGCGGCGGGGTAACAATCATAATTCCGGCCCCGGCCCGGCCCCAGCCAGGCACGGTATTTTGGCGAACAAGGTTCAGGCTGCATCCTTCGCAGGCTTGTATTTCAGCGGCGATTTTCTTCAGCTCTTCTGCGCTGCCTCCAGATGCGGCCAGCTGCGGCGGGGCAAATACCGGGTTTTTGGGTTGTTTTATCACTTTTGGGGCTGCGAGCCGCGGCGGGGATTCCGTCTGCTCCTTCCGGGAAGACTGGGCGGGACTGGCCGGAAGGGTAAGAGTAATATCTTCCTCTTCGCGGCGTTCTCCCGCCGTGAGCCAGTCTTCCGCATCCTTCAGTATGCGGGCGTATTCAATAAATGCCCCATTCCGGTCCATAATCCACCTTGCTTAAAAAGAGTCCCCGTGCGGGAGCCGTTGGTCCGGCAGCCCCTCTGTCTTTCGCTTCCAGTATGCCCTGTATTGCCTGTTTGCCGCCACCCCTCAGTGCCGTATCGAGCAGCGTTCCCAGCAGGGAACGCACCATCCGCCATAAAAAGGCATTGCCGTGAATACGGAACAGAGTGCGGGGGCCCTCGCTCAGAAAAACCGCATGGTAAATTTCCCGCGTAAAGTTCAAAGAGCTGTCTCCTGCGGCGGTAAAGGCGGTAAAATCATGGCTGCCGCATACAGCCCCAGCCATTTCGTTGAGAAGGCGCAGCGATGGAAGCCGCGGCACAAGCCACAGAAAGCGGGCAAAATGCGCGGGGCAGCTTCTGCCTTCTGCGATATGGTATTCGTAATGCCTGCCCGAAGCGCAGCGTCTGGCATGAAAACTTTCCGGAACCTCACGGCTTTTCAGTATCCGTATATCCCGCGGCAGCCGGGCGTTCAGGGCATCCCTGAACTGCCAGTCCGGGATTGTATCCATGGCGGTAAAAAAATTTCCCGCCTGGCCAAGCGCGTGAACGCCCGCATCTGTGCGGCCTGCTCCGGTAAGAGCCGTGGGAACACCGTGCAAGTCCGCCAAAGCGGTCTCCATCGTTTCCTGTACACTGCGCTGATTGTTCTGCCTTTGCCAACCAGCATATTCCGTTCCGTCGTAGGATATAACAAGGGCAATGTTACGCTTCACCCGAGAGCCTGCAATTCCTTCTTGATAGCATTATATAATTCACGGCCAAGATCCAGCAGTACGGAAGGCTTGCCTTTGGAGAACTCCCCGAATCCCACGATTTTGGACACTGTTGTCTGCGCGGATTTCAGAATGGCGGCACGTTTGGCGGAATTGCGTTCACCGCCATACTTAAGCTGGAGTACCCCGATAAGGTACAGCACTCCGTCAAAACCGAAATTGGTATCAATATCCGGCCCGTAATGGGTTACATCTTCCAGCGTTTCGCTGCCCTCTTCCTGTCGTATCAACACTTCATAATAAAAGAATGAGGCTTTTCTCAGGAAAATTTCGGCCATGTAATCATAATGTTCATTGGGCTGTACCGTGTTAATATCCCTGGCCAGCCAGCCGGCGCGCAGAAAGCTCAGGCCGCGGTAGAAGGACGGAGACAGGGTTTTGGGGAACTCATCATAGCAGGCGGCAGCCAGAACATAGGAGGATATGCCCTCGGCGAGAGTTCTGTCCCTCTTGAAATCCACATGGTCGAATAGTGGACGGATCATTTTTTTCCGTTCATCGGACTTTTTCTGCAGGGTGCTTATCATATCTTTGGACATGCTACCGGGCACCATGAAATGCTTCGGATAGGCGGCGTACCAGCACTGGGGGCATACGACCACCGGGTAAAGGAGTGGGTACACCGCTCCGTACTTCTGGGAGGGGTTATACCCCCGGTGCAATTCATCGGAGAGATTGGCGGCATTCATGCGGCCGCCGCCGGTATGCATAACTTCGTGATAAAATTGATGGCCGCAGAGCGGGCATTTTGTAGGGTCTTTCGCCCTGTAAGTTATTTTTGCTTCAGCCATTTGTATTCTCCAATACAACCTGTGCGGCAGCCAGATTATGCTCGTGGGTAAGGGACAAGTGTATTCTATTTACTCCCATCTGAATAGTTTTTTCCTTTGCGTTTCCTTCAACAACAAGGTGCGGCGTTCCGGAATCCGTATTTTCAACGTAAATTTCACTTAGCCGCATCCCGGCGAAACCAGCGCCGAGAGCCTTGAGAAAGGCCTCCTTCGCGGCAAATCGGGCGGCCAGAGACTGGGCGGCAACAGAGCCGCGGGCATAGGCATAATTCAGCTCATTCCGATGAAAATACCGGCTGCAAAGACCGGGTTTGTTCAGCCACGGCTTCATTCTTTCTATACTCACGATATCCATGCCTATGCCTACTATCACTGCCGGTCTCCCGGTTTAGCCAAACTGCCGGATTCACCGTTCCGCGGTTCAACCTGTATTTTCACCTCACGGGGATTAAACTGGAGCACCGCGAGTTCCTGGGGAATATCCAGCAGAACCGGCAACGTGTATGTCCCCGGAGAGCGGATATTCGATCCATCAAGATAGAACAGCGTGTCCTGCGGTCTAAGCTTTTCAACCGTGAGCTGACTCCCCTGAACAGTAAGCCAAACCCGCGGCAGTTCACCGGTTATCCGCAAGTTATCGGGAAGATCGAAAATTACAAGTTCCCTGTCCTCAATATTCTGAATTATCACCGCTTCGTCAACAATGCCTCTGAATTCAACAATTTCGCCTCCGGGTATTTCAATTTGCGGCGAGGGTTTGATAATGCGGGTTGTAACCACAAAATCTTCCCGATAGCCGGAAACATCGATAAGTTCTGTGGAAATATCAGCAAGATTCACCATCTGACTGTGCGGGCCTACCACGGTTACCGAAGACGGCGATACAAAGAACTGAGAGAGCTTGAAACCCGCAGCAGGAAATCCAAATATCTCCGGGCGGACACTCAGGGAACGAACGACACGCTTTTCCAGCCTAAGGTTTAGGGTGCGGGGCTGGGAAAGAAATTCCAGGGCTTCCGGGTTGAGCGCGGTACCCCTCTTTCGGAACTGCACCGGTATCTGATACGTCCCTTCTTCGGTAAATTTCGCCAGATTAACATAAACATCGATATCACCCGGCAGAATATTATTCACTTCGTTTTTCTGCCCCCGTAGAACAACGGCAATGGAGCGCGGATATTCCGAACTCACAATGAATCCACTGGAAGTAATCACCTCCAGCGGCCTAACAATTTCCCGCTCCGTGAGCGTATTCACGCGAAACAGTATATACAGAATAACGGCAAAAAAGAGACAGAGTACCTTCGCCGGAAATCGGTTAAACAGTGTGGAATAAGAGTTTAATAAAATCATTTTCCGCTCTCTTCCGGCTTATCCGCGCTTCCCTTGCTCATCAGCTTACCAAGCTGCCGCTTCAGTCCATCTACTTCAAGGTCGTAAAGAATATTGTTGTCGTAAGCTAAAGACAGTGCTCCGGTTTCCTCGGAAACCACCAGGGTTACAGCATCGGTTTCTTCGGCCATGCCCAGAGCGGCGCGGTGCCGGGTGCCGAATATTTTCAGAATATCCATCTGGCTCGACAAGGGCAGAAAACATCCGGCGGCGGCAATTTTCCCCCCCTGAATAACTACAGCACCATCGTGCAAAGGCCCATCGTATCCAAAAATTGTAAGTAGCAACGCCGAAGACAATTCAGCCTCCATGATGGTTCCGGTACTGATAATATCCTTCAGGCCCACCTTGCGGCCAAACACCACCAGTGCTCCCCGGCGGTTGTTGGCCAGCACTTCAACGGCATTGATAACCGCATCTATCTGAAACGGCTTCTGCCTCATCTTGCCCCGGAACAGCTCCCTCTGGCCAATGCGGGATACAATGTTGCGCAGTTCCGGCTGAAAGACAATGGCAATGCCGATAAAAAACCCCGGTGCGATGAACTGCAGAATCCAGAGCATGGTGGAAAGCTGCAAGCCCCAGGCCAGCGCATAAACCAAGGCCAGAATTACCGCCCCCCGCAGCAGATGGACAGCTTTTGTTTCCTCCAGCAATTCATACAGTTTGTACAGAAGATAGGCCAGAAGAATAATATCCAGCGCGGGAAGAAGGAAATTTTTCAGAAAGGGCAGGTTGGTTAAGACGGGCATTCAAATGCCTCCCAGACAGCGATTAAATCGCGGGCTTCCTTCACATCGTGTACCCGGAGAATATCCACGCCCTGAGTTAAGCACCAGGCGTGAGCGGCAATGGTGCCGACAAGTCGCTCATCCGGCATCCGGGATACTGCTTTCCCGGACTGCGCTTCATTGCTCCCGTCCAGAATAACCCCCAGAAAGGATTTCCGGCTCAAACCGACAAGCAGCGGGAAATTGCCTGTCCGCAGGCTGGAAAGATTTTTGAGCAGCATAACATTGTCCATGGGGCGCTTTCCGAAGCCTATACCCGGATCGAGAATAATATGCTCTTCCCTTACGCCCCCGGCCAGAGCCATATCCGCCGCTTTCCGCAGATAGTCCCTTACCTCAGCAACAACATTATTATAGCGGGGATTTTTCTGCATCGTTTCAGGTGTGCCCTGTATGTGCATAAGAACAACCAGCACCCCCCTCTCCGCAGCCAGCTTCAGCATCCGCGCATCCGTACGCAGAGCGGATATGTCGTTTATTATACCGGCACCGGCATTAAGAGCCGCCTCGGCAACAGCCGCGCTCTGAGTATCAATGGATATCGGAATGGAAGAGATTTCCCGAATCGCCCGAATTGCCGGAACAGTACGGGCAATCTGCTCTCCGGCACTCACCGCCGCAGCTCCCGGACGGGTGGATTCCCCCCCTATGTCGATAATATCCGCACCCTCCGCTATCATCTTTTCGGCGCACTCTACAATAGCCTCTTCAGCCGAAAAGCGGCTCCCGGCATAGAAAGAATCCGGCGTACAGTTTATAATACCCATAATGCGCGGTGCCTGAAAATTGCCCATAGCCCCTATTATGTCATAAATAACGGGATTATCAAAGGGAAACCATGCGGTTCCAGGGAAGGGGACAAAAAATTTCACTGGTGAAGTCGCCTCTCTGCGAATATCTTCCGCTGTACCCGGCAGACGCGATTGGCCTGCCCTTGCCTTGAAACCGTGGCTGTATTATAGTTAAAGGATTAGGAGCTTATATGTTTATAAAAAAGATGAAGGATATTCCCCTGAACACGGTTTCAGCGGGTGAAAAAACTTCCATGCAGGTTTTGATAAGTGCAAATGAAGCACCTAATTTCGCCATGCGGAGATTTATTATTGAAAGCGGCGGCGGTGTTCCAAAGCATACCAATTTGGTGGAGCATGAACAGCTTGTACTCAGAGGCAAGGCGGAAGTGGGAATAGGGGACAAGGTTGTCAATGTGGTTAAGGACGACGTGGTGTTCATCCCCGCTGAGGTGCCTCACTGGTACCGTAATACTGGCCGTGAACCGTTTGAATTTATCTGCGCCGTGCCTAACAAGGAAGATAAACTCACTTTTATAAATGATGATTAACTGAGTCTCTTTACCCCTGCATGTTGATAAAGGGCACCTCTAAAAAACTGATTTGTCAAGCCTTGATTCAAAAAAATATCTTTTGCCTTTTTGTCAGGGCATCCCTTGCGCTTCCAGGTACTCAAGTAGACTACGGTTCTATCTTGTTTTATTATCGGGGAAGCCCAGCTATTGGGCTTCCTGCTGCACCTCCT
>MUIB01000151.1 GCA_002084135.1 Spirochaeta sp. LUC14_002_19_P3 | reverse complement strand
TCATATTTACCTGAACCTCCATTTTATTGGTCGTTCAAGTAGGTTTTAGTTATGAGGCAACCACTTTTTTTCAAGTTGATTTATTATGAGGCAATTCGCGGTAAAACACCGGAAATGGAAGCGGCATTTCAGTTGCTGGAAGCCCAAGCCAACAGATTCCCGGATAATCAGGATATTCAGATATTACTATCCGATGGGGCAGGCCATGTAATCAGTTATTATGGAAAAGCTGGTAAAATACCGGAAATGGAAGTGGCATTTCAGCTACTGGAAGCCCATGCCGACATATTCCAAGATAATCAGGATATTCAGGTATTACTATCTAAGAGAGCAGTCAATGTAATCAGTTATTATGGAGAAGTCGGGAAAATACAGAAAATGGAAGCAACATTTAAACTGCTGAAAGTCCAAGCTGATAGATTCCCGGATAATCAGGATATTCAGATATTACTATCCAATGGGGCAGTCAATGCAATCAATTTTTATGGAATAGCTGGTAAAATACAGGGAATGGAAGCCACATTTAAGTTGCTGAAAGTCCACGCCGACAGATTCCCGGATAATCAGGATATTCAATTAGAACTATCCTGGGGAGCATTCAATGCAATCAATGGTTATGGAGCAGCCGGGAAAATACAGGAAATGGAAGCGGCATTTGAGCTGCTGAAAGACCAAGCCGACAGATTCCCCGATAATCAGGATATTCAGATAGCACTATCCAGGGGGGCAGTCAATGTAATCATCAATTATGGAGAAGCTAGTAAAATACCGGAAATGAAAGCGACATTTAAGCTGCTGAAAAACCAAGCCGACAGATTCCCGGATAATCAGGATATACAATCAATACTATCCAAGGGGGAAAATAATGCAAACTATTATAGCCCTTCGGGGAATAATGCTGAATAAAATATCAAAACCAGCCCGCCCAAATGAAAGAGTATCACAACCCGAAACCCCACTTGCTTCATACCATCAATCCCCCTCCCCACTAACCCCATTGCCACAACCCTTATAATCCTGTAACATCATCCATACCCGAGTGCGTTAGGGATTGGAGAGGCGCGAAGCGGCCTGCCGCAGGCAGGCGGTACCCTCGCAAAGCCCGCCCTGCTGCAAACAGACCTGTTTGTAGCAGGGAACGCCCAATAGAACATGAATTGATTTATTGAAAAAAGGAGACAACACCATGCAGCCCCGTATTATCTACACCTATACCGACGAAGCGCCGATGCTGGCGACTCATGCCTTTCTGCCCGTATTAAAGGCATTCAGCCGGGCGGCAGGCGTGAGCGTGGAAAGCCGGGATATATCCCTGGCCGGACGAATTTTAGCGGCTTTCCCGGAGTATCTCAAGCCTGAGCAAAGAGTAAGCGACGACCTGGCCGAACTCGGGAAACTGGTGCTCCAGCCGGATGCCAACATTATCAAACTGCCCAATATTTCCGCCTCCATCCCCCAGATTCAGGCCGCCATAAAAGAACTACAGGCGGCGGGCTATGCGGTGCCCAATTTCCCGGAAAGCCCCCAGAGCGATGAAGAAAAGACAATTCGGATGCGTTTCGACAAGGTAAAAGGCAGTGCCGTGAATCCGGTGCTCCGGGAGGGCAACTCCGACCGCCGCTCCCCCCGCTCGGTTAAAGAGTACGCCAAGGCCAACCCCCACTCCATGGGCGAATGGAAGCCCGGCTCCCTTACCCACGTAGCCAACATGACTCAGGGCGACTTCTTCGGCAGCGAAAAATCCCTTACCCTGGAGCACCCCGCCCAGTTCCGCATAGAATACCATGGCACCGATGGAGAAAAACTTATCCTGAAAAAAGAAAGCGCACTGGAGGCCGGTGAAATACTCGATGCGGCCGTAATGAGCTGCCGTGAATTGCGGGCCTTTCTGGCCGAACAGATAGCGGATGCCAAAAAGCAGGACACCCTGTTTTCCATCCACCTGAAAGCCACCATGATGAAAGTGTCCGACCCGGTTATCTTCGGCCACGCCGTATCGGTGTTTTTTGAGGAAGTTTTTGAAAAACACCGCGACAGCTTCGCCCGCATTGGCGTAAGCGCGGACAATGGCTTGAAAGATCTTTTGCTTAAGGCCAAGCTCCTCCCGGCAGCCCAAAAGGCCGAGGTAGAGGCGGACATCGCCGCGGCTCTGAAAGCGGGACCCCGCATGGCCATGGTAAACTCGGGTATAAGCAATCTCCACGTTCCCAGCGACATTATCATCGACGCTTCCATGCCCGCCGCCATCCGTGCCGGAGGCAAAATGTGGGGTCCCGATGGCAAAGAACACGATATGAAAGCCCTTATCCCCGACCGCTGCTACGCCGGTGTGTATCAGGCGGTTATCGAAGACTGCAAAAAACACGGTGCCTTCAACCCCGCCTCCATGGGCAGCGTTGCCAATGTTGGCCTCATGGCCCAAAAAGCCGAGGAATACGGCTCCCACGACAAAACATTCATCGCTCCGGGGGCCGGGCTTATCCGCGCCGTAACTCCGGATGGCAAAACCCTCCTGGAACAGCCCGTTGAAAGCGGCGACATCTTCCGTATGTGCCAAACCAAAGATGAACCCATCCGCGACTGGGTGGGCCTGGCCGTGCGGCGCGCCCGGGCATCCGGTGCTCCGGCCGTGTTCTGGCTGGACGAAAAGCGCGCCCACGATGCCCAGCTTATCGCCAAAGTAAAAAAATATCTGCCCGAACTGGACACCAGCGGCCTGGAGATACGCATACTGCCGCCCGAAGAGGCCTGCCGCCACGCCCTGGAGCGCATCCGCGCCGGCAAGGACAGCATTTCTGTTACCGGCAATGTGCTGCGCGATTATCTTACTGATCTTTTCCCCATCCTGGAATTGGGCACTAGTGCAAAAATGCTCTCCATCGTGCCCTTAATGAAAGGCGGCGGTCTGTTTGAAACCGGTGCCGGAGGCTCGGCACCGAAACACATCCAGCAGCTTTTGGCCGAGAATCATCTGCGCTGGGACTCCCTTGGCGAGTTTCTTGCTCTGGCCGCCTCCTTTGAGCACTTGGCGAAAACCTTCAACAATAAGCGCGCCGCCCTCCTGGGGAAAACTCTCGACGAAGCAACCGCCCTGCTCCTTAAAGAGCGCCGTTCCCCTTCCCGCAAATGCGGCGAACTGGACAACCGCGGCAGCCAGTTTTATTTAACCCTCTACTGGGCCCAATCCCTCGCCGCCCAAACCGAAGACCCCAAACTCAAAGCCATTTTCACCCCCCTCTCCGAAAAGCTCACCGCCAATGAAAAGGTTATCCTGAAAACCCTTATAGATATTCAGGGCAGTCCTTCCGACATCAGCGGCTATTATAAACCCGACAGCGCGAAAGCCAATGCGGTAATGCGGCCTTGCGGGGTGTTTAATGACATTATTGATGCCTTATGATGGGGGTGGTGTTGATTTGCAGTTAGGGCAGCTCTAAAAACACCCATTTAGGGCACCTCTAAAAAACTGCTTTAGGAAATTGACGAAGAAATTTTTTCGATACAAGGCGGCAAAAGCTTAAGCCAGCCTATAAGCTACGTGAGCATTTTGACAACTTAAGAGCGGCGGAAAAGTTCGAGTCAAGAACTAATGGGTTTTTTAGAGGTGCCCTTTAGTTCATAGCTCAAACTTGTTACTTGACAAATTACCAATATCATATTAAATATACAGTATGGACGATGAAACAAGTACACTCATTAAGGAAATTCTGCAAATGCAGAAAGAATCCAGAGTTCAGATGAAAGAAACTGATGCTCTGATAAAGGAACTCGGTGCCCAGAGCAAGGAAACTGATGCCCAGATAAAAGAACTTGGTGCCCAGATAAAAGAACTCGGTGCCCAGATAAAGGAACTCAGTGCCCAGAGCAAAAAAACTGATGCCAAGATAAAAGAAACCAGTGCTCAGATAAAAAAAACCGATGCGCAAATGAAAAGAACAGATGCCCAGATAAAGGAACTCAGTGCCCAGAGCAAAAAAACTGATGCCCAGATAAAAGAAACTAGTGCTCAGATAAAAAAAACCGATGCGCAAATGAAAAGAACAGATGCCCAGATAAAAGAACTCAGTGCCCGGAGTAAGGAAACTGATGCCCAGACAAAAGAAAACAGTGCCCGGAGTAAGGAAACTGATGCCCAGACAAAAGAAAACAGTGCCCGGACAAAAGAAAACAGTACCCTGCTCAAGGAACTCGATGCCCAGATAGAAGAAAACAGTGTCCGGATAAAAGCAACCAGTGCCCAGATGAAAGAAACTGATGAGCAGATAAAAAGAACCGATGAGCAGCTGAAAAAAACTGATGAGTGCTTGGAGAGGATTGGGGTTCAGTTAGGTGGTTTGGGAAATAATCTAGGCAATACCACCGAAGAATTGTTCTTCCGTTACTTTGAAGACAAGCCGGAACTGGGCGGTATGAAGTTTGACAAGGTAATCCGAAACATCTGGGAGGGGGCAAAGGAACATGAGTACGACATTTTGCTAATCAACGGCGATTCGGTGGCATTGGTTGAGGTGAAGCACAAGGCCCATCCAGACAGGGTAAAGCGTATTGTCCAATATAAAACCGAACGGTTTCGCAATTACTTTGCCGTATTCAAGGATTACAAACTCTACATTGGACTTGCCTCCATGTCTACCAATGCCAAACTGATAGAAGCCGCCAAAGAAGCCGGAATCTTCCTTTTAACCCAGAAAGGAGATGTGCTGGAAGTGGTCAATTCCGCAGTTAAGGTGTTTTAAGAGCACCTCTAAAAAACCCATTTAGTTCATGGCTCGTCGCCACAATCTTTGGATAGCCCGAGTAAGTTTTATCCTAAAACTTGCCACTGATTGTGGTGACGAACCTAAAACAAAAAATATAAAAACACTCTGAAAAAACAAAATATCCGCAAGGTTATGGCCCCGATTGCATTTCTTTTACACTCCAATACTTCATTTTATAGCTTTCCATAACGATAATTCATATATGATCCTCAGTGAAAATGTAGATAGAAAGATAATTCCCATTGCCGGGGGCAAGGGCGGAGTGGGCAAAAGCGTTATTGCGGTAAATTTGGCTTTGAGCTTCGCCATGCACGGCAAAAAAACAGTGCTTGTCGATTTGGACTTGGGCGGATCCAATATTCATACCCTGCTGGGAGAAAAAAATATCAGGCCCGGCGTTGGCAATGTTATTTCTGGTTTGAAATCTTCTCTTAGTGCTCTGGCTTGTTCAACCAGGTGGGATAATTTTTATTATATTCCAGGCGATGTTCTGGTTTGCGGCATTGGGGAGCTTACTCTACAGGTAAAAAACAGAATTATTGAAAGTTTGATCGAGATAGAAGCCGATTACATTATTCTGGATCTTGGCGGAGGCAGCAATTACACCATACTCGATTTTTTCCTTATATGCAATTCCGGTATTATCGTTACAACACCTCAAACTATTTCCGTTTTGAATGCCTACCTTTTTCTGCGAAATTATTCCTTCCGCTTTCTGCAAAGAGCCTTTGTTAATAACAAGCAGGTTTCGGGGCTGCTCCGGAGAAGAATGAAAGAGCGGTATCAGGATGACAGAATGACCATGGAGGAAATTATCAGGGAAATCTCAAGCAAGGTACCATCGGTAAGCAAGAAGGCCGAAGCGTTTCTCGGTGTGTTGCAGCCCAAACTTATTCTTAACAAAGTAAGAAGCACGGAGGATATTGGCATTGGAGAAACCCTGCGGGATTTATGCAAAAATACGCTTTCAATCAATTTGGAATGTCTGGGAACAGTATTTGAATCCGACATAGTGAATAAATCCGTCGATACCTTCAAGCCCTTCGTTGCGGAGCTTCCGCAAGATATTGTCAGCAAAACTGTTCAGCGTATTGCTCTGAAAATAATGCAGAGCAGCAACTTTCCCAAAATGCCGCTGGATTATGATTATTATTCCGATTCATTTGAACTCGCCCAGATTGAAACAGAAAATGATATAGCTTTCATGCAGGAAATTCAGGAACCCAATCAAAGTCAAAAACCCATGGATTTAAATCAGATGCTGGAGCTTATAAGGACTCGGCAGAGCAGCATGTACCGGTAGCACCCGACAAAGCAGCTTCAACACTTTTTTCGACTTCGCCAGAGGTGCGGACAGTGCCGCATCGAACCGGGAACCCGACAAAGTGCGCGTTCATCGCGGAGTTTCTCCCACCGCCGCATTTTATACCTCCGCAGCACTCCAGGGTACCTCTATCTGATTGCAGGGGCTTATAGCCATACGCACCGGATTATTGCCCATTGGAGTGCTCTGCCTGATGCTTGCTTTCTTCTACAGTGCCGTACCCGCAGCCCTCATTCTATTGGGATTTATGCCGTACCGCTTCAAATTATATCCCGGAGGTAGGCCTTTTGTTTCGCTGCTCATTGCAGGGTACCTCTAAAAATATTTTTATTTTTTTCTGCTTTACTGGCCTATCCCCTCTTGATGCAATTATTGCGCTTATGATAGGATTGAAAAAAATCACAAGGAGTTTATTATGAAGTACACTGTATTTTCAGTTCTGCTGATCTTTATCAGCGCGTTGGCCTTTGCCGGAGGCGATTCCGATGCCACGGACGGCAAACCAGTATCCATTGAGTTCTGGACAACGCAAACCCAATCGGAACGAATGGCAACCATTCAGGTTCTGGCCGATACCTTTATGGCCATGAATCCGGGCATTAGCGTTGAGCTTATCCCTGTCGATGAAAACGACATGGCTACTCAGATAAACGCTGCCGCCGCCGCGGGTACTCTGCCCGATCTTATTGAAGCGGCAACGCCCAACACTGTTGCGTTCGGCTCCCAGGGACTGCTCAACATGGAGGCGGCATCTTCCCTTATCAGCGCAATCGGCGAAGATAAATTCTATGCCGGAGTACTGAACCTCAACCAGAGCGAAAGCGGCGAATACTACTCCCTGCCCTTTCACGGCTGGGTACAGGGTATATGGTACCGGGCCGATTGGTTCGAAGAGGCCGGACTGAATCCCCCCGAAACCTGGGACGATATTATCAAGGCAGCCCAATATTTTTACAAACCGGCGCAAAATCAGTATGGCATACTCGTTGGAACCAAATCTGAAGCTTATGCGGAACAGTGCTTTACCCAGCTGGCTATGTCCAACGGCGCTGGACTCTTTAACAGCAGTGGAGAACTTGTGTTCAACTCGGCCCCAATGAAGGAAGCCCTTTCATACTATGCCGAACTGGCCAAATTCAACCCTCCTGGACCGCAAACCTGGCGGGCGCGAGACTACTACCTGCAAGGCAAGATGGCCATGTTCTTCTACTCCACCTACATTATGGACGATTTGGCCCTGGCCGAAGCCGCTGCCGGTTCCCTTACCAGTGAAAACTTTGAAGAACTGGCCGGTTCCAGCTTCGACCCCAACTTGGTAAAAAATACCCGTATGGCACCCATTCTCAGCAACACCCAGCCTGCCGGCTACGGCACCATCGTTTCCCTTGCCCTGCCCAAAACCGGCAATGAGGCCAAAACAGCTGCCGCCGAAAAATTTATCCGCTATCTCTTTTCGCCAAATGCCTACATAACATTCCTGCACATGGCTCCCGGCGGAATGAATCCGGTAATCCGGGAAATTGCCTCCGATCCCCGCTTCCAGGCCGACCCCAAAAAAATCTTTGTCAACTACGGCCCAGACAAAATGGCCGAAATTATCAACGGTTTGGACAGCATCAAAACTTTCGGCATCGTAGAGGGCCGCCGCATCGACGCCGCCAGCCTTATCTACTCCAAGCAGATTATCCCCCAGTTAATCTACAAAGTAACTCAGGAAGGCATGAGCATCGAGGCCGGTATGGCCTGGGCGGAAGCGGAGATGAAGAAACTTCTGTAGTTTACGGATTTTATTTTTCAAAAAGCTGTGCCTGAAATACAAATTTTGCGGATTATTTTGAGCCCTGTTTGGAACCACGAATGGACACGAATTTTTGAACCATGGAAAGGGGGGGCAGAGCATTATCTGACTCCCCTTTTTTGTCCACCTGCCTGCGCCGAGGCTTCGGCAGGCAGGCGAAAGGCACGAAATGGTTCAAACTCCAGCCTGATACCCAAAGCCTCCAGGCTAAACGGAAGTTTTATTTATGGGTAGCTCTAAAAAACCGCTTTAGGAAATTGACGAAGAAATTTTTACCTCGGGCGGCAAAAGCGGAGCTAGCTTAAGCTACGTGAGCATTTTGACAATGCAGTAGCGGCGGAAAAGTTCGAGTCAAGAACTAAATGGGGGTTTTTAGAGGTGCCCATTATATATCCAAATCGCTCCAACCTTAACAAAGGAGTTTAACAAAAATGAATTACCAAGAGCTTGATTTGAAAAAACCTGTCGAGCCTGATGATTACAAACGATGCTCCGACTATGTAGTCAAAGCTATAGAATCAATAATGCGGGAAGCCATGGATTCTAAAAGAAATCAGATTGTGATTAACACTAACCTGAAAAGAGGAATCCCTATGGAAAATGTCAACAAAATAGCTGGTCCTTTTCTTTAAGCATGGGCTTATGAAATTTTTATGGATACCCTTTCTGACAAGAACAACAAATACAAGCTAATAAACATTGAGGCTGGTGATCGACTAAACATGGCAGATGTTATCCTGCAATTTAAGATAGAAAGACAAAGATCTTCATCTGTAACAGGCAATGTAGATGTAAAGGCAACATCAAAAGACATTGAGGGCAGTGGCAAGTCTCCAAACATAACATCATTTGCCCGTATTAGAACTGCCTATATCACAAGTCCCGATTACTTGTTTGTCATTTTATCAATAAAACACCGAGTTTATAGTACAAAGGATGAAAATACGCGAATGATGATGGGGGTTATGGAAGTAGTTGACTTTAATGCCTATGACTTAAAATATCTTTCTGATTCAGATATCAGCTACAATCCAGCACTGGGGACAGGGCAAATCCAAATTCGTGATATTCATTATGTATCACATCAGCAAAGAACAGCTTGGGAGTTTTGTCAATTATTAGATAGAAAATGTATTGCATCAAAGAAAGGATATAACCAATGGCTAGAATATGCCTCACAGAATGGGTGGATAAAAAGCAATGATTGATATAAGAATTTCAGATGCCATAGAAGGCCTCAACTCTCTTTCTGATAATTCCGTAGATTTAATAATTGCAGACCCTCCGTATAATTTAGGTAAAGACTACGGCAATAATCATGACCTGAAAGGGTTTGAAGAATACTTGGTATTTTCCCGAGAGTGGCTTAATGAGTCAAAACGTGTCTTGAAACCATCAGGTACTATTTATGTATTCATGGGGGTTCGTTTCATATCTTATCTGTATGATATTTTAGACAGAGATTTGCAATTTTTCTTTAATAGTTGGATATGCTGGCATTACACACAAGGGATGGGTAAAACTAAAGGGTTTTCACCTCGACATGATGATATTTTAATGTTTAATAAAAGTAAAGAATTCAACTTTTACCTGGACAAAGTTCGAGTTCCTCAAAAATACTCCCGGGCACGAAATAACATGAGAGGTGCGAATCCCGGGGATGTATGGCTATTTTCTCATGTCCATTACTGCAATGAGAACCGCATGAAACACCCTACACAAAAACCCGAAGGGCTTATTGAAAGAATGATACTCGCTTCTTCTCAGAAAGGTGACTTAGTTGTTGATCCGTTTATGGGGAGTGGCACTACAGCAAGGGTTTGCCAACAATTAGAAAGGAAATGTATCGGGTTTGAGCTTAATGAAGAATATGTAAAAGCTGCCAACCAACGACTTGCGGCACCATTCAATGGCTTTGACAGTGTTGACGAAAGAATGAGCCGAATTCCAAATGATTTGCATTATGAAAAAATTAGAAATGAATACCTTAAAAACCACATCAATTGGTTCTTGAGTAATCACCCTGATGCCTTAGATGGATTCCTAAAAACGGCGTATGAAAAATATGGCTATTTCAATTGGAATACTACTCCGGTTGCTCAACCGACATTGTTCGACGAATATTGATCAAGGCTTTAGGTTCTATCTAACTCCCCTTTTTTGTCCACCTGCCTGCGCCGAGGCTTCAGAAGGAAAAACACCTGTCTACCGAACAGACAGGCGAAATGCTTCAAGAGACAATCTTTTTTAAGAAGACCACACCCAATCCCCCGTCCCCAATTCTCAAATCCCAATTCTAAATTCCCAAATCCCCATCCCCACTCATCACTCATCACTCCCCACTCCCCACTGACACAAATTATTATCCATGTAACAATGATTAGCAATCAGCCTTCTCCAGGCAGAGGATATGGCTGTATACTGCTTTATAAAAAGGAATTAACACTATGGAAGTAAAAGCGAAATTACTAACGGTTTCGGCTGTTCGGGCTGCTTGCGGCAGTTACCGTACCACCCCGAGCCCAATAGCGAAAAAAAATGATATTTTTCTTGGAACAAGGCTTGACAAACCAGTTTCTTAGAGGTATACTACAAATACATTCAAACGAAAAGGAGTAAAATTATGAAAACAAAATTGAATTATACAGGCCGGAAAAGTTTTCCGATTTACCGGTATTTGGCTTGTCTGACAGGAATTGCTCTGCTAATCCTGGGAGCGTGTGAGGCCCCGGCGAACCCAACCTACACGGTAAGCTTCGATGTCAACGGCGGAGACACGGCTTCGGCACCCACCAGCCTTACTGTTTCTTCGGGTAGCCCAATTACCAAGCCGGAAGCGGTGCCAACCCGGCAGGACTATG
>MUIB01000129.1 GCA_002084135.1 Spirochaeta sp. LUC14_002_19_P3 | reverse complement strand
TCGCCGAATTGAATTTCCATCTTGTCAAAATCCAGACTGCGGCGGTGAATACGGGCCGGTGTGCCGGTTTTCAGGCGGCCTGTTTGGAAGCCCTTATCCCTCAAAGCCTGTCCCAATCCCAGAGCGGCTGCTTCGCCAATCCGTCCGTTTTGAGCCTCATATTCGCCGATAAAGATTTTAGCATCCATGAAAGTGCCTGTAGTAAGCACTACCGCTCCCGCCGTAATTTTATGCCCCCTTGCAGTGAGCACTCCATGCACCTGAAGAGAACACCACTCGGCCGGATCCATGCCGTCTGGCAATGGTGAGTCTGTAACAGGAACCGTGAGGAGATCGACAACTGTATCCTGAAATATATCCAGACCGGACTGCAATTCCAGGGTATGCTTGGCCATCTGCCGGTAAGCCGGCTTGTCCGCTTGAGCCCTTGGAGCCTGCACTGCCGGGCCCCGGCTGCGGTTAAGAACCCGAAACTGAATCATGGTATTGTCGATAAGCCGCCCCATTTCACCGCCCAGAGCGTCTATTTCCCGCACCATATTGCCCTTGGCCAAACCGCCCACCGCCGGATTGCAGGATAGCTGACCGATAGTATCCAGATTTTGAGTAATAATAACAGTGCGAAACCCAATACGGGCAAGCGCAAGCGATGCCTCAATTCCCGCATGCCCGGCACCTACCACCAGTGCATCATAGTCCATGTTTTTTTCCGTTGATCATTTTAACAGCATTCCTGACACATAAGCAAGCTCCGCACTGTGGACTTAATGTTATGGGTACCTCTAAAGGGCACCTATAAAAAATTGTGAATATTGGCAGAAAATTCCAGTTTTATCGATCAGCAGGGAATCCTTTGGGGCTTTCAGTATCGGCTCAGAGCCCTACTTCGCCGTCTTCTTGCACTGTAAGAATGGTTTTGCAGTCGGCGCATCGAAATTGTCCATTACAGACAGCTTTTTGCCGTTTAAAGCAAGCCGGACAGCGGAATATTATTGGGAATATGGTTTTATCATCTTTGTTCAGGCAATAGGAAGAAATAGCTTTTTCCCAGTTTTCCTGAAAATTGAAATAATTCTCAAAACCAAGCAGGTCAAAAACATGATATACCGAGGGCTGGAGACTGGCAAGTATCATAGAGCCATTACGTGCGGTAAGTTCTTTCATTATCAGGGTAAAGGCTCCAACTCCGGTGCTTGAAATATAGTTGAGCCTGGTGGCGTCAAAAACCAGATTCAAGTAGCCGATTTTAATTAACTGAATAATCTTTGCATGAAATATCCGTGAGTTGAAAGAGTGTAGCTGTCCCTGAAGTTTGAGCAGTATACCGTTTGGCAGCATATCCAGTTTTTCTGTATCAATGAACAAACTCTCATCTTGTTCCAAGTCTTCTTCATTGATAAGTTCGCTTATATTCATTACATTATAGTATGTAAGAGATGAATTTATGTCAAATCAATATCAGCAGTATTTTCCTGAAAGAAGGCGTCCGGATTTTGCGCTGAAGCTAGTCGAATGAAATATCACTTATCCGTATGGTGCCGTTTTGAGCATTTAAAGCGGATTTTAATATAACGGACTGGAGCTCCCTTACATTGCCGGGCCATGGATATTCTATTAATGTTTTCATTGCGGTGGAGTCAATATCCCTTACGGTACCGGGAATGCGGCTTAGGCAGGAGTGGGCAAGTCGTGGGATGTCTTCCTTCCTCTGGCGCAGCGGCGGGATAGTAACGCTCAGATGATTGATGCGGTAATATAAATCAGTACGGAACTCTCCTGCCGCGATAAGTTCCGCAAGGCTGCGGTTGGTAGCGGCAATGATGCGGACATCAATATTTATCAATTTATTTCCGCCCATTCGGCGCAGTTTTTTTTCTTCTATAACTCTTAAGAGTTTAGCTTGTCCCAGCAGGCTAAGTTCTCCAATCTCATCGAGAAAAAGTGTTCCTCCCTGACTGATTTCAAACAGCCCTGGCCTGTCAATGGACCCGGTAAAGGCACCACGTTGGGAACCAAATAATTCGGTGCTTAATAGCTCATCGGAATAGGCTGCACAATTTATTGGTGTGAATGGTCCATTTTTTCGGGAACTTTCAGAATGGATTAACTTGGCGGCCAATTCCTTTCCGCATCCGGTTTCGCCGCTAATCAGAATGGTATAATCCAGCCGGGCATACTTGAGAAGTTTAGCACGAAGTGTTACTATCTCTTTACTATTACCAAGAATACCAGATTTTTCCTCTTCATGTACTTCGGAATTGCTTATCAAGCGGGTAATGATATTTCCCAGCAAGTCACCGGATACATAGCCGGAAAAACAATCATAGGCACCGTTTTTGATAAGACATACAGCCTGGGAGGCTGTCAAAGTATGGGCTATGACGATAATGGCAGGTGTGTAAGGCAGACTTACTAATAACTGTAGGTATCTTAAATCTTCCTGGTTTGGCAGAGTATCACTCAGTCCCAAGATAAAAGCATCTGGTGTGTAATGCTTCATTTTATCCCGAATATTTTCTCTTCCAGGTATATGAACAAGTTCAATATTTTTCGGAAGGCCATCTTTCAGATGAGCATGCATAACTTTATTCGTACTATTAAACAATACACAATACATAATAATACCTGTTTATAATTTAGGCAAAAAAACTCATGCTGAAAAGAATTTATTGAAACCGTGAAAAAATATAAACTATAAGCGTAACATGTATTCGCGTTTGAGTCTTCTCAAACACTTCAGGCAAATACAAGCACCGGATGCCCGGCCAGCTTGGTTAAGGCGGCTTCCGTTTCGCTGCGCCGACGGGATGTTTCTTGCCGCAATGTTTCCAGGTTCTCGTGTGCGCGATCCAGCCTGAGATTGCCTGGTGTGCCGCTGCTGGTTCTTTCGGCAATGGCCTCCCGGGGATTTTTTGAGGCGACTTTTTCCGGATGGGCGGCTGTTTTCCTGTAGGCCTCCCGGAAACTCACGCCTTGTGATGTCAGGGCAATCGCGGCATCGGTGGCGAAGAGGGATGAATCGAAGGATTTTTCAAGGCGGGGGTGGTTTATCTCAAGACGGTTTATGGTGAGCTGCGCGGTTTGGAGCATTATCAGCACGGTGTCTACTGTCCGCATAACTGGCTCCTTTGTGTCCTGATAGTCCCGGTTGTAGCCGGATGGGAGGGCGCGGATGATGTTTTTTACCTGAACCGACCAGCCGCCGACTGACGCGGCCTTTGCCCGCATCAGTTCCAGGGCATCGGGATTGCGTTTCTGAGGCATAATGGAAGAGCCGGTACAGAGTTCGGCAGGCAGGGTAAACCAGCCAAACTCCGGCAGGGAAAACAGAATGAGATCGGCGGCGAGCTTAGAGAGGGTAATGGCAGCCTGTTCGGCGGCATCTATGAGCCGGGATTCAAATTTTCCCCGGCTCAGGCCGCAGTAGGCGGCATTGTTTTGAATACGGGAAAAGCCGAGAAGGGAAGCGGTAAGTTCCCGGTTCAGCGGTAGGGGAACTCCATAACCCGCTCCGGTTCCCAAAGGACATTGATCGAGGTAGGGGAACAGATGGGCAATGCCCTGTATATCATCTGTAAGCTGTTCGGCAAAGCCGCCGGCCCACAGGCCGACGGAGGAGGGCATGGCCGGTTGGGTATGGGTGCGTCCCGGCATGGGAATATTTTCCCCTTTTTGCGCGAAATCCAGCAGCTCCGCTATAAGCCCGGCACCGGTTTCCGCCAGCTGGAAAACGGCATGGCGCATCCAGATTCTCATTGCGGTAAGCACCTGATCGTTGCGGCTGCGGCCCAGGTGTATCCGCTTGCCGGTATCCCCAGTAAGCTTGGTAAGGCGGTTTTCTATCGCGGTATGGCCGTCTTCATCGGCTTCGGCAATGGTGAATCGCCCGGATTCATGTTCCTCAAGGATTTGCAGGAGCCCTTCCTTGAGTGCGCTGTACTGATCCGCCGAGAGGAGGTGAAGAGAATTCAGCATGGCGGCATGGGCGAGAGAACCCAAAATGTCGGCAGGGATAAGGCGGCTGTCGAGTTTGTAATCCTCCCCTACGGTAAAACGTTCAATCAGGCTGTCAAGCTGACAGCCCTTGGCCCATAATTTACTCATTTTATCCCTCCATTATTGTGCTGTGTGTAATCATGGCGGCAGTGGTTTTTCACCAACAGACTCTATTTGCCTGTATGTATTTTTATTGGATACAGCATTTATACCTTTTTTTCAGGTTTTTTTCAATATCCACCAGGTTCGGTATTGAAAAAAAATGTTAATATCTGTATCACCTTATGGAAGGATTTGCTGGCGTGAGGTATGCAATGTCTATCATCAAGGATAAAGAGCTAAGCAATTTAATTCAGTCCGATCTCAGGGATTTCATATCGCTTTCTTCGGCTTTAACTGTAATGGATCCGTGGTCTGTTCCCAGGGCTTTCATTGGCCGGATGCATCTTGAAGCGTCCAAGTGCGAGGAAATGCTGGATGCCTATGGTGCACCGAGAAACAAATACTGGTCTCCGGTGCGGCTGGCTATGGCTACAGCCAAGGCCTTCAGTCAGGTTGTCTATAATTTATTTCATCTTCAATATTTAATGCCAAGCCACAACATATTGGCCATTGAAGGTAATTTCCCGGATGCCACATTGGAAACATTGGATAAACTGCTTTTGGCTATGAGTGCCAGCGCGAAAAGTTTTATGGATCTTATTGGGAAAATGAAGATTGATATCAATATCAAGCCAATAGAGGATTATGATTTTCATAGAATGCCGACACTTCACGGGGTGCTGGAAGCGAATCAAAAACGAAAGAATGTGCAGGATCCACAGAAAACCGCCGTGCATCTGGCAACAAGAATGCTTGTACTCGCTGAAAAAAGCAACTGGTTGAATGTTTATAAAACTACGGACAGCAATCAGTATTTCAACAGCATCCCCTCCATCGTGAGCGAGGCAAGACTTCGTTCTCTGGCGAATAAATTCCACAGTCTGCAATCCCAGTATGACACCTATCTGTCCGGATCGAATATCGCTGAAAAAGACAAGATGCTGCCGGTAATGAGAGGCAATCTTTCGGTTGTATTTCATCTGCTGGATACAGCGGTTACCCTGATACATTTTTATGAGCGCCATTCATCGAAGAACTGGCTACACGAACTCAAGGCTCCGCTTTCAAACAAAGCGTTGCTGGAAATACTGATTGATTATTTTATCGCGTACTCCAATAGAATTATTGAAGCGGCGCAAAATCTCTGCAAGGATGTATTGCGCTCCTATGCCGTGCAGGGAGAGATAGAGGTACCCATACCCAATTACCGGGGGTTTCATGTTCGTCCATCCACACTGATTGCCAAAATTGTTTTTCATTACGGTAGCGAAGTTAAAATGTTGTATGAAAATGTAACCTACGATGCTTCCCTGCCCATGGAACTATTCAGGGCGAATGAGGAAATTAATCGCCGTAAGCGGGATACTGTTATCCAGCATATTATGGAACATAAGCTTATGGAAAAAGAATCTGTGCTGAAAAAGTCCGAGAGCAGGAATACTGCACGAATTATATTTTTTGATTTGCTGAATCAGCAAAAAATTATGCTTTATAACAATGATTTATCCTTTGAAGACATTATTCCGTATAGCGAAGAAACCCTGCCGGAATATGTCCGGCGGGTTATTACCCGCTGCCTGGCGGAGGGTAAAATCGACATTGTCTGCGGCGATACAGTTGTGTTTAAGGGGGATAAGCGGGTGCTGGAAGACATAAAAATTCTTGCCGAATGTGGTTATGGTGAAGATAAGTTCGGCAATAATATTGTATTGCCCAAGCAGTTATCTTACCTAAGACATTAACATGGTGCCCAACATGCTAATACAGTGGATACAAGGTTAAATCAGACTGTCCGGTTCCTTCATTCCGTGTCCAGCGAATTATGCCCACTGCAACTTCCCCCTGTCTGCCCAACTGAACTTCCTTCCCTTTAATTTTTGCGCTTAATACCCCGGCATTGGAGGCCCAAATTGTGAGCGCACTGTCTACATCCAGCCTGATACTGTCACCTTCGGCAAATGCGGCTTCTGAAATACTGCGATTATCCGCTTTGTAGCGGAACAGACAAAAACCGCGGAAGTCTATGTTCATGGTAAAGCTTTCAGGTTTGACTGACTGGAGTATCACAATGGGTTCCCTGCGGCGCTCCGCCACACCGCTTGGCGGCTCGCTGTTTATATTCTGGGTAAAAACAGCATTATCTTTGGAATTGTCTGGAAGTTGCTGTACTTCAAGAACAGCTCCACCTCCCGCCATACCAATATCTTTCAGGTAGATGCGCCATTTCGTAAGCCCTTCATCGCCGGGAAAGTATATTTCTTCTCCCAGCAGCATGGACCAGCTCTCATCGCCACTAAGCATTCTGAGCCGTCCATCGCTGTCTGTTAAAGTTAACGCAAGGTTTTCCCCTTCATTTTCAAGAACAAGGGTATCTCCGGGATAAACCGTTCCCTCCCATAGCGGTATTTCAGGCCGTACTTCCCGTGCCTCAGGCTGTTCCTCTGCCGCCCTGGCCTGCCGCTGCTGACGAACATTATTGAGTACTTCCGCTAATTTTGGCACCCCAAACACGGCGGCAGCACCCGCGCACACAACAAAAAGCCCCCAGAGTAGCACCTTTTTCGCGATTTTACCCCGGGGCGGGCCTATCAGTTCTTTCAAAGGAGTTGGTTCTTCATTGATTTTGTAATTTCTATAGAGTCCCAGCACCTTATCAGATTCCAAACCAAGGAAATCCGCATAACTCCGCAAAAAACCAATCAGGTAGGCATCGGCGGGAAATATTTCGAATTTTTCCTCTTCCAGCGCATGAATGTAATTTCGGGAAATATTTGTTTCGTGAACCACCTGGTCAATGGAAATACCCCGTTCTTCTCTGGCTGTTTTTAAAATATCACCTATGGATTTCATATTATTCCTCTGGATCGAACAGAAAATTTTGGATGGTATTGCCCGTGGGGGGACTGTCAAAACTGAATCGCGATACCGGTATATCCTTATTCAGGGCAACATTGGTGAAATCGAACACAATTCTTTCTCCGCTGGTGGTAATGCCCCTTATGCGGCGAATCGTTTTCAGCGCAGGACTGATACTCACTTCAAGTTCCCTGAATCCTTCATTGTTGGATTTCCATCGGAGCTGTAGCTTGATTACCCGCTCAGAGGAACCAGGGTCGAGGGGAACAGGATTAGGTGATTCGGAGTATGCTACGGTATAATAGCGAGCCATGAGTTCCAGGCCGCGGGCCGTAGCGGCAGATGCCAGCTCCGTGCTGTTTCTACGAAGGGTTTGTTCAAAGGTTACACTGTATTCTGGCACCCAAACCTTCATAAGATCCCCGTCGACTGCTATTACCATGCCGGCTGGATCGGAAAAATCCATACGCAGGAGATTGGGACTTTTGTACTGAACAAGGGCAACCTGTGTCCTGCCGCCGCGGGTAATCATTAGTCTGGCGGTGTAGTCGGATATGCTCTTGTACCGCTCAGAAATGGAGTTGAAATAACTGCCCGCGGTTTCCTGTGCCCCAAGGCCAGTAGCCGAGAAAGCCACGATAAATGAGAAAATTGCCGTACAGCGGATAATTTGATTCAAAGAAAAAAACCTCACTGTGCTATTTTAGGCATAACCGCCCTATGTCGTCAAGGGCTGGGAGGGAAAGCATTGGGGAAAATATCCATTTTTTTATCAAAAACCATCTTGTGCGCCGAAACAAAGGATTATTTGCGGAAATTGGATGTTTTGGGGATTTTTTGACGACATGAAGTTTCACAGCCGATTCGGAATAGGACAGAAAACATTAAATTTTATTTATTTTTAAAAATTTTGAATAAAAATGCCCTCCGCGGCCTTCTATATTTATATGATCACTTACAGATTTTCATTTTTATTCGTTGTTTGTGCCGGTATCCTGTTGTTTTCGGGGTGCCAGCTGTTTTCAGTTAGCGATGAACTTGCGCTCATCGCGCCGACTCATGAAGGGGCGAGTGCTCTGGGCACCGAGGCCTGGAGGGTTTGTTGGCTGGCCGATTCCGGGATGGTGCAGACGGTGAGCGGGAACCTTCCCACTTTTATTACCGCGGCCCGGGAACTGCCGGTTATCGTGGCCGCCTGGCCGCTGGTGTCCGATGCTCCGGCAGGCTGGAGCTTCAAACCAGCGGGCTTTGTACAGGGGACGGGCAGTATGCGGGAGGCTGTCGAACTGAACTGGCAGGACGGCTTTGCCGCCGAGCTGCTGCTGGAGCTGGCTCAAAAAGGGGTGGATCTGCGGAGAATTAACGGCGGGCGGCTGGCGGAAAATATTGTTAAGCGCAGCGATTCAAAGCCCTGGCTGGTAGATCGGCGGCGGCTGGTGAGCGATATTCTGGAGGGAAATCTCTGGGTGTATAGCGTGAAGTTGCTCGAATTGAACGATCTGGTTCTGCCGCTGCCGCCGGGAATTTGGTACTCGGCCTGGCCTTTGGCCGATCCGCTAACGGCGGACGGCTCCGGCTGGAGCGGTCCGTTGCCCGACGGCCTTCATCTTTTTATCCGCCCCGCCGATGGCACCGCGGTTAAGGTGTGGGTGGAGGGGAAGGCTCCTCCGGTACTGATGAAGGTATGGTAAGAAGGTATTCCATGGTTTTTTCATCGAGAAGGTAGAGAAGTTCTTCGGCGGCGGCACTTGGGGGGTGGGCATTCGGACTGAGCCGGAGTTCCCTCTGGCGGCCAAGGCTGTTTTCGGCGATGAGCCGAAGGCTGTGAGTATGGGGCTCTGGGGCAATGGTAAGGGCCAGGGCTTCGGTGGCGCTGATTCGCTGGATGTATTCACTTAAGTGCCGCTGATCGGTCTTTTGGGGATAATCCGTTCCGGTGAGCAGCCATTGGCCGCCAGCCTGATGGAGCCGCCATTGAAGCCCCTGAGGGCTGTGCAGCTCCAGCCGAATAATGGGAGCGGCTTCCGGGAACAGGCGTCTGTCCAGCCAGTAATTTACATTGCCGTCCGATTCGGCGGGGAGGAGATGGGGCAGGAGAACATTCCGCCCGGAAACGTGGGACCATGTTCCGCCGCCGGCTTCGCGGATGCCGTAAATCCGCAGGGTTTGCACTGTACTGCTGTGAATCTGAAGGAAAAAACTGCCCGCTTGGGGAGCGCTTCGTTCGACTGGCCATGCTTCCTGGAGGGAGAGGTTCAGGTGCTGAAGGAATGCGGTAATCCGTTCGCCGCGGGCGGGAAAACTGTGGGCGCCAGAGGTCATTTGCCAGAAACGGCCCTGGAGCTGAAGGCTGAATGCTTCGCCTAAGGCCGCGGGATAATCGGGCAGGAAGCTGATGCGCTTTGCATCGGATGGAAAGATGAGTATCGGTTTGCCTCGAAAACGGTTAAGGCGTTTTCCGGCGGGGAGTATTCCCGCTGGCGGGAGGGGGAGGCGGCGCAGTTCGGGGATTTGGTTCAGGCCGACGGTGTTGAGTAGCAGGGTGTCGATTTGGCGAAAGTTTTGGGGCGGAGGGATGATGTGTACGCTGTTGGGAAAATCGGAGGCCAGGCGGTGGAATTCTCCGCGAAGGGGGCGGCGGCTGAATATGAGGATGGGGGTGTTGGCGGCGGCCTGGCGCAGTTCGGGGATGAGTTCTTCGGCATATTTGGCTATGTGCGGGCCGTCTTCGATGAGGATGATGCTGATGCCGGAGTCGATGAAGCCCTGCCAGCTTTCCAGCTGCCAGCGTCCGGCCAGTCCGCCGGGATGAAAGCCCTGCTCTTCGGCACCGATGAAGAGTAGCCGGGGGGCACCGCTGGAGAGGTTGTGCAGGGCGCGGAAAAAATCGGCGGCGGCCCAGGAGGGTTCCCACAGGTCGGGGATAATTGCACGGCTTTCGCTGCTGTCGATGATAAGCGCAGACCAGAGTTCGCCAGTGCGTCCCATTTTATCGGTAAGCGGCAGGCTTATGAGGTGAGGGGGGCGCCTCTCGCCGGGCTGGGGCTCTCTGATGGTGCTCTGCACGGGAATGCCTGAATGTTCAGCGGTTTCTGCCAGCCGGTACAGCATGGCATCGATGGTGCGCAGGTTTTTCATTCGCCGTGCGGCGGGGGAGAGGTACCAGGTTATGAGTATGCCGCTTTGGGGGACAAATTGCGGCTGACGGTACAGGTTGTCCAGCTTGTTTTTGAGTTCACCGCCGCAGGCGGTGAGGCTTAGGAGGGCCAATAATGCTGCTGTTTGGAGGTTTGGTTTCAATTTTTCCTTCAGTTTTGCCTTTAGGCTTTCCCTTTAGTTTTTCCCTTTAGTTGTTCCCTTTAGTTTTTCTATGAAGGGCGCAGGCTGAAAATAAAACTATCAGAGTGAGGGGTTACCGGATTTGCGGGCTTCATAAGGTAACTATAGTAATGTACGGATTTTTTTTCAAGACAGGAGAATCTTGAATAATCCGGGTAGGTTCTTTCCATGATTAAACGAAGTATGCCTTTTTTACAGCTGCATCAAGCTGCGAGAATTGTTATACCCGGCCATAGACTTGGCTGTTTAATTTCATTAAGATTGTCATCTAAAAGGAGTAGATATGATTACTGCCGTGGAAAATCGAATTCAGGATGTAATAGCGGAAGAATTTCCTAGGCTGTTTGAAGATTATCTGAAAAAGAACAGTGATAAAATATACAAAAGTATCAGATCCGCTGGTTTGACTGAGAATAAGCCTGGCGGGGATAGTCAGCAGGACACTGTTATTGAGCTGGTA
>MUIB01000149.1 GCA_002084135.1 Spirochaeta sp. LUC14_002_19_P3 | reverse complement strand
CCTGTATTTGCAGGGAGTTTTCCTGCTGCATTTCCTGAATTTTTTTGAACCCTTTAAGGATTTTTTTCATTGACTTTGCCATAATTGAAGTTTAGGGGTGAATGTTGGTTGCTGTCAAGAGGCAGATCGAATTTTATGGTGCAATAATAGTCTGGACACCCCCTGAAGCAGACTAAAAAGATTCATAAAAGGCGCAGGCAGCACCTGTCCCCTTATTATTTCACCACAAAGTTCACCAGCTTGTCCGGCACTGCAATAACTTTCATTACGGTTTTACCGTTCAGCCAATCGTGGATTTTTTCATCGCTTCGGGCCAAGCGTTCCAGGTCTTCTCCAGACGTTCCCGGACTTACAGTAAGTTTTGAGCGCACCTTGCCGTTTACCTGTAGCACGATTTCCTTCTCTTCATCGGCGGCAAGAGCCTCGTCCCATTGGGGATAGGGCTCATAAGCAAGGGTGTCCGTGTGTCCGAGCATCCGCCACAGCTCTTCCCCCAGGTGGGGTGCGTAGGGCGCAAGGATGAGCACAAAGGGTTCCCAGAGTTTGCGGAAGCAGTTCTCTTCCTGATAGATGCCGTTGATGAATATCATCATCTGGGCAATGGCGGTATTGAAATTCAGCGAGTCTGTATCCAAATCGGCCTTCTTCACCGTCTTGTGGAGGAGCTTGAGAAGATGAGGGGGGGGAGTATCTTCACTCAAAGGACGCGAGGCAATATCCCATACCCGGTTAAGGAAGCGGTGGACACCGGCCAGTCCATTGGTCTGCCAGGGCATGGACACTTCCAGAGGTCCCATGAACATTTCGTACATGCGCATGGAATCGGCACCGTAGTCGCGGATAATTTCGTTGGGATTGATAACATTCTTGAGGCTCTTGGACATTTTTGCGATAACCTGTTCCAGCTCTTCGCCTGTTGCGGTTTCAGTAACTCTGTCGCCATCTATGCTAACCTCATCGGTTGGCACCAGAGTTTTATCTTTGCGCATGTAGGCAAAGGTGGTTATCATACCCTGATTGATGAGGCGGCTGAAAGGTTCCGCGGTGGACACCAGCTTCAAATCGTAGAGCACATGGTGCCAGAAACGGGCATAGAGCAGGTGGAGCACGGCATGTTCGGCACCGCCGACATAGAGGTTTACGGGCATCCAGTAGCGCTCTTTCTCCTTATCCACGAATTCGGTGCCGTTGCGGGGGTCTATGTAGCGCAGGTAGTACCAGCAGGAACCGGCCCACTGGGGCATGGTGTTGGTTTCGCGTTTGGCCGGGCCGCCGCACTGGGGACAGGTGCAGTTCACCCAGGACTCCATGGCGGCCAGAGGGCTTTCGCCGGTTCCGGTCGGTTCATATTTCCGCACTTCCGGGAGCACAAGGGGAAGCTCATCTTCGGGAACCGGCACGATGCCGTCTTTGGGACAGTGAATGAGGGGGATGGGTTCGCCCCAATAGCGCTGACGGCTGAAAATCCAGTCGCGGAGTTTGTAGTTTATTGTTCGATAGCCACGGCCCTCCTTTTCGAGCCAAGCGATAACGGTATCAATGGCTTCCTGTTTGCCCAGGCCGTTCAGGTAGTCCGAATTGATGTGCGGTCCGTCGCCCAGGAAGGCTTCTTTGGCGATGTTACCACCCTGAAGCACCTCAACAATGGGCAGATCGAATTTCCTGGCGAATTCCCAGTCGCGCTGATCGTGGCCGGGCACGGCCATAATGGCACCGGTACCGTAGGAGATGAGAATGTAATCGGATATCCATATCGGTATGGCCTGCCCATTCACCGGGTTTACGGCATAGGCACCGGTGAACACGCCGGTTTTGTCCTTGGCCAGGTCGGTACGCTCCATGTCGCTTTTGCGGCTGGCCATGCGGATGTATTCCATTACCGCGGAACGCTGGTTTTTTGTGCTGATCTTCTCCGTCAGCGGGTGTTCGGGTGCAAGTACCATGTAGGTGGCCCCGAAGAGGGTATCCGGCCTTGTGGTATACACTTCCAGCTTACCGTATCCAGCGGATTCGCCAGCGAGGCTAAAGGACACATTTGCCCCCTCAGAGCGGCCAATCCAGTTGCGCTGCATGGCCTTAATCGATTCAGGCCAGTCAAGATCATCTAAACTAGTCAGCAATTCTTCGGCATAATCGGTAATTTTCAGCACCCACTGGCGTATGCCGCGGCGCTCCACTATTTTTCCGCAGCGCTCGCATTTGCCCTCTTTTACCTCTTCATTGGCCAAGCCGGTTTTGCAGTCTGAACACCAGTTGATGGGCATGTCCGATTCGTAGGCCAGTCCTTTTTTGTAGAGCTGGAGGAATATCCACTGAGTCCAGCGGTAGTATTCGGGCGTATGGGTTTGAACTTCCCTGTCCCAGTCGTAGCTGAACCCGAGGCTTTTAATTTGCCCGGTGAAGGTTTTAATATTGGCTTCGGTAGTGCTGAGGGGCGGGGTGCCGGTTTTGATGGCGTAATTCTCCGCCGGCAGGCCGAATGAATCGAAGCCCATGGGGTGGAGCACACTGTAGCCCTTCATGCGCAGAAAGCGGCAGTAGATATCGGTGGCGGTGTAGCCTTCCGGATGACCGACATGCAGCCCCGCACCGGAAGGGTAGGGAAACATATCAAGAACGTAGCACCGCCTGTCTTTGGGCACGGCGGGGTTTTCCGTTACTTTGAAGGTTTTGTTTTCTTCCCAGAATTTCTGCCATCTGGGTTCTATTTCTTGAAACGGGTATTTGCTCATTTGCTCATGGTAGAGGATTTTTT
Organism: Spirochaeta sp. LUC14_002_19_P3; assembly: GCA_002084135.1. Classification (GTDB taxonomy): domain Bacteria; phylum Spirochaetota; class Spirochaetia; order DSM-2461; family DSM-2461; genus UBA2779. The sequence goes on along the minus strand of MUIB01000149.1, from coordinate 8,275 downwards.
GTGCGATGGGAAGGGTACAGGCAACACTTCATAGATTACTCCCCTCATCCCTCATCCTTCCCCCACGGATCTCCGGTTAGTCCGCATTGACTTTTTATACCAGAAGCGATTAAGCCAACGCCCGCTGATTATATTGAATACCGGAATGAATATTCCTACCGCCAGGATAGCGGTTATTATCCAGAACATGCTGTGCCCCGAGGCCATTTGAAAGAAGAGAGTGGCAACACTCCATGCCAGGATGGTAAGATAGATCATAGCGAGCCAGCCGTACCCGGGGCCTATCTCCCGGACAATGGCACCAAATGCCGAAACGCAGGGAAAATAGATTAAAATAAAAAGCAGGTAGGCAAAGGCGCGGGTCCAGTCGTTGCCGAAGTTAAGCCGCAGCTGGCCGAATATGGTAAGCTTATCATCTTTTTCAGACAAACCTTCCCTGCCGGCATCTTTTTGGGATGCGGGCACTTTGAACAGTCCCGAGGCAACTTTTTTCAGGTTTCGCGGAATACTCAGCAGGGCATTTTTAAAGGCAGCACCCAGAGAAAATGCCGCAGCCTCGCTCCCGGATTCACCGGCCTCTGCTGCGGCCATCTGGCCGTACAGTCCGGTTATGGTTCCGATAATGGCTTCCTTGGAAAACAAACCTGTTACAAGAGCAACCGCGGCCGGCCAGTTTTCCTCTTCGATACCCATGGGACTGAATACAGGTGTAACCGTACGGCTCGCCGCGGCCAGCAGGGAATTTTTTCCGTATTCCCTGCCAATGCTGCCGTCCATTCCGATAGAGTTAAAAAAAGCCAGTATCAGAACCGCCACAATAATAATTTTCCCGGCACCGAAAATAAACACCTTCACCCGGTTCCAGGTTCGGGTAAGAGTAACGCCCCAGCGGGGGAGATGGTAAGGCGGCAGCTCCATAATGAAATGAGATGAAGCCCCCTGAAACAGGGTGTTTTTCAGAAGCAGACCCGTAAGGATGGCCAGCAGGAATCCGAACAGATAGAGACAGTAGATCATCAATCCAGAATGGATGCCGAAAAAAGCCGCCCCGAACAGCGCATAAACCGGAAGCCGGGCACCGCAGGACATGAACGGCACCATAAAAATAGTAAGATAGCGATCCCGCTTGTTTTCCAGAGTTCTCGTTGCCATAACGGCCGGTACCGTACAGCCAAAACCCACGAGCAGAGGCACAAAAGCCTTGCCCGGCAGGCCGATTTTGTGCATCATCCTGTCCATAACAAAGGCCGCCCTGGCCATGTAGCCGGAATCCTCCAGAATAGACAGGGCAAAAAACATGGAAAACACCACCGGTATAAAGGTAGAAACTGTTTGAATACCGGCCCCCACCCCGCCCGCGAACAGGGTTATCACCCACTTGGGAAGATTGGCCGCCTCCAGAGCCGCTCCCAGGCCGTCAACAAAAACAGCCCCGAAAAGAATATCGAAAAAGTCAATAAAAGCCCCGCCAACGGAAGTAACCATCCAGAACACCAGATACATAACTCCCATAAAAACGGGAATTCCCGTCCAGCGGTTAAGGGCAATCCGGTCGATGCTGGCACTTATCGAAGCCATATTTGTTTTCTTTTTCAAAACCCGGGAAAGAATGGAGCTAATATAGGAGAACCTGGCCTCCGCTACCACAATATCAGGCGTATCGCCGGTCTTTGCGGTTACAGACTCTATCGCGGCCTGAACAGCCTCGGCACTCACAAGCCCGGATGCCACCGCCGAAGCGGTTATTTCATCATCCTCTTCGAGCATCATTACCGCTTTCAGGCGGGAGCAGCCGGTCAGAATCGGCTGCCACTCCCTGAGTACCGATTCTATACATTGCGGATATTCAATTCCCGATACGGCTGCTTTCAGGTTTTTTAACTGATCTTTGATGGCCCGGCGGACATCCCGAATATCGGCACCGTTGAGTGCATTCACGGCCATAATCGGTATTCCGAGAGCTCGCGAAAGTTCATCAAAATCAGTAGCAATGCCGTTTCGCTCCGCCAAATCCTTCATATTCAGGACAAGAAGGGTTGGCTTACCCATCTCCAGAAGATTCACGGTAAGATAGAGGCTGCGCTCCAAATTCGAGGTATCGGCTATGTTTACAATCAGGTCGGTGTTATTGGAGAGAATGTAGTTTCTTGCGATAAGCTCATCGTTGCTATCGGCGTTGAGCGAATAGATGCCCGGCAAATCAACAATTTCAATATCGGCTGCGCCGATAAGGCTCCCCGCCTTCTTCTCCACCGTAACCCCCGGCCAGTTGCCGATACGCTGACTGCTGCCCGTTAAGCCGTTGAACACCGTTGTTTTACCGCAGTTGGGATTGCCGACAACAGCGATGGAATAGCTGTATTTATTCTTGATTTCACTTGTACTCATAGAAATACCTGTTAATCATTTCCCCCTGGAAGAAGCCTCAGCGTTCAGAACAATCTTCTTAAGCTGTAGTATATTGGCTTCGCATTTCCGCAGCGATAGCTTGTAGCCCCGAATCTCTATCTCCACCGGATCGCCCAGAGGGGCTACTTTGGTAAGGGTGAATTCCGTACCTCGTGTAAGCCCCATGGCAAGTAGCTTCTTCCGGTAATTCTTGTCGCCAGTTTCATAGCCGACAATCTCCGCCCTTTCGCCAACAATCATATCCTTGAAATCCGGCATAACTTTCCTGCTTTCAGGGCTCCGCCCATATCTTACTGAGCATCTCATAATTATACAGTTTGGTCAAGACTTCAGTTCAACGGCAGAACCAGAAAAGGAAGAATTCTACCGAACCGTACTTTTACGGATACCGCGGTTATTCAAAAACGGAACGGGAATTGTGCCCCACTTGGCAAGATTTCCCCCTGGCAACGAACCATCTGATATTCATTTCTTCCTTCACAGTTCCATTTTCTTAGCCTATATCAAGGCAAAGGAAAGCGATACCGGGCAATATCGCGCAGTAAGCGGCTCATCAGACTGAAAGCCCGTGGCTCCAGCGTGTTGATATCGTCGTTCGGGGTATGCTTGAGTTGCCAGGAAGACGGCTGGAAAATATTGGGATGAGCTTTCCCTGCTCCTGCTTCCAGTGCCTTCATGTACATACGAAGCTGATTGGCTTCAGGGCGGGGAAGAAGGGAAAGCTGTATGGCGGGATAGCCGCCGAGAAGCAGGCCAAGATCGTCGGAAAATTCAGGATTTATTCCATAATCGGTGCCCTTTGAATAGCGCAGAAGAAATTCTTCCATTAAATTATGGACTCTGGAAACCGCACCGCCGCAAGTTTTCAGGCCGACCTTATCCCTGCTCCTGCCCCACACCGGAGTATCCCCTATTCCACACATGTCCAGCACAAAGAACAAAATATTGTTCACCCCCAGCCGCCGCAGATGCTGCGCCAAGTGCCGACTGCCCTGTTCGCCCGCATGCATGCCCTCGCTCAGCTCTTCCCTGTCTGTGAATATAATCTGCGCCTGGTGTGGCACCCCCTCGCGCCGCATATCCTCCCAGAATGCCATTAACTGAAACACCGCCGCGCCATTGTCGTTGGCTCCAGGGGAATGGGGTACCTTATCGTAATGGGCAACAAAAGTTGTTCGATAACAGTCCGATTTTTGACCTGCCGGTGCTGTAAGAAAAATGTGGCGCGAACCGGCCAGAGGGATAACCTGGTGGGGAATTCCGCGGCGGGAAAGGGATTGAGTCAGCACCGCATAACGGTCTGCGCCGATGCGGCAGAATTTCTCCAGGTCCTGCCTGTCTGCTTTGGGAAGCGGAATGCTGGCTGTATAAGCGGAAAAGATCATCTCAATGGAACACACTTATTGGACGGGCACCTCTAAAAACCCCCATTTAGTTCTTGACTCGAACTTTTTCGCCGCTCCTTAAGTTGTCAAAATGCTCACATAGCTTAGCTTTTGCCGCCCGACAAAACTTTCTTCGTCAATTTCCTAAAGCGGTTTTTTAGAGGTACCCCTGATCCTGTAAAGTCCGCCCCTTATCCGCAGGTAATGGTCGTGGCCATTATACATGCGGACACTGAATACGACAGGCTTCTAGAAATCTTTGAGATCCCGAAGAAGCTGTAAGGCCCGCTGTTGGACTTTCGTTAGATAACCTTGCCTGGCATCAGCTATTTTGGTGACTTCTTCAATAATAGTCAGACTGCCTATGGATTTTTCTCTTGCAATAATTTTTTCTACAGCTTCAATATAGGCAATAGCAAAATTGTTATCCTTCTTTACCGCTGTTTGGCGGTAAATTGATTCAGACAAAGCTCTATCCCGGCTGGCCGTATCCGTAACAGAAATAAGGGAAATTGCCAGAACGGCTTCGCTCATTACCATGGGTTCAGGATCGGTCAGGAGAATGGTTTGCAGTTTGTCAGCAGCTTCTTGAGTACCTAATTGCCCAAGGAGCCGTGCGGCTTCTCGCCTTATTTCAGGGTAATCATTTACGACAAGTCCTTCTTCCCTAATGATTGTAGTAACCCCCTCTCCCGACAAGCTGCCCAAAATTTCGACAATATCAGGATTATCCGCTGCCGATCCTTCCTTTATCATCTCTTCAATGCCTTCCAGAGCAATTTTTTTCAAGTCGCGATCCAGGGATACGGCTTCTGCTTTGATAATTTGAGTCTTTATTGCGCTTTGAAGGTACAGCTGCTCAATCGTTTGCTCTTTTTCCTGAGCAGCTAAATTCAGCACAATGGAAAAAATAATAACCGATAGACTCACAACACGAATTTTCATTATATAACTCCTTATACTATATAAAATAAAAAATTCAAATCAAATAATCAATCCTTTTTCATGCCGATATGGCTGAAGCAGGAAATTATCTTAAAATACCATAGTTTGTTTTTATCAACAAGCCCCTGGAGCTTTATTGCATATAAGTTGCACTAAAAAATATCACCATATCGATATTTTCCAGTCATTGTTAATCTTTTCAAACTCATAGAGTTTTGCTTTGCTTCCGCTAAACAAGGAATAGGCAATGACCTGATTTTCACTTACAAAGACAATTTTCTGCAAAACGGCCTTGTTTCGGCTTGGCACGACAACCCAGTTGAAATAATCTTTCAATGTCGTTAGCACGATATTGTTATTCTTCAGTTGGGGGGATTCACTGATTTCCGCCAGGGCGGCTTTATCACTGAACCTTTCCTTGTATGCCTCAGACAGAAAAGTTAGCCAGATGTTAAAATTTTTCTTTGTAATAACCTGGTTTATTTTTTTGATCAATACGGAAAGCTCCTCAAATGCCTGATCGTAAGTGTCCTGGGATACAACGAATTCAATGTCGGTATCTCCAGGAGGCAAAACCTCAGGAGTTAAAGTTTCTTCCTCGTGCATCAGTGTCTGCGGCACTTCTGCATCAGTGCCTGCTGGAGCCTGGGTTGCACAGGAAACCAGAATACTAAGTAAGATTATAAACCAAACTGCTTTCATTCTAGTTTATATATACAGCCAAAAAGGCAATATGTCAATACCGAATCAGAATAATTTCAATTTGCTGCACATTTACTCGCTCAGCAGGCAATCAGTACCTCACTCCTCGTCTTCTTCTGGATCGGTTTTATTTTTAACTAACAGCAGAAGCACTGCGCTGGAGGCGGTATCCAGCAGGGTGGACAGCATCATTAAAAGCGGTAGAGCAGGGGTAAGAATAAGCCACCCGAGTTCCAGGCCTCTTCCGTAGTACTTGCCAAGTATCACCAATGCCGTTACCAGCCCGTGATTGGATGCCGCAGGTAGCATAAAGGAGGTAAGAAACGCGAAAAGTGCTGTCCAGCCTGCCTGAAACAGGGTAATTTCCAAACTGGAGTAGGAGCGGATAATGGTTATCATGCATATTGCGCTTATAAATGCTGTTCCTCCGCGGTTAAACATGGTGTAGATGGGCATAGTTGAGGCTGCTGTATGCCGATAGATGCCGAAGTTTTCCTTGAGATGCCGGGTTACATTACTATAGTTAAATATTGGTGAAGCAGATATAAAGGCTCCGGCCAAAGGCTCCGCAAACCCTATTAAAAACTTTCGGCAATACCTGCGGCACCCTGCCAGCCGCAGCAGGAACGGACAGACAAGAAAAACGGTAAGTATAACCGTTATGAATCCAAGTCTCAGCAAAGGAAGGAACTGCTGGAAATTCGCAATATTCCGTGAAGTATAAACAGTATTGAAAACAAGTATGGCTAAAAACAGCGGCATGAATAGGAGTATTCCACTGCACGCCCGGTATGACAAACGTGAAAGAGAATCAAAAACATTGTATGCTGGTTCGGCAATTTCCTTATCGTGAAAAAAATGCCACCCAAGCATAAAAGCAGGTACCGCAAGAACTATCAGGGCGATATTTTCTTGTCCGTAAGAGAGCTTAAAGTGAAAAATACTCTGAATCATTTCGCCTAAACTGATTACAGAGGTATCGGGAGCAGGCATGGATACAACCGGTATACGGCCTGTGTTAAACATTAAAGCAACAGTGGTTCCCCCTACGGATAGAGCGGCCGTTGAAATAACAGCATAAAGCGATGAGACAGAAAGTAGAGGTCTCAGGCGCTTCAGGCGCCGCAGCTGAGTAATGGCCAGGGGCAGGGAGAATATAATTAAAGGCAGGGCCAGATAGCTCCCTATGCTTAGTGTAATTGCGGCAACATTCTTAACTACCACGGATACGGCATCAGAGACTGGTACAATGTATGCTACTGCCGTGCCAACGATTATACTTAGAATATACAAATAAAATGTTTTCATATTTCCTCTAGCGGATTGAGTTGGAATAAGCCAGACTCTTTATCAGTCTTTGCTTGTCAGTATGTCGATACCAGCGACCGCGAAGCTGCACTGGCTTTTCATCCCGAAGTTTGAGCATGGCTGCAATGAAGCTGTCAAAATCAGTAGAGGCAGTATGCATGCCGCAGGCCCAGATAGAGGAAGCAGCTTCCCTGATAAAGGTTTCCGCAAAACCGGTAAACGCGCCTTCAGCCATGGCATCCAGAGTATCCGCGGACTGTTCCGCACTGCCTGCGTGTACCATGCCCAGAAAACCATTGGATTCCTTCAAAGCCGGAATAATTTCACGGGTAAGAGCCACAAAGCCTTTAATATTTTGCTCCAGAACATTATCAATATCGCTTGAAGTGCAGCCGTCGAGAGCAGGAAGATTTTGAATGGGACTATGAAGTATCCATGCAGAATTGATTTGGTGGAACAGGCGAAGAGACTCCCTGATTACCGTTTTTGTAGAAAACCAGGATGAACGGTTCCATGGGAACAGGGTGAGATTTTCCGTGCCAGAATCCGGTATATCCGTTGCATTGCCGACAAATGGAACAATGACATGGCTGCCCTGTTCCAATATTGTTTCAATGAGTTTTCCGCCAAGGCTGGTTTCAGTGCCGGAAACCAATACAACTTCGTTCATTAAGATTCCTCTATTGAAGGGACAGTAGCCCTTTTTTGTTCCACATCCAGCCGCCCCTTAAGTCGTAAACTTCTTTAAAGCCAAGTTCCTTGAACAGTTTCAGGGAGTTTCCGCTGCGATTGCCGGAATTGCAGTAGATGAAATAGGCATTGTCTTTATCCAGTTTACTTAATTGCTGGTTGAAATCCGCAGCATAGTAATCAATATTTTTCGCGGCTGGCACATGTCCCCTATCGTATTCCCGCGGTGTACGGATGTCAAGAATTATTCCTTTTCCATTTGATTTCCGTTCCTTATACACAGAATAAAATTCATCGAACGGGATAGTCTTCAGTACCATTGGATTCTCCTCGCTTTGAGGATAACTCAGCAGAGGCATGCTTATGGAGAATAGCAACATACCCCAGATTAAATTAACTTTTCTTGCATTCATGGTAGCCATTGTAATATTTATTCAAGACTCTGTCTAGGGTATCTCTAAAAAACAGCTTTAGGAAATTGACGAAGAAAGTTTTGTCGGGCGGCAAAGGGGGAAGGATGAAGGATGAATGGGGAAGAGTGAAAAGTGAAAAATGAAAAATGAAAAGTGATAAGCTACGTGAGCATTTTGACAACTTAAGGAGCGGCGGAAAAGTTCGAGTCAAGAACTAAATGGGTTTTTTAGAGGTGCCCTTAAGTCTGTTATCATACAATAGGGGCTGTACTAAAAATACTGAACCTTCGTTAGGGATATGAACCCGCAAAGGGTACAAGGCCGAAGCCGCGATTCCAAACAAGGTATAAGGATATACAGCCTGAGCATACCGGTATATAAATTAGGCGGCTTCAGCTATTAGCCCTTAGCCTGCAAGCAGGC
>MUIB01000148.1 GCA_002084135.1 Spirochaeta sp. LUC14_002_19_P3 | reverse complement strand
GTATTTGAGACAATCCCTGGGATAAGTGGGCGTGCCCCGGAAGCCGAAAAAAGCCTGATAACGAGTTGAAATCGCTAAGAAAGGTTGAAATTTTCAGAAAAAAATGAAAAAAAAGATATTTTTCTTGAATTGTGGGTTGACAAACTAGTTGTTTAGAGGCACCCTAGAATTCATGCTCTCCTTATCATTTGTTTATCTAAATTTGCAAAAAAGGGAAAAAAATACATTTTTCGTGGATCAAGGGTTGACAGACCAGTTTGTTAGGTGTACCCTTATGGTTATTAAGGGGCAGAAAGGGGTTTTTAGAGGTGCCCTTAAGTGAACATTTTTATAAACCGATAAGGTAATAGTTGTCGAATTTACCATCAGATGGTAAACTTTATGATAGGAGGTATTATTAATGACGAATGGATTACAACCGCAGTACAGCGGTACTGGGAGAATCAATCCAGCGAACGAAAAATTGATAAGAAAAGGTAAAACAGGTAATCGCAAAGCCCCTGATTTATCACCGGAAGATTACGATGCAACAAGAGAACAATTTTTTCAGGATAACAGGGAAGCCATTGAAGGACTTCTGAGTCTTGGGCAAGATGTATGAATGGAAACGGCTTTAGCATAAGACACATTGATCAACAAACTCTCAATATAATAGCAGATGTATATCAGAAGAAGTTTGATACATTAATTGATATAGACAATGATATACTTGCTGAAATAGACATGAAAATAGATGAATATCTCAAAGAGAATAAAGAAGCAAGTATGTACAAAAGGGCATCATGTATTATTTATTGGGTAAAAAAGCTAAAGCCGTTAAGATTTCTCCACGATAAAAAATTTGTAGTTAAAAAGACACCCTATTATTTCTTGAATGAAGCATGTGCATTGATACATGGGTATCTCACATTAATGACATTAAAAAAGAAGGAGGAAAGAGTTATTCTACCTTTCCATCCTAAATTTATAAAAGATTTTGCCGTTCAACTTAGATATAACTTCTTTTCCCATGCCGGTTTGGAAATGATTTTGGCTGCTCAATACCAGAATACTAATGAAGATGCGAAGGCTTAAACATAACTAACTTCAAAACTTCAACTGGATTTTGATAATTAGGAAGCAATTCGCCTCATTGCAACACATCTGCTCTTCGTCTGCTGTTATTAAACGCACCCTGAGTGCTTCTGCCATCAAGGTATACAGGATTCAAGGTGGATGGGCTTGCAATTTTAAGGCATTGAGACTACAATATGCGATAAAGAAAGGCTACCCATGGAATAAATTCAGGGAGGATGCAATGAAAAAAATAATACTGCTTATGCTGCTACTACAATCCTGGACAGTCTTTGCCAGCGACGCATGGAAAGCCGAATGGCCCAAAACCGATTTTAGTAAAAGGAATGTGGACTTAACAGAAATAATCTCTGGTGGCCCGCCCAAGGACGGTATCCCGGCCATAGATAGACCAAAATTCCAGCAAGCCGGATCAATAAAAAACATCGCCGACAAGGAACCGGTTATCACCGTAAATATCAATGGGGATGCCCGCAGTTATCCCATCCGCATTTTAATCTACCATGAAATTGTCAATGATACGGTAGGCGGGGTTCCCGTTAGTATTACCTATTGCCCTCTGTGCAATGCCTCCATAGTATTTGAGCGCACTCTCAATGGACAGGTATTGGATTTTGGCACCACCGGTAAATTGCGGCATTCGGACATGGTAATGTATGACCGGCAGAGTGAAAGCTGGTGGCAGCAATTTACAGGAGAGGGAATTGTAGGAAAATATACCGGCCAAACCCTGAAACAAGTCCCCTCCCGCATAGAATCCCTGGCTTTATTCAAAGACTTACATCCTCAGGGTAAGGTGCTGGTACCCAATAATCCCAATGCCAAACCTTATGGCAGTAATCCTTATGTCCAATATGACAGTTCCGAATGGCCGTTTTTGTTTTCCGGTACTTATACTGGCAAGGTGCCGCCATTATCCCGGGTAATTGCGGTTGGCAATGATGCCTGGTCGCTGGAATCATTAATCCAAAAAAAACAGATTGATTATAATGGTGTGGTTATCCGATGGCAAAAAGGACAGCATTCTCCATTGGATTCCAAAAAAATAAGCGGTGGCCGGGACATTGGCAATGTTACCGTCCAAAAAAACGGCAGGGATGTCCCCTATCACCTGCCCTTTGCCTTCGCCTTCTTGGCATTCAATAAAAACGGCAAAATTCATTAATGGTACCTCTAAAAAAGGAGCGGCGGAAAAGATTGAGTCAAGAACTCAATGGGGGTTTTAGAGGTGCCCTAAGATATTTATCTCCCCAAAGACTATGAAATGCTGTATTATGAACAGGAAGAAGGTTAGACCCTTAGTGCCGGACTCAAATAAAACTGTTTTCGGGATGGGTGGGGGCACTTCACACTTCAAAAACCGGAGATTTTCAAATGGCTAAACTAGAAGGATTCCGAATCAAGAATTTTCGAGCATTAAAAGACATCACACTTGGCCGCGTGGGGAATTCGCGGAAGGCTGAACCCATTACAGCCATGACGGCGGTTATCGGGAAAAACGGTGTTGGGAAAAGCACCCTGTTCGATGCTTTCGGATTTCTCTCGGATTGCTTGAAAAGCGGCGTGGAAGAAGCTTGTGATGCGCGAGGCCGAGGTGGCTTCGAGAAGATTGTACCCCAGGGACAAAGTGGACCAATCGAGTTTGAAGTTTATTACAGAGAAGATGGCAATGCCCGGCCCATTACCTATGAGCTATCAATAGACATTGATTCCTCAAAAAGACCGTATGTTCGCAAGGAGCGCCTTAGGCAACGCAGGAAAGGAGAGAAATATGGGTATCCATTTTCCTTCTTGGTTTTGAATAAAGGAAAAGGTATTGCCTGGAAAGGGGAACAAGTGGGTATTGATGAAACCGAGGCTGATTTCGACTTTGATAAACTCATGGAATCCATCAAATCTGGAAAAGAGGAATCCAGAGAAACCGAAGTGGTTGAATTAGAAGACTATCGAAGGCTTGGCATTGCGACTTTGGGTTCACTTAAACAACACCCTCGCATCTCTGCATTTAGAAAGTTCATCGAGGGTTGGTATCTGAGTTATTTTACCCCCGATGCTGCGCGAAGTCTTCCGCTTGCCGGGCCGCAAAAGCATCTCAACACTCATGGAGATAATTTGGGAAATGTTGTTCAGTTTATGGAACGAGAGCATTCTAAACGTTTCCAATCCATATTGCAACGCATTGCAGAAAAAATTCCCGGTGTAGAAAAAATAGAGACTGAAAAAACGAACGATGGACGCTTACTGCTCCGTTTTAATGACAAGGGTTTTCAAGACCCCTTTTATTCACAACAAATGTCAGATGGGACATTAAAAGTTTTTGCCTATCTTCTTTTGTTGGAAGACCCAACCCCCCCGCCGTTTCTGTGTATCGAAGAACCTGAAAACGGCCTCTATCATAAACTCCTTGAGTCATTGGCAACAGAATTTCGTAAACATGCAACCGGACGAAAAGGCGGGTCTCAAGTGTTTATCACTACCCACCAGCCCTATTTTGTCGATGCGCTTAAACCAGAAGAGGTATGGGTTTTGGAAAAAGGGAAAGACGGCTTTTCAACCATTCGCAGGGCCAGCAATGATAAAATAGTTAAAAACTTGGTGGAAGAGGGTTTACCGTTGGGTGGTCTTTGGTACAGCGATTATCTGGATGAGAGGTAGTTCTTATGCATTTTGAATTCCTCGTTGAAGATAAATCCGGTAAAGAGGCTCTCGAAATTCTTGTTCCCGAGATTATTGGAGATAAGCATACTTACAAGGTTTTTGCATATAAAGGAATTGGCCGTATTCCTAGCAATATGACTTCAAGCGTCGATGCGCGTAATCGACTTTTACTCGACAACTTACCTCAACTACTAAATGGATATGGCCGCGCATGGCAGGACTGTTCAGGTGTGGTTTTTATGGTCTGCGACCTTGATAACAAATGCCTCAAATCCTTTCGCCAAGAATTGTTGGGGATTTTGAGTCGATGCAATCCCCGGCCGGAAACCCGGTTTTGTATTGCCGTTGAGGAAGGGGAGGCATGGTTCCTCGGTGATATATCCGCCGTTAAGGCTGCTTATCCGAAAGCAAAAGACGATGTTCTGAATTCATACGAAAACGATTCCATCTGTGGCACGTGGGAAAAACTTGCTGATGCTGTGTATCCTGGCGGCTCATCTGAGCTCTCTAAAAAAGGTTGGCAAGTGGTTGGCAAAGAAAAGTCGGAATGGGCTAAGAACATTGCGCCAAAGATGAATGTGGCGAAAAATGCCTCTCCGAGCTTTAACCATTTTCGTTCTAAACTGCAGGAGTTGGCCAGCCAGTAGGAGCAAGCACAAAGGGTGCCCCTACCGCTCAAGAATTGTTGGTGTCAGACAAAACAGATGCCCTGTATGCTATGAAAATTTGACAAAGCCCCCAATTCTCACTCCTCCAGCCTCCCCAAGCTAGAATGCGTTTTTATCCGGGAATGGGGTTTTGCACCGGCTGCGCCAAACTTGCATGAATCGGAACGGCTTACTCCGAATCGGGGCGGCTGATATAAGCGTTGCCGCGGATATACCAGCGCAGCGGCACATCGTCTCCCCGGCCTGGGGCCAAGCCTATACGGGGACAGCGCACTGCTTCATCTGCCGCGGGTGTTCCCGGAAGAATATTAAGGGAAGCGGAGCCGAGGCGCTGGCCATCGTGTTCGGCAACGCTTATGCCGAAAGCCGTGCTGAGCTTGCCGGGGCCATTGCATAGTCTTTTTTTCAGGCGGAGTTTATTTGCGGAAGAATACCCCTTTGCCAGCTGAGCATTCTCCCCATAGCGTCTTCTGTGCATTTCCACCAAGCCCTCCAAGGGTTCACAGGAGCGTATCAGCACCGCTTCTCCCTGCCCCTCCATGCCCGTTACCACATTGAAGCATTGATGGATTCCATAAATGCGATACACATAAATATGGCCGCCGCGCAGGAACATGGAAGCGTTTCGCTTCGTTCTGCCCCGATAAGCATGAGATGCCAAATCGCCGGGAAGATAGGCTTCTGTTTCGGTAATTATTCCCCGACAGCCGCCGCACTCAAGTATCCGGCCCAGCAGATCCGGGGCAACAGCATCGGCTGAACGGCAGTAAAAGGCCTCATCTAACATGGCTTCAGGCTAAAAGCCGTTTCGTAACTTCAAAGTACACGGTGAGCCCGGCAACATCAATAAGGGTAGACATTAAAGGCCCTGCCGCAACTGCCGGATCACCGCCAAATTTGTCGATAATAAACGGAACAACACAGCCAAGAAGGGTGGCAAACAGCACAACCACCCCAAGAGACACGCCAATCGCACAGGCTTCCGTTACGCCTACGCCTGGCGGCAAAAGTATGCTGCGAAGGAATATTACCAGGCCGGTAGCCAGTGCAATTATCAGGCCAGTCATTAACTCCTTCAGCAGAGCGCGGCCAATAAGCCGGAAGTTCAAACTGCCAGTGGCCAGGCCGCGGATCATTAAAGTGGAAGATTGAGTACCGGAATTCCCTCCGGTCTGGGTTATAACCGGAATAAAGAGGGCCAGAAAAGCAAACTGGGTAATTAGCCTCTCATAGCCTGCCAGGACATTTGTTGTAATGGTTCCGGTTAAGAGCAGCAGGATGAGCCAGGGCAACCGCCGCCAGATAAGTTGCGGCACGGAAGAGTCCAGATACTCCGCCGCCGTTCCGCCAATCGCACTCATGCGGTACACGTCCTCGCTCTGCTCCTTACGGATAACATCAATCATATCGTCGAAGGTAACAATACCCAGCAGCCGGTTCCATCGATCCGTTACTGGCAGGGCTATCAAATCGTGGCTTTCCAGAACTTTGGCCGTTTCTTCCTGGTCGGTGTCTTCGCGCACGCTTACTACGCTGCGCTGCATAATATCAGTTATTTTTTTGTTATCGGGCGAGATAAGAATATCCCGCAGCGACATGACACCGAGTAGCCTCTGTAGGCCGTCCACAACATAAACCGCATAAATGGTTTCTAAATCTTCGGGAGCTTTGCGCAGAAAGGCCAACGCCTGCCTAACCGTTATATCATCGCGCACGGCGGCATATTTGGTGGTCATCAATCCGGCAGCGTCATCGTCGTCGAAACGGAGCAGAAATTCCGTCTCACGGCGGGTTTCTTCTTTGAGATGACCCAGCACCTCGGAGCGTACCTGGGGAGGAACGGCCTGGACAAGATCCACCAAATCATCCGGATCCATCACTTCCAGCAAATCTTTGGTAGCCTGTTCCGAGAGGGCCGTAAGCAGTCCGCACTGTTCGGATGCCTTCAGGGCACCGATAAGCGCAGCCCGTGCCTCCTGCTCCAGCGCAAGAAATATTTTAAGCCCCTCTTCATTGGAGAGCTTATACCAGCCAGCGGCTAAATCAGCGACTGTAAAACTTTGCAACGCTTCTTTAAGTATTTCAGGACTGCTGTTAAGCTGCCGTTTCAGGGTCTCTACCATGATATGTTGCCTTAACAATGCTATAAGCTGTTTTAAGTCTTTTTGAAATTCACTCCTGTAGTGAATTTGCAGCCAGTATTATTGGCAAACAAAAGATAGTCAATAGTCGCTGTCTATAAACTGTATCCACTCAACTCAAAGATTTATAGAGTGCGCCACAAATTAAAATTGAATACCATGGATTCGGTAATAGAGGAATTGAAAAGAATACGGATAAAACCACTCCTTACTCCTTGCGGAATTATCTTTAATACAGCAATATAAAACACCGGAGGCCATAACATCGCTGTGAAGTGCTGTTTCTGGCCTGTTACAAAAGGAAGTATTATGAATCTGGTTATCGTTGGTGCCCAGTGGGGGGATGAGGGAAAGGGCAAGATGGTAGACTATCTGGCGGAGAATGCCGATATTGTCGTGCGCTTTTCCGGAGGCGCGAATGCGGGACATACGATTATGGTGCATGGGGATACATTTGTGCTTCATCTTATTCCCTCTGGAATTATTTCTCCCGACAAGATAGTGGTTCTTGGAAACGGGATGGTTATCGAGCCCTCGGCCATGTTTGAAGAGCTAACAAGCTTGTCGGTGAAGGGCATTGACTGGGAAAAACGGGTAATAATTTCCGATCGCGCTCACTTGGTGCTGCCTGATTATAAAAACGAAGATATGCGCATAGACGAGCATCGTGCCCGTCCGGTAGGCACAACCGGTCGGGGTATTGGGGTGGCTTACGGAAAGAAAGCGTCCCGCGATGGTATACGTATAGCCGATCTTTGGGATCCGGTTATATGGGATTCTTTGAGTGAGGCCAACCGAAACTGGCTGGCTCCCTACAAGGAAAAAATAGCCAGTATGAAGGTGAATCTTGCTGATTTCATGATGGCGAATCAGGACAAAAACATCCTGCTGGAGGGGGCTCAGGGAGCACTTCTCGATTTGGATCATGGAACCTATCCTTATGTTTCTTCGGGTTCGTCCGTGAGCGCGGGTGCCGCGACTGGCGCGGCTCTGGGCCCTCGCCGCATTCATTCCTGTCTCGGAGTGTTCAAGGCCTATCAAACCCGGGTGGGCAATGGCCCCTTCCCCTCCGAGATGCTTGGCGATGAGCATGAAGCTCTGGGAGCGCAACTCCAAAAACTTGGCCATGAATACGGGGCAACAACGGGCCGTCCACGGCGAATCGGTTATCTCGATCTGGTGGCTCTCCGCTATTCCGGATGGATAAACAGCCTGGACGGTTTTATTCTGTCGCATCTAAACCTCTACGACGGCTTTGAAGCCGTTAGTGTATGCACGGCTTATGAACTGGATGGCAACCGGATCGATTATTTTCCCTCCTGCACGGCGGAACTTGAGCGGATTAAGCCTGTGCTTCAGGCATTCCCCGGCTGGGATGGCGCAGTTGGCGCGGCCCGCTGCTGGGAGGATATGCCCGAAGGAGCCCGCAAATTTGTGGAATTTATTGAAGACTATACAGGGGTGCCGGTGTGCGGTTTTTCCGTGGGTCCGCTACGCGGAGAAACGTTTATGCGGAACGAGGTATGGACAGCATCCTGATTCTGGACTTCGGAGGCCAAACCACGCAGCTTATTGGGCGCCGTATCCGGGATATTGGCGTGTATACGGAGATTGCGCCGGGAGCCTGTAGGCTCAGCGAGGTTCTGAGCAATGAGATGAAGGGAATTATACTTTCCGGCTCTCCTCTTTCGGCCTGGAAGGAAGACTCTCTTAAACCCGATCCCGCCGTGCTGAATTGTGGTCTGCCAGTGCTGGGTATTTGCTACGGGTTTCATCAGCTCGCCATTTTACAGGGGGGAAAGGCTAATCCTCTCCCGTGTCGGGAATATGGCCGCTCCCGGGCGGTGCATAATGGCCGCAGTCCCCTGTTTGCCGGTGTGAAGGAGGAATTTTCCTCCTGGATGAGCCACGGCGACAGCGTTACCCGCCTTGGCGGCGACTTTCAGGCCATTGCGCAGAGTGAAAACGGCCTTATTGCCGCCGCCGCCCATGAAACATTGCCCCTTTTTGGGGTGCAGTTCCACCCCGAAGCCAGCCACTGCGAAGAAGGTTCCCATATTCTGGAGAACTTCGCGGTTGGAATATGCGGCTGCCGGAAGCAGTGGTCGTTAGAAAGCTGCCTTGAGGAACAGACGGCTTTAATCCGTGAGAGGGCCGGTTCAGGCAATGTTTTGCTTCTTATCTCCGGCGGAGTGGATTCCACCGTTGCCGCCGCCTTGCTGCTTCGGGCCTTGCCGCCGAAACAGGTATGGCTAATGTACATAGACACCGGCCTGATGCGCAAGGGGGAAACCAAAGAGGTTGAGGCGAATCTGAAACTCCTCGGCGCCGAAAACCTGCTCATTATCAACGCTGAGGAATGCTTTTTAAGCGCCCTGAAAGGCTTAAACGATCCGGAGGAAAAGCGGCGCGCTATCGGCGACACCTTCATTCAGGTGCAGCAGGCGGAAATTGCCCGGCACATTCCGCCGGACTATCTGCTGGCTCAGGGAACACTCTACACCGACCTGATTGAATCCGGTAAGGGTGTAGGGGGGCAGGCTGAAGTTATCAAAAGCCATCACAATGTTTCCAGCCCTCTGGTGCAGGCCAAGCGCGATGCCGGCGAGCTACTGGAACCTTTGAGCCGCTTATACAAGGACGAAGTCCGCCGACTCGGAGAACTTCTCGGTATAAATCCGGCCATAGTTGCCCGTCATCCCTTCCCTGGACCGGGTTTGGCGATACGGATTCTATCCGGGGTCAGCAAAGAAAAACTCTCCATTCTCCGCGAGGCAGATGCCCTTTACATAAGCGAACTGAAGGCACGGGGACTCTACGGGCAAATATGGCAGGCATTCTGCATTCTGCTGCCGGTGCGCTCGGTGGGGGTAACTGGCGATGCCCGCGAATACAGCTATGTGCTGGCCCTGCGTGCGGTGGTGAGCCGGGATGGCATGAGCGCGGATGTTTTTGATTTTCCGATGAAGGATTTGCTGGAAATTTCCGCGAAAATTACCAATGCGGTAAAACAGGTGGGCCGGGTGGTATACGATGTTAGCTCCAAGCCGCCAGCAACTATTGAGTGGGAGTAGAAAAAGGATTATACTAACGGAAATAGCAACCCCGCCGGTTCATCCGTAGCAAAACACAAAGGAGCAAAGATGGCTACCGATTCAAAAAGAACAATAAAAGTATTCATGGCCTCACCGGGCGACCTTACGAAAGAACGCGAGAAATTCAGGGAAGCCATCAAACACCTCAATGAGGGTTTCGACGATGGCACCAATGTCGAATATGAACCCTTACAGGTAGCCCTCACGCCCCATGGCGAGCAGCTACTGCTGTTCCCGTCTGTGGGAACCCCATGACACCAACCATCAATGATGGCGATATTGCCATCTGCGACAGGACTGTATGATACGGCTTCTGTCAAACGCCTGGAAAAGCGTCAGAATCTGATCTTGACTATATGCGGTAATAGTCGATATCATATCAAGCAGGTTCAGGAAGGAGTAAACAATGAAAGGTGTTGATGAAAAAATCGTTGCTGAAATCAGACGATGCAAAACGCGAGAAGCATTGCATGCGGTTTTGGAAATCCGTGGTATTACCACTATAAAAGAAAAGGCACTATACCTTAAGGCTTCCACTGGCGAGATTGCCACTTACTATGATGGTGGAGATGATGATTTAACCGAAGAACAACGGTATCTTGATGATGAATTCATGTTTCTTGATGGAACATGGAGAAAGCTTCAAACAGGTAATTAATTATAGGTTAAATAGTTTTGGAAGATTTAAAAAGTATTATCAACGAAATTATAAAAAAGCACCACGAAGATGGGTTTCAGGGAATTTCACATGCCCATATTAGCAAATTTCTTGAATCTTTCCATGAATTACTTCAACCAGCATTAAGCGATGCCGTATTTGCTCATTATAAGCATGCGATAGAATTTCTTGAAAGCCAAAATGGAGTTGGGCAGAGACCTATTTTGTATACAATCGGCAATATACCGTCCAGGAAGAAAGCACTGGTGAAATACTTGTATGGTGGCTATACGATTGCTACAGACATGAGATTAAATACTAAAGAGCGCCGGATTCAAATTGGCCATGAGTTAGGGCATATTCTTATCAATAATCTCAATAATACTATTTATCGATCAGAATCTCTTTCTGGATTTCCCGACAAGCAATCAAGAGAGTTAATGGCAAACCTAATCAATTATAGTATGCATATTGAACAAAGTGATTTCTACATGAATACAAGTAAACAGTATCAGTATAATAAAGAGGAGCGTGAAGAGCTCTTAAGCGAAATTTTCAACCTGAAGGAACGGAGCAATCACACCCCACACAAGTAGCCCCTGGCCTTCCGTATATCACTAGGGTACCTCTAAAAAACCGCTTTAGGAAATTGACGAAGAAATTTTTTGTCGATACAAGGCGGCAAAAGCGGAGCGTAGCTGGGCTACGTGAGCATTTTGACAACGTAGTAGCGGCGGAAAA
>MUIB01000146.1 GCA_002084135.1 Spirochaeta sp. LUC14_002_19_P3 | reverse complement strand
GTGGACCGATTCCGCTGGAGTCCATTCCGGTTAATGGTATAGACAGCCTGGATATATTTGATGTGAGTACCGGCAGGGAACTGGGCTATGTGCTGAAGCTCTTGGCCTTTGCCCGCAGAACCGAACAAGGGGTGGAAACCGCAGTGAAACCAGTGTTTCTATCCTGCGAACATCCGCTAACGAAAGTGTCCGGCCCTTTTAACGCCGTAAGTGTTTACGGCAGCGCGGTTGGGCATACCATGTATTACGGCAGGGGGGCAGGCGGCAGTCCCACAGCTTCGGCTGTTATCGCGGATATATTGTCCATGGCCTTAGGCACTTGGCCAGTATTATTTCCTGCCCTGCCACTCTGGAAGGATGAAAGCAACCCTGTACGGCTCGCAGACGTGAAAAACTCCCTCCACCGCTATTACCTGCGCTTCGATGTGGAAGACAAAAGCGGAGTCATTGCCGATATTGCCTCCGAACTGGCAAAAAGAAACATAAGTATGAATTCATTCGTTCAGAAAGAGTATCATAAGGGTTCTCTTGTACCGATAGTAATACTAACCCATATAGCAAGAACACAGGATGTTTCCGGTGCCTTTGAGGCCATTAAGAATCTATCAGCGGTGAGCGGCAATGCTGTTAGCATTTGCATCATTGATGAACATACAGAATTAATATAGCGATAAAATAATGGAATTTAACAAACAGCAATTTCTTTCCCGAGTCCATTACTGGCTCGACCGGGGTGCTGGCCCCAGTGCAACGAAAACCAGCGGCAGACAGGTTTATGAAGCGATATCCCGTTCCGTAATGGATATTTGCTGGGATAAATGGATGGACAGCGAGCACGAAGTGAACAATCGTCGGCTCAAGCGCGCCTACTACTTTTCCGCGGAATTTCTTATGGGCAGAGCCATGGACAATAACCTGATAAACCTTGGTATCCATAAAGATATAGCGGAAACGCTAACGGAAATAGGGTTGGATTTCAATATGGCCGAAGAAAGCGAAACCGATGCCGCGCTGGGCAACGGCGGCTTGGGACGGCTTGCGGCCTGTTTTCTGGACTCCCTCTCCACCCTGAATTTTCCGGCGCGGGGATACGGCATACGCTACACTTACGGCATGTTTCGGCAAAAAATTGTTAATGGGGAGCAGGTTGAACAACCAGACGATTGGAATTCCCGCAACGATCCCTGGTCTATCCGCCGTTCCCAGTATTCTGTTATTGTCCGCTTTGGCGGCAGAATAATAAGTGCCAGAAAGCCCAATGGCACATTTCGCTACAGCCTGACCGATACCGAAAACATTCGTGCCATCCCCTACGACATGCCCATCTTCGGCTGGAACACGAACACCGTAAACACCTTGAGACTCTGGGAAGCCGAATCCATGAACGGATTCAACCTTCAGCTATTCAATAACATGGAATACATGAGAGCCGTTGAAACACAAACCCGGGCAAAATGCATCTCTAACGTACTCTATCCCAACGATGAGAATCCCGCCGGAAAGATATTGCGGCTCCGGCAGCAGTATTTTTTCTCATCCGCCTCCCTGCAGGATATAATCCGGGAGTATAAATTCGTTTATGGAAAAGATTTTAGTCAATTCGCGGATAAAACGGCCATTCAGCTCAACGACACCCACCCGGTCATATCCATTCCCGAACTTATGCGGCTCCTTATGGACGTGGAAAACCTGGAATGGGAATCCGCCTGGGATATTACCTCAAAAACCTTTGCCTACACAAACCATACCGTACTTGCTGAAGCTCTGGAAAGCTGGCCTATTGATCTTTTCCACTCCGAGTGCCCGCGGCTCATGCAGATTGTCGAAGAAATAAACCAGCGCTTCATGGCCGAAATGATTGTAAAATACCCCGGCGACCAGGCGCGGCATCACCGCATGTCCATACTCGCTGACGGATATATTAAAATGACCCATCTCGCCATTGTCGGATCCTTTTCCGTTAACGGCGTAGCCGAACTCCACACCAACATACTCAAAAACAAAGTCCTGAAAGACTGGTACGAACTGTGGCCTGAAAAATTCAATAACAAAACCAATGGCGTTACCCAGCGCCGCTGGCTGAACAAGGCCAATCCCTCATTGGCAACATTACTCAATCAAACCATTGGAAGCAGTTGGGTACAAAACCTGGAAGAAATTTCCCACCTCAAAACCATGGCCGATGATACCTCCCTGCTGATTAAACTGGACGAAGTGAAGCTGACCAACAAAACCCATCTGGCCAACATTACCAAACAGCTCACCGAAATAAGCGTAAATCCCGAAAGCCTGTTCGACATGCAGATAAAGCGGCTCCACGAATACAAGCGCCAGCTTTTGAACATCCTCTCATTGATATACGACTGGCAAATCCTTCAGGATAATCCCAAAACGGACATACCCCCACGAACCATATTCTTCGGTGCCAAAGCCGCCCCGGGATACCGCCGCGCCAAACAGATTATCCACCTTATCCACGCCGCCGCCGACAAAATCAACACCTCAAAAGCCTGCCGCGACAGACTGAAAATTGTCTTTATCCCCGATTACCGGGTAAGCCTTGCCGAAGCCATGTTTCCCGCCGCGGAAATTTCCCAGCAGATATCCACCGCTGGTAAAGAAGCCTCCGGCACCGGCAACATGAAATTTATGATGAACGGTGCCATTACCCTCGGCACCCTCGATGGTGCCAATATTGAAATTGTTCAGGAAGTTGGCCAGGAAAACGCCTTCATATTCGGCCTGAAATCCGAAGAAGTGGATGCCCTCCATGCCTCCGGAAAAAACAATCCTGGAGCCATACTTGAAGCCGACCCTCTCCTTAAGCGCAGTCTGGAAACCCTCATTGATGGAACCCTCATCGATGGCGACGACTTCCGTGAACTCTACAACTCCCTCATTTACGGTGTAGACGGCAACCCCCCCGATCGCTACTTCGTACTTACTGACTTCGCGTCCTATCACAAGGCCCGCCAGCAGGCATCCGCGGCCTGGCAGGACAAGGCAAAATGGAACCGCATGTCGCTACTCAACATAGCCGGCAGCGGCATATTCAGCTCAGACCGCACCATCCGCGAATACGCCTCGGAAATATGGAAGATAAGCCCGCGACAATAGAGCGAACCAAAACTGTGCGCATTGCCGCCAAAACCTGGATACTTCCGTTAATCGCAATGCTCTGATCCCTTATTACTCAAGGGTACCTCTAAAAAACCGCTTTAAGAAATTGACGAAGAAATTTTTTGTCGGGCGGCAAAAGCGGAGCGTAGCCGGGCTACGTGAGCATTTTGACAACTTAAGAGCGGCGGAAAAGTTCGAGTCAAGAACTAAATGGGTTTTTTAGAGGTGCCCTTAATAAGATAAGGGCTATCGAGTCGGTAGCAGATAACGGTTTGTTAAATTTAGAATAATTATGAATAAAGAATATTTAAACAGAATTACTTTAGGAGATTGTGTTCAGCACATCCCAAACCTTGACGACAACAGTATTGACCTGTTTTTGTCTGATATTCCTTATGGTATATGTTTAGATGATTGGGATGTGCTTCATAATAATACAAATTCTGCATTGTTAGGGGCATCTCCTGCACAGCAAGGAAAAACAGGTTTTAAAAAACGTGGAAAGCCTATAAATGGTTGGGTACAATCTGATCGAAATATTGGATTAGAATATCAAGATTGGTGTAAGGAATGGGCAAAATCAGTTTATCCTAAAATGAAAGAGGGCTCTTTACTTTTTGTCTTTGGTGCGAGAAGAACTATTCATAGAGTTGTTAACGCATTTGAAGAATGCAACTTCCTGATAAAAGATATTTTGTCCTGGAAAAAACCTTCTGCTCATCATAGAGCCCAGAGGGTTAGCATTGTTTTAGAAAGGCGAGGTCTTACAAAAGAGGCAGAAGAATGGGAAGGCTGGAGACTTGGCAATTTAGCTCCTATCTGGGAGCCAATAGCGTGGTTTATGAAGCCCTATAAAATAGGTGGTACAATAACAGATAATATTTTAGAAAATAAAGTCGGTGCTATGAATATTAAAGAGTGCCTTATCAACGGAATAAGTCCGACTAATATCCTGGAATTTGGATTTGAGAGCAATGAAGAAAGGGTGCATGAGGCTCAAAAACCATTAAGTTTGATGGAGTATCTTATTAAATTAACAACGAAAGAGAAACAAACAGTTCTTGATCCTTTTATGGGCAGTGGAACAACGGCGTTAGCTTCAAAATTATTAGATCGAAATTTTATAGGATTTGAGCTAAACGAAGATTATTACAATTATTCTTTAAAACGATTAAATGGATCAAATAACACACATTGTCAAGCAAATAAGAAAGAAGAAATTCAAGGGTTTTTGTTTTAAGGGTACCTCTAAACTGAAGTTTTCACGATATTCGTGCATATTTCATTGCTAATTACATTCACAACTATGACTTACAAGAAAATACCCGTTGAAAAATGTCCCCATGTATATCCAAATTGGTCCAAATCGCAAGTCCCCGCCATGCATCCTGCTCAGAGAAGATCATCGTGAGGGTAACCGTATTGTTAAGAAAACCTTGGCGAATCTGACTAAATGGCCTCCCCAAAACGCACATCCCATGGTGAGCCGGTTCATAGCTTTTGTACGGCTCTCAATGACTTGGCGATTGTCTGCTGTAACACGATTGAGCCGAACTATCCGGGGGCGCGTCCTTTTAAGGAAGTAAGCAAACTGGCAATCCATCAGCAGAAGATGGTTGAAATATTAGGAGTTAAACTATAATGTCCCCAGTATCGTGAAGTCTGGAATTTGAGTTAAATTGTTACACGGTAAAAAGTTACTTTATTTATTTGGTGAAAACTTCAGGTTAAAAGAATTCGTGGTTACAAATAGATTGGATTTTTAATAAACTTCGGTTTAGAAGTGCCCTCAAGATATGCCGGTATAAGCCCATGAAGCGCATTCGAGACAAACAGGTTCGGATTCCCATCAAGATCGGTGCACAAAATAGAACCTTCGCGAACAGCATAAAGTTTTCCATCAATTTCCACCGAGTTCAAATCCAGTAAATAGCGGCGGAAAACCCCGGCCAGGCAACCGCAGGAAAGGGGCGGCACCGTGAGAATACCGCCTCTGAGCAGGTACAGGTTAAAGCGGCCGGTTTCGCACACTTCATTCTTCTCATTGAGAAAGATAACATCCCCCTCCGGGCCAAATTTTTCTCTGTAGTACAAATTTCGCTGCCAGCCGCCGAATTTATACCGCCAGAACAAATCCGCCGAGTGCCGCCGCGCCGAAGGGCATAGCGACAAGCGGATTCTCTCCGGCCTTTCTGGAAGAGGACGGGACTTAACAAGAGCATGAAATCCCCGGCCCTGTGGAATAAACATAACCCGCAGCCATGCCGTTTCCTCCCCGGCCAGCAATGGTAATTGCTTCTCCCACCAATGTTCAAAACTTTGCCCGCAAACAAGAGGAGGCCTTTGTAAAAAATCAGCCGTTTCAGCCATGCGCTCCAAGTGATATTCAGCCAGCCTGGCACGTCCCTCTTCCCAGCGTATCGTTTCAAAAAAATAATATCCCAAGTCTAAATTGTACTCATATTCTTCATTCATAAGGGTACCTCTAAAAAACCGCTTTAGGAAATTGACGAAGAAATTTTTTGTCGATACAAGGCGGCAAAAGCGGAGCGTAGCCGGGCTACGTGAGCATTTTGACAACTTAAGAGCGGCGGAAAAGATCGAGTCAAGAACTAAATGGGTTTTTTAGAGGTGCCCATAAACTGATTTTCCGAGCCTTGAGCAGCAGCTCCCTGTACTCCCGGTCGAGTTGAGAGTTATGGACAATACCTCCCCCAGAGTGATAATAAATCTCCCCACCGGATAACAGCATGAAACTGCGGATAAGCACGCAGAGCCGCGCATCGTCCCCCCTCCACCACCCAAAAACACCTGTATAGAACCCCCGGCACCAAGGCTCAAGAGCAAGAATATGCTCCACCGCCCGCCTTTTCGGACAGCCAGAAACAGAAGCTCCCGGCAGCATCCGGTAAAGAATCTCCGGCAAATCCATCCTGCTTTCAGCCTCAAGCTCAGACCAGCTATGCCAAATATCCCCCAAGTCCAGAAGCTCGCGGTGAAAATTAACCCGGGAGTGCCGCACATCGGCAACAGAATTTAAATCGCTTCGGAGAAGATCCACAATCATGGCTAATTCAGCCGCTTCTTTTTCGCTCTCCATAAGCTGTACATCGCTCCCAAAAGCCTTTTCCACCGTACCCTTTATGGGTCGGCTCAGCAGTTTCTCCCCCCTCTTTTCCAGAAAAAGCTCCGGCGACATAGAAATAAGCGTTCCATCCTCCAACGGCATCATACCATGAAAATCACCGCGAAAAACACGATGATAGCGCACAAAAGCCCCCGCAGTGCCTCCCTCGTACCGTCCGGAGAAAGGCATGGTTAAATTGAGCTGATAAAAACCACCCTGCACTATAGCCTGAAGAACCTTGTTAAAGCTGGAATGATAATCTTCACGGGACACAAGCGGCCTGAAGCCCTCCTTAAGCGAACAGGAAGAATTCCGCAACCGAAACCGCAGCTCCTTTTCATCTATAACATCAAAACCATGAAGAATCCTTACCTCCACCGGATAACGGGAATGCAGCGGCGTTTGCCGAATTTCACCATCCACCCCCAAGCCATTAAAACCAGCTTCAAAATTCAATTTAATAACCTTGAATTCATCAGGAAACCGGTGCGCCAAATCCCGCAAGAATGGGCGCCAATCCGGTGCACAGCAACTATAAAGCTCCGAAGACTCGCTGTAGAGATATTTTCCGGAATGGTAGAAGACAAGAACCGGATCAGCCACGGCCAACCCAGCGCAGCAAATTCGCTGCCAGAACAGACCGATGCTCCGTTAAAAACGACTCGGGATGAAACTGCACACCCATAAGGCACCGACTCTTATCCACTACACCCTGCACCATACCCTCCCCATCCCTCGCTATAACCGTAAAGCCGGGAGGACATTCAGCCGTGCCCAAAGAATTATACTGCCCCGCCCTGAAACCCGGCGGAAGCCCCTGAAACAAATCCTGGCCATTATGAGCTATCCCCGCAGCCTTCCCGTGCATAATACAGGGAATTGGAGTACAATTAATACTGGCCTGATAAAGCATTATCTGCATTCCAAGACAAATGCCGAATACAGGATGGGAAACAGGTTTACCGCCAAGGGCGGCTAGAGTTTTTTCATACTCAGCGGGATGCCCCGGCCCAGGCGACAAAACAGTAAAATCCCCCTGCGCCCAGATATCCGCGCCAACCTGCCGGTAATTCACCAGCCGTACAGCCGCACCGGCCTCCTCAAGCCAGGCTACAATGCTGTAAGTAAAGGAATCAAAATGATCAATAAGCGTACAGCACAACATCATCCCCTGCATTCAGGCAGTCCTTATGAATTAATGCCCAGTATTCCTTCTTGACCCCTGGCGCCGAACCTTACATACCCTGCCCTGAAAGCAGGAACACAACACCTTAGCAATAACAGCCCGAATAAGGCACACGATTTTCAATAACAGAAGAAACCCCTAAAATCCTCAGAGGCTTCCCCGGGCGCATAGATGCACCCGCATTGTCAGGGGCAGCGAGCAAACGAGCACCGCTTTCAGCCCGAATAATAATCCGGCTCCTTCCCCTCAATCCACTTGATATTGCAGCCCATACTGGGCTTCTGAACAGCAGAAACCTCTTTCCCTGCCAGTACCGCATCCGCCGCCGCACTCAAGTCCGCACCACTTACCGGAGCATCGCCGCCAGGACGGGAATCGTCAAACTGACCCCGATAAACCAGCTTGTGCTGCTTGTCAAAGAGAAAAAAATCCGGGGTACAGGCGGCTTTATAAGCCTTGGCAATCTCCTGATTCGCATCGTAAAGGTAGGGAACAGTAATGCCGTACTCCCGTGCAAATCCCGGCATCTTGTCCTGCGCATCTTCCGGGTAGGTATCCGGATTATTGGAATTAATCAGAACCGCGCCCATGCCCCGTTCAGCGTATTGCCCCGCAAGCTCACCAAGCTTGTGGCCAATATGCTTAACATAAGGACAGTGATTGCTGATAAAAACAACCAGCAGCGGCTTCCCGGTGAAATCCTTTCGGGTTACAATTTTCCCCTTGCAGTCCGGCAACGCAAAATCAGGAGCAATAGTACCCAGATCCCGCATTGTCGATGGTGTAAGAGCCATATTTTCCTCCTTATAATATGGAAATTATACACTCTTTATGGAATCCTGGTAAAGTCTCCCTTATTGAGAACAGCTTCTGTATCCATAATTGTATTCAACCGCAGATATTCATAAGCCTTGCTCCAGTTCACGCCAAGATATTTTGCCATTCTGCTACCTGCAAACCTGGAAACAGGAGGCAGCAGAATAACATAGCCAATCAGCGTATTAACCAATCCCGGAGGCACCAGAAAAATTCCGGCAAACAAAGCAGCCGCATAATTCACAAAGTATTCCTCACTGTAAACACCCCCGTTTACTGAATCCATGAGCCTGCCACCGTAAAAGTCCGCAATTTTAAAAGCAACTAATAAATTACCCCCCGCCGTCAAAGCCAGTAAAGCCATCACAAGCCAAGGGCCAACAAGATAGGAAAGCTGAATGAACAACACCACATCCAGAAGGACAGCAAAGCCGAGTCCTCCGAGAATTCCTAAGTAAACTCTTATGAACTGAGAATTTAAAACAATATTTAACAAACGGTAGTTTAACATTACGCCAAAGTATACAGGAGATTCGCCGCAGGAGGAAGGGGTTTTCAGAGGCACTTCATATTATCCTCCTGGCACGATAGAATCGCACGCCCTTGTACCCACTACCTGCACAACCGCGCTCATACCCCGGTGCAACCGCCCCTCGTCCATTACCCGCTGGATATTGTTTCCCAGAAGCATCCGCAGTCCGGCAAGCTCATTTTTTAACCCGGAGAGGGACATAAATAATTCTTTCTGCTCGGCCATCGGCCCGCCAGTTCCCTCCATCTGTAAATGCTCAATAGTATATGCCTCCAGAATAAAACATCCATTATCCCGCAGGGCATTTGGCACCAAAGCATGAATGCGTCGGCGAATCGGCACAGGTGTATGGGCAAAAATGGAAATAATGCCATCCCATTCATTCCTTCCCATATCATAATCCGCTAAATCCACGGCATTTGTAATAATATTCACTCCATTTTCGGCGGCAAGCTGATGCGCTTTTTTTATCCCGATTGGAGACAAATCCACCGCTGTTACCCTATAACCCTGTTTGGCAAGAAATACGGCATTCCTTCCCTCACCTTCGGCCAGACACAGCACTTTTCCACCCGCCGGTATCCGATGATACTGTTCCTTCAAAAAATCATTGGGATCGGTTCCATAGGCATAACCGGGTTCGCTGTACCGCTGATTCCACATATTCTGTTTCATAGTTATATTTTACCATCTCCATTTACGAGGATATTTCGGAAACTCCAGCTTATTCCTTATCGCTTACTTCCAGTTCAGGATTCTCCGCGGGAACTGTATCAAGAACAAAATTTGAGATAAAAGCCTTGTACAGCGGAAAATTCCGAACCCCGAAATATATAGCAGTACAGATTTCAGGGTACCTCTAAAAAACCGCTTTAGGAAATTGACGAAGAAATTTTTGTCGGGCGGCAAAAGCGGAGCGTAGCCTAAGCTACGTGAGCATTTTGACAACGTAGTAGCGGCGGAAAAGATCGAGTCAAGAACTAAATGGGTTTTTTAGAGGTGCCCTCCAATAAAAAAACTATTTCTAACACAGCCTATAGACATATTCCCTGTTTTCATGGTATCATTGGGAAATGATTACATTTGCCAGGCTATTATCCAAACAGTATTTTGCATATTCCGCAAAAATTCTCCTGCTTGCTACGGCCCTGACGGCCTGCAGCACTACTGATAGATCCCCGAGATCCCCGAGATCCCTCAAGGCCGATAAACTTTTCAAATCGGCCTATTCACGTCCCATGAATCAGCACGAACGAGCACTCAAAGAATACAATGAAGCCCTGGAAATATACAAGGAACTGGCCGAGAATCAACCCGGAGTATACCTGATAGATTTGTCCGCCACTCTTAACAACCTGGGAATTTTATATGCCAGCCTGAATCAATATGAGCTGGCATTCGAGAAATTCGATGAAGCCCTGAAGATAAGAAGAAAACTGGCAGAGGAGAATCCCAGTGCATACGATCCTGTTTTGGCGCAAACCCTTAACAACCTGGCCATTTTGCACTATACCCTGAGTCAGCATGAACAGGCACTCAAGGAGTTTCAGGAAGCTCTGGTAATATACCGGAAACTGTTCCAGGAACACCCCCAAACATACAAACCCGATTTGGCAGACATCCTTAACAACCTGGCCAATCTGCATTCTGCCATAAATAAGCCTCAGTTGGCTCTTAACGAATACAGTGAAGCTCTGGTGCTGCGAAGGGAACTGGCCGGGGAGAATCCTGACGCACACAAACCCGATTTGGCACAAACCCTTAACAACCTGGCCAGCCTGCATACCACCCTGAGGCAGTATGAGCGGGCACTCGAAGAATACAGCGAGTCTCTGGAAATTAGAAAAGCACTGGCCGAAAAAAACCCCGCCGCATGGGCGGTTGAATACGCCCGGACACTCCTGAATCAGGGAGTAATATTTATTCATTTCAACAAATTACAGGAAGCGGAAAACAGCCTCAGACAAGCACAACACCAGCTTCGCGATTCACTTTATATTCCCCTGGCTAAAGAACTTTGGGACAAAACGGAAGAGCTTTTAAACAAATTATAATCCGGGCACGTATAAAAAATATCTCATTATCTTTAGGGTACCTCTAAAAAATAGCTTTAGGGGTACCTCTAAAAAACCGCTTTAGGAAATTGACGAAGAAATTTTTTGTCGATACAAGGCGGCAAAAGCGGAGCGTAGCCGGGCTACGTGAGCATTTTGACAACGCAGTAGCGGCGGAAAAGATCGAGTCAAGAACTAAATGGGTTTTT
>MUIB01000115.1 GCA_002084135.1 Spirochaeta sp. LUC14_002_19_P3 | reverse complement strand
TGAAATTAAGCGAATTGAAAGACCTTGAAGTGTATTTCAATGGATACAAGGATGAACGACTGCAATCCTTCTGGATACAGACACCGAGAGGCAGATACACACCGGACTTTTTGATTTTACGAAGAAATGAAAACAAAAAATATAGGAGAGGACAGACAATTCCTATCGAAAAGGCCATTATTATAGAAACAAAGGGAAAACCTTACTACAACGAAGAGTTTAGAGCCAAGGAAAAGTTCGTTAAAGATGAATTTTTGAAACATAACAAACATTTTCGCTATCATTGCTTTGTGGATAAGGACGGCAAAAATGATTTTACAAAGCATCTTGATACATTCAAGCAGTTATTAAAGGAATTCTAATTATGAAAACACCGAAACAGTACAATATTACACCCGCCAGGGGACAGGCACTTCTTAATTTTCAGGGAAGACGATTTCCCGACAAGATTGATGTGTTTGAAACAGAACTGATTGAAGAAGTAAGAAACACAAAAGCGACGGAACAGACTTTATTTGATAAAGAAACAGACCTAAATTCTGATTTTAGAAATCTGCTTATTCAAGGCGATTGTCTTTCATCTTGTGCTTATCTGAAACAGCAGAATATAAAAGTTGACCTTGTTTACATAGACCCGCCCTTTGCCAGCGGTGCAAATTATGCTAAAAAACTTTATTTGAGAAATGGCGGTAAGTCTGAAATAGAAGCGGAAGATAATACTATCGGCGAGGAAGTGATGTATGGGGATATTTGGCAGAAAGAGGATTATCTAAATTGGCTGTATGAAAGATTACTTTCTATAAAAGACATATTAAATGAAAACGGAAACATTTACGTTCATCTTGATTGGCATATTGGACATTATGTCAAAATAATCATGGATGAAGTTTTTAGTGAAAACAACTTTTTAAATGAAATAATCTGGTGCTATGCTGGTCGAGAAATGGACATGAAAAAATTCAATCCAAAACATGACGTAATCTATTTCTATTGCAACAACAATGAGAATATTCTCTTTAACACAGATGAAGTTAGAGAAGCCTACACAGAAGCTACAGAAAAAAAATATAGGTACGAAGATGAAAATGGTAAATACCAAATTAGAGGGAAAGCAATAGATGGTAGCCCAATAGATCGTGCAGATGGACTTTCAAGTGATTACGAAAAAAAATATCCCGGTTTGACTTATCGCCAGTATTATAAAGGAGGAACTGCACCAAGAGACTGGTGGGAAATATCTATGGTCAATAAAGCGGCTCACGAAAGAACGGATTATTCTACACAAAAACCGGAAGCATTACTCGAAAGAATAATAAAAGCATCTTCAGATAAAGGAATGATTGTTGCCGACTTCTTCTCCGGTTCCGGCACAACAGCCAAAGTGGCAAACGACTTAAACAGAAAATTCATTGCCTGCGATATAGGCATAAATGCCATTCAAACAACACGAGACCGCCTTGCAAAAGCGGACGCAAGTTTTGATGTTTTGAAAATCCAGGACGGCTTACGTCTTTTTCGTAATCCTGCACAGACAACCGCAAAGATATTCAGTATTATAGATGGCTTCAAATCACGAACCGATTTAAACCTGAATGACTTCTGGGACGGAGGTATTGCACAGCCCAAAGGCATATATTCACCTGTCAAGTTTTCAGGCATTCACGACAAACTGACCAAAGAATTGCTCGATGTTTACCTTGAAGAAATCTATAAACTGGAAGATACAACCAATAAAGCCAATGAAGTTATTATCATCTATGCCCATAAAGATATTGAAATTAACCAGGAATACGTGAACAAGCAACTTAACAAAACCGCCAAAACAGAATTGCAGGTAAAACTGGTTTCACTTGACAGTTTACTTGGTGAAAAAAGAGATGCTTTGTTTACCCCTGATAATGCAGATATACGAATCTCCAAAAAAGGAAGCCGATACACTGTTGAAATCAAAAAGTTTTTCAGCTCTTACCTTAAAAACAAGATTGACGACTACAACGCCAAGAAAACTAAAAAGGGAACACTTGAACAGGATTTATCAAAAGCAGTAAAAATCAGCAGTAATGGGCTTGAACTTATTGAAGCCGTTCAATTTGATACCACTTTGAAAAAAGTATGGAAAAGCAACCCTGATTTGGAAGATAAGGCGGGTATCAAGGAAAAGATAAAAGGAACTTATACTCTTGATACAGATAAGTTTAAAATGAAGATAAGAAATATTGCGGGGGACGAAATAATAATTGATAGTAAATGCTGCACAAGGAACCAATAATTTTGAGAACTGCGCTTAAAAGCCCTATTCCGGGCCTCAATGTTTACCAACTCCCCAAAAACCATTATACTCCCCAATGAAATGGAAAAAACCATAAGAGGCTTCCAGGCCAATAGGCCCCGCCCCAAGGTATCCGGGCGGGTAAACATACCACCGTCAAAGTCTCATACCATACGCGCCCTGCTTATTGCCGCCTATGCCAACGGACAAAGCCGTTTAGGTTCGCCTTTAGTAAGCAAGGATGCCCTTAGCTGCCGCAAAGCGGTTGAAGCCCTCGGCGCACAGGTGGAAAACGATGGAGAAGACTGGCTGGTTACCGGGTTCGGCCCCGTATCGCCCGCCACCTGCCCCCATATTAATGTAGGGAACTCCGGCACCACCCTCTATCTCACCGCCGCGCTGGCCGCCCTGTCGGCTGAACCGGTTTATTTCGATGGAGACAGCCAAATCCGCCGCCGCACCGCCCAGCCCCTACTCGCCGCCCTCCGCACTCTGGGCGCAGCCATAGAGGAAGCCCCCGGCGGCTGTGCACCTTTTACCGTAAGAGGTCCCCTGCGACCCGGCACCGCAGAAGTAGAGTGCCCGGTAAGCCAATACCTGTCCGGGCTGCTGCTCGCCGCACCGCTCATCCAGCCGGAAGATGGAAAGGCCTCAACAAAGATTCACATCCGCACTCTCAACGAAGCACCCTATGTGGAACTTACCCTGGACTGGCTCAAGCACCAGGGCATAGCATACAAACAGCAGGGCTGGGATTGCTTCGACCTGCCTGCCGGCCAGCGCTATACCCCCTTTGAGAGAAGAATACCGGCAGACTGGTCGTCGGCAACCTTTTTCCTCTGTGCCGCAGCCATAACCGGCGGCACCCTTACCCTTGAAGGACTGGACATAAACGACAGCCAGGGCGACAAGGTCGTCCTCGGCATGCTCCAAAGCATGGGCTGCGAATGGCAGGCCGTGCCCGGCGGCATAACATTTCAAGGCCGCCCGCTTCGGGGCATGGAGCACAATCTCAACGCCGTTCCCGATGCCCTGCCCGCCCTGGCCGCCGCCGCCTGTTTCGCCGAAGGGGAAACCCGCCTGCTAAACGTACCCCAGGCCCGAATGAAGGAAACCGACCGCATCGCCGTTATGACATCCGAACTCCGCAAACTCGGTGCTGAAATAGAGGAACTCGAAGACGGCATGGTAATCCGTGGCACAGGCGGCGCAGCCCTGAAAGGCGGCACCGTAAACGGCCATCACGATCACCGGGTGGTTATGGCACTCGCCGCTGCCGCGCCTGCCTGCGAAGGCGGACTCACTATAACCGGAGCCGAAGCGGCCAGCATTACCTTCCCCGGTTTTTTTGAATGTCTTGAAGAGGTTTTAAATAATGAATAAAAAAGTATTTTTTTTGCTAATTCTGATCGCCGCTGCCGCCACGAGCCTGAATGCCCTTGAGAGCCTGGCGAACGTTTTGCCCGCCCTGTCCAATGCCGACAAGGAAAAACTTGTCCGCGATGGCGAACTTCTGCGCTTTCACGGCGAAGGCATAAGCCCAAATCTTCTGCCCGACACCCCCCTCAGCGCAGCCGCCGTACGGGAACTGCTAAGCGGGGAAATGACCATCGGCATCGAAGGACTGTTTTTTACCCCGGTGGAAAAACTGCCGCCTTCTTATAAGGATATGGACACCGATGAACGCACCCTGAAACTCTACAACATACTGCGCTCCGTGAGTAGCTTAACCGGCCTGGAATACTACTCCGCCTCACGGGGAAAGATGCGCCTGCTGTTCGAAGAATCCTGGGTCATAGACAATCCAGACAAGCCCTCTCAGCCCCTGCCGGATCCCCTCCTGGACACTGTTCCGGCCTCCAGTTCCATCTTTATCCATCAGAAAGACAAGAGCTTCGGCACAAACCAGTCCAAAATAACCTTCAGCCACAACAGCGGCATATTCTCGGCACTCATCGTAAACCTTAGCCCAATGCGCTATATGGGCATATTCAAAGTGGTGAATCCCGGCGGCATGCAAACCCATCTCATCATCGTACCCGTTCAGGAGGGACTGCTTGTCTACGGTACGATTGCCGCTAAAACACTCAATGTAAAAATGTTCTTGAACAAGGCCGAAAACTCGTTCACGAACAGGGTTATAGCACTTACCGGCTGGTATAAAACCCGGCTTCTGGAAGAATTCGCACAATAACCGCAAGCTCTGGCAAAGATTCAATTCAGCCACAAGCAGCAAGATAGATAATGAAGATGTTTATGAATTCTTACCATTAAACGTTCTTTTGCTCCAGGGAGCCGAAAACCTTTCAGCACTGCCATTGAAATACAGTCTGATTCGGTGCTACATTAACATTATGATTAAGGGCAACCGCATATACATTGTCGGCGCCGGACAGCTAGGCCGCTCCATAGCCCGCGAAATAGAGAAAAACAACTTCAAGAGCCGTGTCGCAGCCTTTCTGGATGATGACCGGGAAAAGATCGGTTCCATTATTGACGGTATTCCGGTGCTGGGCCCAATTGATGCCTGCGCGGGCATTCTCGACAGCGGTGATGACGCAGAGGCGCTGATTGCTCTTCCATCGGCCTCGCGGGTACGGCTTAACAGCGTTTACGAGGCACTCAGACGGGCGAATTTCAGCCGTATCCGCATACTGCCTTCGGTGAGTCAGATTGTATCCGCGGATCCGCACATTGTTCAGGCCAGAGAGATGGACCCGCAGGATCTCCTTGGGAGGGAACCGGTTCTTATCGATCTGAAGGAGAGTTTGTCCTACGTGCGGGGGAAGCGTGTTCTGGTTACCGGTGCGGGGGGCAGTATAGGAAGCGAGCTTTCCCGGCAGCTCTTGTACGGCGGCGCGGAACGGCTTTATCTTCTGGGGCACGGAGAAAACAGCATTTACAGTATTCAGAAAGAAATAAAACAGCTACAGGACGGCGGTGTAGGGGAAAAGGCCGTTGTTGTTCCGGTTATCGGGGAACTTCAGGACAGGGCCTATGTCAATTTCATTGTCAGTCGGCTTAAGGCGGATATTATTTTTCACGGCGCGGCGCACAAGCATGTTCCGATGATGGAACTGAATCCCGTTGAAGCGGTGAAAAACAATGTAATGAGCACAAAAAATCTGGTTGATGCGGCACTCAAGGCGGGAACGGAACGCTTTGTGCTTATTTCCACCGATAAGGCCGTGGAGCCACTGTCAGTTTACGGTGCCAGCAAGCGCTTCGCGGAGCTGATAGTGCTGGCCCAGCAAAATACACAGAGCGAATTTACTGTAGTTCGCTTCGGCAATGTGTTAGGCTCCCGGGGAAGTATTATGCCGCTTTTTAAGGAGCAGATACTGGTCGGTGGTCCGGTTACGGTAACCCATCCCGATGCCCGCCGCTGGTTTATGACTATCCCCGAAGCGGTGAGCCTGGTGCTCAAAACAGCGGGGCTCTCGGCGGAGGGCGGCCTCTATCTTCTGGACATGGGGGAGCCGGTTCGCATTGTTGACTTTGCCCGGCAGATGATACGCTTTTACGGTTATGATGAAGAGAGCATTCCGATTACTTTTATCGGTATGCGCCCCGGCGAGAAGAAAAAAGAACAGCTTTGGTCGGGGGAGGAGTGCCCGCAGGAAACCGAGCATCCGCGCATTATCCGGGTTGCCTGTCCGGCTGATGGGAAGAACAGGGTGAATGAGATGCTCGCTAAGCTTGAACCCATCGTGTCTTTCAATAAGAAGCAGGCCGCATTGTTTCGAAACCGGTATGCCCTGCGCCAGCTTATCAGAAACTATTTTCCCACGGTTGAGGTGCCCCGGAATGAGCCGGAATACTGAAAATTTGGTAGTCCCTTTTTTCAAACCCTGTCTTGGGAGGCGGGAAATTGCCGCTGTTAAACGGGTTATGCGAAGCGGTTGGCTTACTACCGGCCCTGAATCGCTAACCTTTGAGGAGGAATTCGCCGCTTTTCTGAACAGCAGAGGCCGCGGTGGTCAGTGGGCTGCGGCGGTTAATTCGGCAACTGCCGGTCTGCATCTGGCACTGGAGGCCCTGGGAGTGGGGGCCGGGGACAGGGTGGCCGTACCCTCGCTCACCTTTACCGCAACGGCGGCGGCTGTGCGCTATCTGGGTGCGCAGCCAGTGTTCATCGACTCTCTTCCCGGCAGCGGCAACATGGATCCTGAGCAGCTTTATCGGGTGCGCGGCAGTTTGAAGGCCCTTATTCCGGTTCATCTGGCGGGGCATCCCTGCGATATAAGAGCCATTCGCGAAGCAGCAGGTCCTGCCGTGCCTATTATTGAGGACGCTGCCCACGCCTTCCCCTCCTATACCGAAGAGGGTATGGCCGGTACCCTGGGCGATGTTGGGGTCTATTCCTTTTATGCTACCAAAACCATTACAACCGGTGAAGGTGGCATGATAACAGGCCGCGATCCGGATATTCTCAAGCGGATACATAGAATGCGCCTGCACGGCATAGACCGCACAGTGTGGAACCGCTACACCGATAGGGCCGCACCCCGCTCCTGGGAATACGATATTGCCGATTTGGGCTTTAAATACAATATGACTGATGTCGCAGCCGCCATAGGCCGGGTACAGCTAAGCAGGGCCGATAGCCTGTATGCCATGCGCCGGGAACAGGCCGCCGCCTATACCAGTGCATGGAACGGTGTGGAGGGCCTGGAACTTCCCGAAGATGTCTGCGGCCATGCCTGGCATCTCTACATTGTAAAAACCTCCTCCCGGGAGCAGAGAGATGGCCTGGCTGACTGGCTCCACCATGAGGGAATATGCTGCTCCGTGCATTTTATTCCCCTGCATCGCATGAGCTATTGGCGGAAAAATTACAACCTGCTTCCGGAAAATTTTCCTGTAGCGGACAGTCTGGCCGACAGGATACTCTCCATCCCCCTGTGGCCGGGCATGAAAAAGCAACAGCAGCAGCGTGTTATTGCAGCCCTTAAGGAATACTTCCAATGACCGTAAAAGAGGAACTTTCGGATAAGCTGTCCGGGCGGGCCCTGTACAGGGTCTATAATCTTAAGGGGAAAAATTACCAGGGACGCATTCTGGGTTCCCCGACCGCACGGGGGCGGATTGTGGGAATAAAGCTGCCGCCGCTGCCCGAAGGTATCTGTGTTATTGGCGCAAAGGATATTCCCGGTGCGGATACTCTGGACATCGGCGGCTGTGCGATACCCATATTTGCTTCCGGGAATATCCTCTGGGAAGGGCAACCCATACTCGCCGCGGCAGGCGGGGATTCTTTTGCCGTTGAAGAATGGCTTTCCAAAGTGGAACTTGAAATCGAACAATCCGCCGATGCACAGCCCGAAGAGAGCGAATTTGTCCGCCGGAAGGGCAGCCCTGAAAAGCACTTAAATACGGCCGCTCAGATAGTTGAAGAGTCTCTGCTTATCCCATACCGGAGGGAACCGGAGCACTGGGATGGTGCGACATGCAAGCTCAAGGATGAGAGCTATCATCTCTATACGGTAACAGTTTGGCCGCTGTTTGTCCGTGCCTGTGCCGCCAGAGTACTCAATGTGTCGCCAAACAGGGTGAAGGTGTCCGGCAGCAGTCCGGGGGGCAGGCATGAGGGCTATATCTGGCATTCGGCCTATATGGCTGTTATCGCGGCCCTGTTGTCCAAAAAGGCCGACGAGCCGGTATATCTCAATGCCGGTTCACTTCATTCAGTTGGCCCAAGCCTGCCTGGTGCTGATATAAAGCTGCGGGCGGCAATAAGAGAGGATGGAAAACTCAGCGCGCTGGAGGGCAAACTTGTTATCAATGCGGGAGCATTGTTGCCGTTTGCCGATGAAATTATCGATCGTGTTCTGCTTGGTCTTTTCAGTTTCAGCACCTGTCTGCACTACAATATAAAGGTAATTGTCCGCCGCCATCCCTGGTACCCTTCCACCTTCGGGCCAGCGGCGGGGCTGGAACTAGGCTTCCCGGCCGGGGAGCTTCTGGCCGCCCGGATTGCCGAAACCCTTAAAGTACCCGTTGAGCAGTGGAAGCAGGACTCAAGCGATGCCGATAATTCCCTAATGGGATCGGGAATAGTCCGCCCCCGGGATTACCCTTCTCCCGCACTTTTTGACGACCTGCTTACCCGCTCCGATTATATGAGAAAATCAACCGGATACAACCATGTCTTTTTTAACCGCGGCAAATTCAAGCGGCTGCCGGAATTTTATCACGGTATCGGCACGGCGAAAGCCTGGTTTGGGAACAGCTTCATTTCCAGTGAACTGGAAAACGCAGGCTTGTCGCTTACTCTGGATAAGCAAGGGATTTTACTGGTAAGCATGCAGTCGGAAGCATCGGGGGTGCTTATTGATATATGGAAAGGCATGGCTACTGATATTCTCGGCATTGACAAGGTGCTGTTCCAGGTGGGAGGCGGGAGGGAATCCTGTTCAGGAGCACCGGTTATTCTTGGAAGCCATGCAGCCGTATACACCCGCCTGCTGGATATGGCACTCAAACAGCTTGCAAAACAGCGCTTCCGGGAAGCTCTGCCTATTACCATAGAGAAAAATCTGCGGCACGGCAGCAGACCGGAATGGAGCAGGGAAAACCTGGCCGGTGCTCCTTTTGAAGCCTATTCCTGGGGAATGGGAGTGGTGGAGGTAAGACTGTCAGTCCAGGCTTCTGTTGTTGAATCGGTGCGGATATGGCTTCAGATTGACGGCGGACAGCTTCTTTCCTACGATAAGGCCGCTGCGGAAGCGGAAAATGCGGCAGCGGCGGCACTGGAATGGTGTTCAAGCAAGCCGCGGCGTTTTCTCTTACCCCTTATAGACGTACAGTTTTCCAATAACAGTGAAAAATTTCGCCCAAAGGGAGTTTCCGCGCTCCCGTGGCTGCTTGTACCAGCAGCCTATATCAAAGCCCTGCGCCAGGCTTCAGGGCGGTTTATCGACCAGCTACCAGTTCAGCCTGAGCAGATGAGAATGGGGAGTCCCTGCCTGTGAATATATCTTTTCAGCTCAATGGCAAACAAGTTCAGGCAGATATTATGCCTCATCTGCGCTGCACAGAGGTACTGCGGGAAACGTTTCACTGTTTTTCCCTTCGATGCCGCTGCGATAATTCCGATTGCGGCAGCTGCATGATTCTCGTGGACAAGAATCCTGTTTATGCCTGTTTGATGGCGGCATTTGAGCTCCAGAACCATGAAGTATGGACGATTGAAGGCATATCGGAGCAGGATGGCTTTCATGACATAGTTGCCGGATTTCATCGTGCCAATGCCCAGCTCTGCATTCACTGTGCCCCCGCACGGGCCCTGGCCACACAAGCCCTGCTGGAACAAAGTTTGAACCCTACCTGGAAACAGCTTACCGATACGGCCATGTCCGTAAACTGCGGCTGCACTTCCCTACCCTGTATTATCCGCGCCATTACCTGTGCCGCCAGGGAACGCGCCAGGAGGCAAAATGCAAAGTAGGCCTCCCCGTGTTCTTATGCCTAATTCCGTCCATGAGGCATTAAGCATGGCTGCCCGTGAACCGGATGCCGTTTACTGGGCCGGAGGAATGGCTTTCAAGCAGCAAAGCGGCCATGGAGCTGTTATGAAACTTCCTGGAACTCTGATTGTACTGTCCCGTATTGAGGAACTTGCCAGGGTATTGAGAACAGAGCGGACACTGGATATAGGTTCAATGACGAATCTGGAACGGATTGCGGAAATTGGCCGGGGCTTCCTCCCTCCCGGTATGCAGGAAGCCATAGCAAGCACAGCGGTGCGTCCTGTCCGCTGTATGATCAGCATCGGAGGTCATATAGCCGAAAAAAAGAAGTTGGGATATCTTCTCCCTCTGCTACAATTACTGGATGCAAAAGTGGAAGTCCGCTTCCTGAGAACGAGGAGGGGGCGGGTTCTCTCCATACCGGGAAACAGGAAAATCCCGATAGCGGGCTTCCATGACGCCGCCAGCGGACTCCCACACGAAGCACTGATTACCCGAGTGAGCATTCCGCTCCATATCTGGAACGCAGGGCAGTTTATCAAGGTGTATCCCGGAGGCAGGGACAATCCGCCGTTTATTTTCTGTGGGGCTGCCCGCGTTGAGAAAAAAGTGCTTATGGAAGTTCGCCTGGCATTCACCGATGCGCAAACAGGCATATTCAGGGACACGGAACTGGAAGCCTCCATGGCTGGCCGAGGCCTGCCGCTCTCAAATAAGGATTTACAGCAACTCAGCAATGCAGTGAGTAGAATAACCGCAAACTGGATACAGCCGTTCAACAAAGCCGCTGCCTGGGATGCCGTCTGCGGATTTTTTTCCAGAATTATTCTTTAGGGCACCTCTAAAAAACCCCATTTAGTTCTTGACTCGATCTTTTCCGCCGCTCCTTAAGTTGTCAAAAATGCTCACGTAGCTTAAGCTAGCTTAAGCATTTGCCGCCCGACAAAACTTTCTTCGTCAATTTCCTAAAGCTGTTTTTTAGAGGTACCCAAAAAATGATATATAAGCTGATAATTCTACTATTATTTTATATCAGGCTATTGCAATTGTTGATATTTTTCAATTTTTTATTTTTTTACTTGACTATCTACTCATATTATGAGATACATTATGCTGATTGTTAAAATCAATTCATTTTAAATTATATTTGAGGAGAACTAAATGTCCAGGCCACGGAAAAAACTGAAATTTGGGCAAATGCTTAATCCTTTAAGCGTCAGCGACTTGAAGCAATTAAGGTCGGAAGTTGTTATAGCTATTCGGCTAAGGGAGCAGGAAGAGACACGGATCAAAAAGGAAACTGAAGCACGAAAACTGAGAGACAAGGTTAAGAT
>MUIB01000085.1 GCA_002084135.1 Spirochaeta sp. LUC14_002_19_P3 | reverse complement strand
ATACTCTGGAGCGCGAGGAACAGATGATTCTCATGCAAGAAGAGGAGCTTAATGCCGAGAAAAAGAAAGTAGCGGATGAAACGAGTAAGAAAAATGCGCAGCTTCATGAGCTTTCGAAGCAGGAAAGCAAAATGGTTCCCAATATGAACGAAGATATTCTCTTTAAGTTCAAACGGATTATAAAGAATAAGTCCGGTATAGGTATAGTTCCCGTAAAATCCAATGTATGCAGCGGCTGCCACATGGTATTACCCGCACAATTTGTGAACGATGTCCGCAGCGGCGAGAAGATTCAGTTCTGTCCTTACTGTAGCCGCATCCTCTACTGGGAAGAAGGAGGGGAACCGATTGTTTATGATTTCGACGACGAGAATGTTGGAGGACTGGCCGATCTGGTCGATTATGAGGATGAAGATTTATAGAAAAATCCCCCTATTAAAGGGCACCTAAACGTGTTCTTTCAGGGTACCTTCAGAATATTCTGTCCCGATGAAATAAGGGTAGCATCATAAGGCTGGCGCTAAGGGCCAACGCTGCGGAGATAAAGCCAATATGCTGGAATGAAAGTTCCCTGAGTACGGCAAAGCCGATAAAGGGGGCGGCGAGTCCCCTTATTCCGGTAAGGAAGGCATGGGAAGATTGATAGAACCGTATGTCCTGTTGTGCGGCAATTCGGGTTACCCAGAGCTGCCAGATATAGGGAGATCCGGAGAGCCCCATGCCAAGCAGTGCTGCGGAAATTATAATCAAAGGCAGGGAATTGCCAAGAAAGAAGAGGGGAATGGAGACGGCGAAGAAAAAATTGATGGAAATTCGCATCGCCGGGAAGCTCAATTTATGATAGAGAACAGACCACACTCCGTTGAACAGGAACTGCATGCTTACCGGGATTACCACCAGTACGAGCGTAACCATAAATGGACTAAGTCCAAGTCCCCGTTCATGTTCGGCCAGATACACAGCCCGCATGGGCATGGCCCATAAATTCGCAAAGCCTACCAGCATCCAGGCTAACTGTATATAAAGGAAGCGACGATTCCGAAATGGCCTTACCATTGCCTGTATCCGGGATACAGGGGAAGGCAATGGTACAGATTCAGGCAGCCGCAGGAGAAATAATCCGCTTGCCGCAAGTGCCGCCGATCCGCCAAGGGTTAAAAAGCGCCACCAGCTTAAATTGATATTCAGTAATGTTCCAAATCCCAGCCCCGCTCCCAGAGTAATAAGCAAATTCAGTCTCAGGCCGAGAGAAATTCTGCGAGCGCCGCTATCCCGGCTGTAGAATTCCCCATAAAGATCGGTAAAAAACGGCTGGCGCAAGTGGCAGGCCGCTGAACACAGGGTTACGGCCAGCGCATAAATTATTCCGCTTTGAATGAAACTGCCCAATGCCAGGGATAGGGCTGCCACCATGGTGAGGGTAAAAAGAATTTTTGAACGGTTAAACAGGGAGTGGCCGAGCATCCCGGTTAATGGGGCTGATATGAAATACCCCAGAAACCGGGATGATGCAATTAAGCCTTTCCAAAAGTCCGAAACGGCAAAATACTGTATGGCTACCAACATGAATATGGAGTCTGTTAGTGCTGTGATAATACCATCAGTGCTCTGTCTGAATGTATCAATATACCAGACAATACGTTCCCTGTTATTCAAAATTACCAGCCCGGACTGGATTCTGCTTTGCCAATGGTGGAATATTATTTCCTGATGCAGTAAAAGGCATCCTGCCCCGCATAGCTGGAATAGCCGTCGAGTTCCTCTTCAATTCGGATGAGCTGGTTGTATTTGGCCACCCGGTCCGAACGGCTCATGGAGCCTGTTTTAATCTGACCAGTTTCCAGTGCAACTACAAGATCGGCAATGGTGGTGTCGG
This sequence comes from Spirochaeta sp. LUC14_002_19_P3, assembly GCA_002084135.1. Taxonomy (GTDB): domain Bacteria; phylum Spirochaetota; class Spirochaetia; order DSM-2461; family DSM-2461; genus UBA2779. The sequence goes on along the minus strand of MUIB01000085.1, from coordinate 25,291 downwards.
CGGTTTCGCCTGAGCGGTGCGAGATAATCGCGGTATAACCAGCCCGTTTTGCCATTTCCACAGCCTCATAAGTTTCGGTAAGGGTGCCGATTTGGTTCACCTTAACAAGAATGGAATTGGCTATGCCCTGGTCTATGCCCTGTTTGAGGCGTTTGGTATTGGTAACGAAAAGATCGTCTCCCACAAGCTGGCATTTTTTTCCCAGCTTTTCGGTGAGGAGTTTCCAGCCATCCCAGTCGTCTTCGTTCATGCCATCTTCAATAGATATAATGGGATAGCGTTTTACCCAGTCGTCCCAGAAATCGGCCATCTGGCTGCTGGTAAGTTTTTCACCGGTAGACCATTTCAACTCATAGATGTAGGAGCCATCGGCCTGCTTTTCGGAAAATTCAGAGGCAGCCGGATCTAAGGCAATCTTCACATCATCTCCGGCTTTTAAGCCTGCCTTGGCAATGGCCTTCATAATGAACTCAAGTCCTTCTTCATTGGACTTGAAGTTGGGCGCGAAGCCACCTTCATCGCCGACGGCAGTGGAGAGTCCCGCATCCTTGAGAAGGGATTTGAGGCTGTGAAAAATTTCAGCTATCCACTGAATGCCCTGACGTACTGAAGATGCACCCACCGGCATAACCATGAATTCCTGGAAATCCACCGAGTTATCGGCGTGGGAACCACCGTTGATAATGTTGGCCATGGGTACCGGCAGCACATTGGCATGAAAGGTTCCCAGGTACTTGTAGAGGGGAAGGTCCAGATGGGCGGCGGCGGCTTTGGCAGCTGCCATTGATACGCCCAGAATGGCATTTGCGCCGAGTTTGCTCTTGTTCTCGGTACCGTCCAGTGCTATCATGGTGCGGTCTATTTCAACCTGGTTCAGAGCGGGTATGCCGACAACAGCATCGGCTATAACCGTATTCACATGTTCCACCGCTTTGAGAACACCTTTGCCCAAATAGCGTTTCTTGTCGCCATCCCGGAGTTCTACGGCTTCGTGTACCCCGGTTGAGGCTCCAGAAGGAACAGCCGCTCTTCCCATAGAGCCATCTTCCAGCACGACATCCACCTCAATGGTGGGGTTACCCCGTGAATCAAGGATTTCACGTGCTTCAACGAATTCGATTGTATCCATATTATTACTCCCTGTTATGGAGCTTCTTCAAAAACTGTCTGCCTGAGAGCTTTAGGGATTGAAGGGTAAGCCCTCATCCCGCCCCGTCGCTGAAAGCGGCAGGGAACGCCCAAAAAGAGGGATTTTGAATTGGCTCTTTTTTTTACTATCCCCGTACGGGGCTGGAATGTCAAGTCCCGGCAGCCGTTCATAGACAGGATTGATGGACTTTCTAAGCGATTCATGTTAAGCTAAGGGAATGGCAGGCCTTCAACATAAACTAACAGAAGAGATTCTCGACCGTGTGCTGTACGGCATGGAGAATCAGCGTGAAAATCTTCGACTGGATCTGGCGGATGGCACTCTTAAAACGAAAAAAACCGGAGATGAGAATCTTGTCCCGCTGCCGCCCTGGGGGCCAAATGAAGGTTACCGCTTACGTGAACAGTTTGCCGCAACCCTGCCGAATCAAGCTGTCTCCAGAAAATTGCAAAACATTCTTTCGTCCGGTTCCGGGGTGTTCCGGCGGTTTAAAAACGCTTTAGCCGAAAGGCCCGAACTGGAAAAACTCTGGAGAAATTATAAAATGCGGGAAATGCGTAAAATAGCTGTTTCCTGGCTGAACCGATGGTACGATGCCCAGTCTCTGGAAGACTTGGATGAGGAACCCGAAGAATGGGATGACATAACCCTGAGCGACTTTACCGTAAGACAAGCCCGGCAGACGGATGAGGGTGAACTGAGGAAACTCTTCCAACATGAAGCTGACGGAGAAGATTTACCCAGCCTGAATATTGAAAACATTCTGGTTGCGGAAGCCCCGGAGCGAAAACTGACAGGATTTTCCCGTCTAGGGAATGGATCGGAGGAAAAAGACGCTACGCTTTCTGTTTATGTTCAACCGGAATACCGGAATCTTGGTATTGAGCAGATGCTGGCAGAGCAGAGCCTTGGCACCGCCAAAGCCCGCGGTATTGAGACAATATCCATAATTATACCCAATTCCCAAACCGCCCTGAATTCATGGCTGGAACACAATGGCTTCTATCCGGTGTGTACCACGTGGATAAGGGAAAAATAACTTCCTACTTGAGAGCAAAGCACTCCCAGCCCAAAACCAATAAGCCATATCCGCTTGCTCCTCCTCCCTCATCCATGCTAAAGTCTCCAAATGAACAACAGCAAACGCACAGCAACATGCGGTGAACTCACCGCCAAAAACATAAACCAAACCGTAACGCTCAACGGGTGGATACATCGCTGCCGCAACCACGGCGGACTGCTCTTTTTCGACCTGCGCGACCGCTACGGCATAACCCAAATCGTCATCGACGAATCCCAGGAGCTTACCCGGCTTGCCGGAGAAATTAAAATGGAATACTGCGTCGCCGCCGTCGGCACAGTCCGCGCCCGGCCCGCTGGCATGATCAACAAAAACATCCCCACCGGTGAGATAGAAATAGCCCTCACATCCCTGGAAATCCTCAACACCGCCCCCCCCCTGCCATTCATGGTAGACGGCGAAGAAGACACCAGCGAAACCATCAGACTCAAACACCGTTATCTCGACCTGCGCTCCGAAGCCATGAAAAACCGCCTCAAACTCCGCCACGAAGCCGCCTGGTCCGTGCGCCGCTTCCTTACCGAACAAGGCTTCTGGGAAATAGAAACCCCCACCTTCATAAAATCCACCCCCGAAGGTGCCCGCGATTACCTCGTACCCTCGCGTACAAACCCCGGCAAGTTCTATGCCCTCCCGCAATCCCCCCAACTCTACAAGCAAATCCTCATGGCTGGTGGAACCGACCGCTACTACCAAATAGCCCGCTGCTACCGCGATGAAGACGCCCGCGGCGACCGTCAGCCTGAATTCACCCAAATCGACCTCGAAATGAGCTTTGCCGACCGTGAAGACATCCTCGCGCTCCTTGAAGAAATGATGTCCCGCGCCTTCAGGGAAGTCCTCGGCCAGGAACTCACCAGGCCCTTCCCCCGGCTCTCCTGGCGGCAGGCCATGGACAGCTACGGCACCGACAAGCCCGACCTCCGCTGCCCCCTGCAATTCGCGGACTTCTCCCCCTTCGCCGCCAAAGCCGACTTTGGCGTATTCAAAGCAGCCCTCGAATCCGGCGGCGTCATCAAAGCCATGGTAGTAAAAAATGCCGCGGAGCACTTCTCCCGCAAGAAAATAAGCGAGCTAGAAGAAGAAGCCAAAAAGAAAGGTGCCAAAGGCTTGGCCTGGTTTAAACTGACCTCCGATGGCCTCGACGGCGGCATAGGGAAATTCTTTAACGAACAGGCCCCCGCCATTCGGGAGGAATTGGGCGCCGCTCCCGGAGATATCATCCTCCTCATGGCCGACCAATGGCTCACCGCCGTTGAGGCCCTCGGCGCCGTACGAAGCAAAATATCCCGCAATCTGGAACTTGCCAAGCCCGGCGAATTTCAATTCTGCTGGATTATCGACTTCCCCCTCTTTGAACCCAACCCCGAAACCGGCGGCTGGGCTCCCGTTCACCACATGTTCTCCATGCCCCAGAAACAATACCATAACACCATGGAAGAAAACCCAGCCGCCGTAATTGGCGACCTCTACGACCTCGTACTCAACGGCAATGAACTCGGCTCCGGCTCCGTCCGTATCCACAACCCCGAACTCCAGTCCCGCGTCTTCGACATCGTCGGCTTTCCCCGCGAAGAAGCCCAGCGCCGCTTCGGCTTCCTCCTGGAAGCCCTCCGCTACGGAGCCCCCCCCCACGCCGGCTTCGCCGTCGGCTTCGACCGCCTCGTTATGCTCATGTCCGGTGCCCAGTCTCTGCGCGAAGTTATCGCCTTCCCAAAAAACACCCAGGGCATCAGCCCCCTCGATGGCAGCCCCTCCCAAGTGGATGCAGCCCAGCTTGAAGAACTGCGGCTGAAGTCAACAGCGGAAGACGATAGAAATGGAGCACACCCTGCGGAGAATCCATTCGTTCCTAAGCAGAATTGAAAAAATTGGTAGTTTAATCGGTAGAGGTGAGCTTTAATGAAAAGCCTTGATTTTCTATCAATATCCATATTCACAAGCCATTCATTAAGGGTATTATGGGGTTCGTAGAACATCGGAAAGGAGTTTATAACATGATTATAAAAAGAATGATACGAATCGTTTTGCTATCGGCCTTGTTCTGTTCAGCCCTCCTGTGGGGTGAGAATGTTCAGATCGATGAAGATGAGCTGGCTAACCTGGGAGGAAAAACCGTAAACTTTACCAGCTATGTCGGCCCGGCTGATTTTGTGAACACCCTGGATCAGATACGGAACATAGGCCGTGGTCTTGGGCAGCGGATAAATCCCGCCCTAAGCGGTGAAGCCGCAACAGGAAACAAGTACCGGGTTTTGCACATTGTAACCTCGGACATACCGGAAGGATTGGACGCGGATATTTTCATACTGGACGAAGATGCCGCGGTGGATCATATTGTGAATCTGCGCTATATATTGGCGGGATATCTGGAAAGTGCCTACGGCCTTACCGGACGGGATGCCTATCTCATAGCCGAATTTGCCACCTATTATAACGCCGTCTACCGGGCTGATTTGGAAATGGTAGAAAACCGCTACAAGGCTCCGGTTGCGGATGCTCTAAGCCCTGAAAAAATCGGTATCGACACCCATTACTCAAACTGGCCCGGCCTTACCCAAATGCTCATACCCCTCAGAGGGGATCAAGTTAAAGTGGATACAGGGGCAATTTCCGGCCCGGAGGTTACCGAAGAGCTACGCCGGGAAGAGGATAAGGGCATTGGCATTCGGGAAGACATGGTGGAACTCCGGGAAAAAGAACTCGATGAAGAACAGGCCAATCTCAATGAGCGCCGGGAGGAAACAGAACGCAAACAACAAGACATTGCCCGGGAACTTGAAGAGCTAGATAATAAGGAAGAAGAGGGAAGCATTTCCCCCGCTGAGCGTGAGCGCAAACAGGAGCTCGAAGAAGAGGAACACACTCTCAATGAAGAGAAAAAGGCCATCGAAAAAGATCAGAAAAAAATAGACGAGCGCACCGAAGATGTTATGCAGATGCGCGACGATCTGGCCGAGGACAGAAATGCCGCCCTTAAGGAACAGGAAGCGCAAAAAGCTGCCAGCCCCACGGCGGCGGAAGAAGAGGCTCCCGTTACTCCAACCTGGTTTCTTACTGTGGATGATGAAGGAAAGGGAATCCCATTCGGGCGGGTCATAAAATACAATTTGAACAACGGCGAAACATTGGCGGAAAGCCCCATAACCGCCGTGCGTGGCCGCCGCCTTGTGCTCCAGCCGGACACCGTTTTGATAATAGCGGGTAAAACCGGCGGCAATTCCAAAGTTCACCCCATGCTGCTCGACAGGAACACACTGGAAATACGCAAAGAAGGCACCAGCGACATTTTTCCCGGCAGTCTTATACAGGTCAAAGACAATGACATTTTTCTGGTAAGCATGGAAAAGGGAAAATGGCGCCTTGGAAAATTTAATTTCAATCTGGAACAAACAGCCCTTAGCGAGGTTGTTGTAAACCCATGGACAACAATTTCATTCGCAGAGGATTCACTCCTTGTTCAGGGAGAGAAAGGCCAGCTATTAAAGCTGGCGGTTTCTACCCTCCAGGAAATTCAGAAATAAGGAGCCAAAAACTTTTTGGAGTTATAGAATGACCAGCAAACACCCCTTCCGCGGACGCAGTATCGCTGTAAGCGCCGATCTCAGTGTTGATGAGCAGCGCTATCTTTATCAGAAAACCCGTGAGTTTAAAGAGGCCTGGACCCATGGTGGCGACTTATCGCCGTTTCGCATAGAAGACCCGCAGCTATCGGTGTATCTCATGTTTTTTGAGGATTCAACCCGAACCAAGGAATCCTTTCGCAATGCCGCGCAGTTTCATAATGTCGCGGTGAACATATTCGATGCCAAAAACTCTTCCATAACCAAGTCCGAAAGTATCGTTGATACGATAAAAATGCTGTTTGGATACAGCCAGCGCTCCATCTTTATCCTGCGCACCCGGATGGAAGGGGTATGCAGGGCCTTGCAGGAAGAGCTTGGCCGCTATGCCGAACAAATAGGCCGGGAAGCCCCGGTATTCATTAACGGCGGAGACGGCCGCCATGAACATCCCACCCAGGAATATCTGGATGAGTTCACCTTTCTCGAACAGCGCCAATGGGACGATTCCCATATCCATCTTGCCCTTATCGGCGATTTGCTTCATGGCCGCACCGTTCATTCCAAAGTAGACGGCCTTAAGGCCTTCAAAGAGGTAAAAGTCGATCTGGTGGCACCCCTAGAACTGGCACTACCGGATTATTACGAAAAAAGAATGAAGGCCAATGGGTTTGAGGTAGAAAAATACGAAAGTCTGGATAAGTACATGGCATCCGGAAAGCTGAGCGATTGCTGGTACTTCACCCGCCTGCAGCTTGAACGCATGGGCGAAGAAATTCTTAAAAAAGAATTTCAGCTCCGTAAGGCCGTTACATTCGATCAGAAATGGACAAAACTCATCCAGGATGGCACACGGTTTTACCATCCCCTGCCGCGGCACCGTGAAAAGTCAGTAATTCCCACATTTTTAGATAGAACTCCGCTCAACGGCTGGGATGGCCAGAGCATAAACGGCTACTTCACCCGAACCATAGAACTCGCTATATGCGCCGGTTGGCTGGGCAGCGATTTCAGCGGCAGGGGCCTCCCGGAGGAAACCCGCGATGAATCCTTCATTCATGAAGAACCGGTTACACGGATAACTCAAGTGCAGGATCGCTTCAAAGTGGGTATCAAACCCGTCGATAATGGCGTAGTTATCGATCATATTGCCAAGGGGTATTCGCCGGAAGAGATATGGCACCGGATAGACAAAATCCGCCGCATATTGAACCTCAACTGCGGCAGCTCTCACGGAGTATTTCACTCCGAGCAGTCGGATAAAACCTTTAAGGGCATTATCTCCCTCCCCGATGTTATGCGAATAGAGAAGTACGATTTGAAAAAACTCGCGGCAGTTTCCCCCGGATGCACGGTGAACATTATTTCCAAACAGTCGGTAAAAGAAAAATACCGTCTGAGCATGCCGCCGCAAATATTCAAATTCGAAGAAATCTCATGCAAAAATCCCGAATGCGTTACATTCCCGGCGGCCTGTCAACATGTTCCGCCCTTCTTTTACAACAGCGGAGAAAAAATATTTACCTGCCGATACTGCGGCAAAGACCACGAATACCGGGAAATATGGGATATTTGATGTTACACCCCCTCAATAACCGATTTCAATGCTTCGATGAAGCCCTTCAAATCGTTTTTTGATGTGTCCGCGCCATAGGATATGCGTATCATGCCAGCGGCTGTTTCCTTCGGCAAGTTAAGGGCAGCCGGGATGCTGGATTTTTTTCCCTTGCCGCAGGCCGAGCCGCGGGAAACCGCATAGCCGGATTCCGCCAGCACTCTGGCAAGTACCTCGCCGGGCAGAGGCGGGAAGGCCGCGGCAATAATGCCTGGCACATACAGAGGCGAGTCCGGCAGGCGGCTTTGCGGAATAATCTTCGCTTCGGGAATATTCCTTATTTCCCTCAGCAGCCAGGCACCGTTTTCCGCTACCGCCGGATCGGGACAGGCATATTTCTCCAGGGCTAAGGCCATGGCAAAAGCACCAGCAGTATTTTCCGTACCCGGGCGAATGCCCGATTCCTGGCCGCTGCCGCGGAGCAATGCTTCAAAATTCGGTTTATGGTGATAAAACAGCCCCATGCCCCGGGGGCCGCGGAATTTATGTGCGCTGAAAGCCGCAGTGTCAACATCCAAATCGGCAAGGCTGAGAGGCATCTTGCCCGCTGCCTGCACTAAATCGGCGTGAAAATGAATGCGCCGTCCGTTCCCGAAAGCTCTTACCGCTTTCGCCAACATGTCCAGAGGCTGAATGGAACCTATTTCGTTGTTTACCCCCATCACACTTACGAAGCGGGTATCCGGATGCCTTTCAAGCAGACGCAAAAGAGCCTCAGGCCGAACTATACCATCCTTATCCGGCTGAACCGAAATAGTTTTCCATCCCCTGGATTCCAGCACCTTAAGCGGCCCTGAAACCGAAGGATGCTCAAATCCCGAAAATACAGCCGTACCCGGTGTTGGGGAAAGCAGTAGGGAAAGCAAGGCTATGGCATTCGATTCCGTTCCGCCGCTACTAAACGTTAACTGATTGGAACAGCATTTCAAAACCGCCGCACAGCGGGAACGGGACTCTTCCAGAACCGCCTTTGCCTTCTTCCCCAGCGGATACAGGGCCGAAGGATTGCCAAAAAAATCTTTCGCCGCCGCCGCCATCACCTCCATCACTTCAGGGTCGGGCGGAGCCGTGGCCGCCCAGTCCAAATATACCATGGCCAATATACTACCCCCTATTCCATAAAAATAACAGTTACGGCCCTTTTAGAATGACCTCTGGCGCGCCAAGCCCTTATACCTCTTTCAGCACTCCTGCCAGCTTCTCCGGCACATTGCTGATAATTCCATCGCTTCCCCAGCGAACAAGACGCCGCGCTTCGTCTGCATTATCTACCGTCCAGGCGAAGAGCGGAAAGCGTAAAATGCTTCTCTTCCAGAAAAAACCCCAGCGGTTTAGGCAGCGGCAATCGAATTTGATAATATCGGGTTTGCAAATAAAACGGCCTGCCCCATAATGCAGACTGCGCGGGCACTCCTTCAAATTGGTATAAATTAAAGCCGTGGGAATAGCAGGATTCAGACGCCGTACCTCCTGGAGCGTATAGGGATTGAAAGAAGAAATTATGGTTCTGCTAATCATACCGTGCCGCTGTACCGCACATACAGTTTTCTCTTCCAGCTCCCCGGTTTGGCGAAAAGGATTCTTTATTTCTACATCGTAGTAAACCCCATCGCCGAGCAAGGCGAAAACCTCATCGAGCAGGGGAATGGAGGTGCCGCGAAAGGCATCGCTGAACCAGTGTCCGGCATCGAGCTCCCTGAGGGCGGTGCTGTCAGTTTCCCGGATTAACCTCCTTACCCCGGTAATCCGGTACAGGTTATCATCATGAAAAATCGCCACATCCCCGCTACCGGTAAGCTGTACATCCAATTCCACACCGGGTATACCCAGTTCCAGTGCCTTCTTAAAAGCCGGGAGAGTATTTTCCGGCGCTTCACGGGAGCAGCCGCGGTGGGCAAACAGCAGGGGACGTGCGGCCCATGGAAAAATTGTGTTCAAGTGGAGCTTATACAGATTTGAAAATGTTTTGGCATATTCAGCTGTTCATCTATTATCGTCTATCATTGTCAGATACATCCATGGGTACCGCCGCTAAAAATTCCCGGCGACGGTGCCCTGGAGCCGATACTTCTATCTTGTTCTGTTCTGTGTCAGTTCTTTACCCTGCTTCAGGCGGTGCACCAGTTTTGTTATTCCATTCTTCCCTATATTGGCAGGATAAATGGCAAACAAAATCCTGAAGCATAAACTTCACGGTGCCAAAGCCCATTGAAGGGGGAGACACGTACCGTGATTTTTTCGTCCCTATAGGACTGTGTTCAGTATATAATCCTTTTGTTTTATTGTCCAGAAGTCTTTTCAGCAATAATCAGCACTTCGATCAAGGTAGAACTTCATACAGTCCCTTGAGTAATTCAGATTGCACACCCTTCATCCTAATCCAGCATCTCACTGAAATTTTGCTCACAAAGTGCCGTTATTTCCGCAGCGGCTTTCTTTTCATCCTTTCCTTCAGCACTCACTTGCAGTTCAGACTGAAAGGAGGCATCGAGCGTGAGAATGCTTATAACGGATTTGGCATCAACCTTGAACGTATTCTTTTCAAGCCAGATTGAACAGCTGTATTGCTGCGCAGCCTGAGCAATTATGGATGCAGGCCGAAGATGAAGCCCATCCTTATTATACACCACCGCCCGATGGATCGTCATGGCAGAGATCGCCAAACAAACACGCTACTGTAGCGCTTATTCTTCATAACGCTTTAGCGTCCCTTCGTGATTCTGCACCTTGTCTTTTTCTTTCGTTGATTTTGCCGTAATTTTGGCAAAAAGCTGATCCACGGCCTTATGCAGGTTATGGTCGGCTGTTTTAATATGCCCCATATTCCCCCAGCGAAAATGGATATTCGCTTCTGCGCTGAACTCGCCATGCTTATCACGATCCAGCGTAATATGCAAATCGGCGATGCAGTCTTTTACATGCTCCAGTCGGTGCATTTTCTTGTCAATATCTTTAAGAATATCCTCATCCGGCGTATATCCATGGGTACCTTTAATCTCTGTTGTCATTACAGTCTCCTTAGAAGTCAATGTTTTAATGGCATATCTGTGGAATGATCATCCATCAAAGCCTAACTATAATTGTAATGATTGCAGGTTGTAAAGGTTTATTTCCGCTTTGTAAGCTGTTTTTACAGTGAAATACTTGAGCTTCCCCTAAATTATAACAAGTTTTGAGTATTCAGCCATTGACAATAAATCAAAAATGTGTTACGGTACATTTTACTAAGGGGCACCTCTAAAAACCCCCATTTAGTTCTTGACTTGAACTTTTCCGCCGCTACTGCGTTGTCAAAATGCTCACGTAGCCCAGCTACGCTCTGCTTTTGCCGCCTTGTATCGACAAAAAATTTCTTCGTCAATTTCCTAAAGCTGGTTTTTAGAGGTACCCTAAGGGTGGGTAGCTCAGTTGGTTAGAGCGTCGGTTTTACACGCCGGATGTCCTGGGTTCGAGTCCCAGCCCGCCCATTATGAGATGGGAATTCTCCAGCGGATGGGGTTTTCATGGATACTTCCTGATGTTGTTCTGGTTGGCTAGCGGTAATAAGGGGGTACCTCTAAAAAACCCATTTAGTTCTTGACTCGAACTTTTCCGCCGCTCTTAAGTTGTCAAAATGCTCACGTAGCTTAAGTTACGCTCCGCTTTTGCCGCCCGACAAAAAATTTCTTCGTCAATTTCCTAAAGCTGTTTTTTAGAGGTACCCATAATGAGTAACAAGATAATCGCATTTACAGGAGGAGGAACAGCCGGACATGTCTTTCCGGCGTTTCCGGTTATCTCACGACTGCAAAAAAATGGATATGAAGTGTTCTGGATTGGTTCTGCCGGAGGCATGGAAAAGCAGCTCACGGAACAGGCTGGAATTCGCTATTACGGCATATCGGCCGGTAAGCTCCGGCGCTATTGGTCCTGGCAGAATGTTCTTGATATCTTCCGCATAATCGTGGGAGTTATTCAGTCCTTCTTTCTTCTTAAGCGCCTGAAGCCGACTCTTCTCTTTTCCAAGGGAGGCTTTGTATCTGTACCTCCGGTGGCGGCAGCCCGCTTACTGGGTATTAAATCTTTCACCCATGAATCGGATGCCGATCCTGGCTTGGCTACCCGGATAAATATGAAGCTGGGCGCATACCCCTTGGTGGCCTACGAGCGGACTCTGAACCACCTGCCCGATGCTTATCGAATCAAGGGGCGTGCGGTAGGCAATCCCATTCGGGATGAAATATTTAAGGGCGACAGGGAGAAAGGCCGCGAGATTGCCGGTTTATCTCTGGACAATGAGAAACCCCTTCTGCTGGTGTTGGGAGGTTCTCTGGGTGCCCGGAAAATTAACGACTTAATTTTTAATACTCTTGATAATCTTCTGCCTCTTCTTGCGGTTGTCCATCAGACTGGAAGCGGGAATCCCGGCCAGCCGGATCGTCCGGGCTATCTCTGCCGTCCTTTCTTTAACCAGGAACTGCCCCATCTTCTGGCCGCGGCCGATATAGTGGTATCCCGCTCCGGTGCCGGCGCGGTTTGGGAATTAGCCGCCGTCGCAGTACCGACAATCTTCATACCGCTGAAAACCGCTTCACGGGGGGATCAGATAAAAAACGCCCAAATTGCCGCCGAAATCGGTTTCTCCATTACCCTTGACGAAGATGCTGATTCATCGGCACTGCTTGGGAGTATAAAACAAATAATCCTCGATGAATCTGCCTCAGCTCAAATGAAAGCCTCCGCCGGAAAACTTCCGGCCCGTGAAGCGGCAAACCGCATTGCCGATGTTTTGGAACAGGCCAATTCATGCAGTCGTTCGGAGTAAGCGGATAATGTACGAAAATCTCCTCTATCAGAAAGAGATAGTTACTCAGCTTAAACACGATGTCAGTTCCGGTGCGCTTCCCCCGGCTATTCTGTTTTCCGGGCAGGCAATGTCGGGAAAACTTACCGCAGCACTGGAAACGGCTCGGCTACTCTCCTGCCGCGAGTCCGGCGCATGGCAGTGCTCCTGCCGCCTGTGCGTTCAGCATCGGGAGCTTTCGCATTCCCGCAGCATCCTTACCGGCCCGCGGAACATGACTCCGGAAATTGCGGCAGCGGCCAATCTGCTCCGCCAGGAAGTTTCCAGCTCTTCCCGCTTTCTGCTCACTCGGGCACTGAGAAAACTGCTGCGCCGTTTCGATCCGCTGCTCTGGGAGGGCAATGAAAAAAAAATATCCGCCGTTATGCCGGTGCTGGAGAGGCTGGCCGAAAACACGGATAATTTGCTGAGCGAGGATGCTTCAGCCGCAGGCAAAAAGTTTGACAAAAAGCTGGATACGCTGGTTGAAGACTCATTAACTCTTCAAAAGTACCTTCCCTCCATACTGCCGGTTGCCCAGGTAAGAAATATCAATGCCTGGGCTGCCCATTCGGCTGGCGGCGAGCATAAAACGGTTGTATTTGATTCCGCAGAACGCATACCTCCTGCGGCAGGAAACGCCCTGCTGAAATTCCTTGAGGAACCACCTCCCGATACCACAATAATACTTGTTACGAAAAGAAAGTCCCTGCTTCTGCCCACCATTGTCTCCAGGCTGCGGGATTATGCTTTTCGCAGCAGACTTCCCACTGAGGAACAGGAAATTCTTCGTCGGGTATTTCGTGAGAAAGAATGCACCTCTCTTACCGAATATTTTCAGGAATGGAGTGCTGGCACGGATGAACAAATCCGTGCATTGGCCGAACGGTTTATGGAAAGTGCCCGCACGGGCCTGTATCCCCAGGAGATGTCCACTATTAAGGATTCAATGGACTTTACGGCGCTGTTGGATGCTCTGGATTGCATTCTTCAGGAAAAATGGCGGGCAAAGGGCGGCAATTCATCCCGTGGAAAGGAAATTGCCTGGCTGAGAGAAGCCCGGAACCGTGCGGAGAATCTGAACATACCCGTTAATATGCTGCTTCGGCATCTTCATCTATCTCTGGGAACCCTACCGTGAAAAAAATGTTCCGCCGGGCACTTAAGAGTCTGGACAGGTTTCATCCGGACGGACTGCGTACTCTGGTACAGGAACTAACGGATTATAATGCACAGCTGGAAATGGTGCTTTCCTCCCTGCCCGGCGGAGTTGTGGTTATCGATCATGATAATCGGGTGCTGCTGTTCAACAATCCGGCCATGCGTCTTTTGCCTCTTACGGTGAGAAATCCCGCAGGGAAACTTATCTGGCAGGTGATAGATTCCAAAGACATATCCCGCTATGTTAAGGAAGCAATCGAAGAGAACAGAGGTGCTGTAATGCGCGATTTCCCCCTGCCTGCCCGGGGACGGATACTGAGCTGCGGGGTATTAACCCTTACGGAACAGGGATATATAAAAGGAAGCATGCTTTATGTAGAGGATGTAAGCCAGAAAAGGGCAGAGCAGGAACGGATGAAGCGCATGGAAGGGCTGGCCTCTCTTACAACCATGTCTGCGGGTGTTGCCCATGAAATAAAAAATCCGCTTGCTTCCATGAGCATTCATGTTCAGCTCCTCAAGCGCAGGTTCAATCGGGATTTTGTGAATCCTGAAGATGTTTGTGGTACTCTGAATATTCTTGAAGAAGAAATAACCCGACTTAACAGCATTGTATCCGATTATCTGTTTACTGTGCGGCCAACCTCTCTTAGTCCCGTACCGGCGGATATCAATGCCCTGCTTGCCGAACTTGTTCAATTCCTTCACTATGAACTGGATAAGGCAAACATCCAGGTTCGGCAAAACTTTAGCAAAACCATAGCTCCGCTGTGCATGGACGAAGGAGCAATGAAGCAGGTTTTTCTGAATCTTGTAAAAAATGCCATGGCAGCTATGCCGAATGGCGGAGAACTTGAAATTGATACTCAAGGCCGCAATGGTGAAATTTGCATTACAATTACGGATACGGGCGATGGCATACCGGAAGATATTCAGGGGAAAATTTTTGAACCCTATTTCACCACCCGCGACAGCGGATCGGGACTGGGGCTTTCGGTGGTTTATAAAGTTGTAAAAGAGCACGGGGGAGATATACAGGTAGATTCCGCTATCGGACGGGGAACAAAATTTTGTATCTGTCTGCCCGTACCATGCAAACAGCGGCTTCTGCCGGGAGGCAATTCATGAAATTTCGTATTCTTATCGTCGATGATGAAAAAAATATCAGGTCCGGCTTAGCGGCTGCCATGGAAATGGACGGCTATGAAACTGTTCAAGCCGAAAACGGGCAGGAGGCGATGAAGCAGCTGCTTAAAACTGATATTGATCTTGTTATTGCCGATCTGCTCATGCCAAAAATGACCGGCGAGGAGCTGCTTAAAAAGGTAAGCACATCCTACCCCGCCATACCGGTTATCATGCTAACCGGCCACGGTACAGTGGATAATGCGGTTCAGGCCATGCGCGACGGTGCCTACGATTTTATAACCAAGCCGGTGAATCTGGACAGGCTCAGCCTGCTTATCAAACGGGCACTGGTAAACCGCAAGCTGGCCCTGGAACACCGGCAGCTGCAAGATGAAGTCAGCAAACTTGAGCGCCGTCGGCACGGTAGGGAAATGCTGGGCAAAAGCACCGCGATGGTGAAGATTTTCCAACTCATTAACCAAGTGGCTCCAACCAAAGCTGGTGTGTTGATTACTGGCGAAAGCGGCACCGGAAAGGAACTTGTCGCTAACGCGCTTCACAGGCAGTCCCCGCGAAAAGATGCTCCGCTCATTAAAGTGCACTGCGCGGCTTTAAGCGAATCCCTGCTGGAATCGGAGCTGTTCGGCCATGAGAAAGGTGCCTTTACCGGTGCCGTTGGCCAGCGGAAGGGACGGTTTGAACTGGCCGACAGCGGAACAATCTTCCTCGATGAAATCGGCGAAATCAATCAGTCTGTACAAATAAAGATACTGCGGGTACTTCAGGAAAAGGCATTTGAACGGGTAGGCGGCGGAGAAACCATATCTGTCGATGTAAGAATTATCGCCGCGACAAACCGCGATCTTAAAACCGAAGTGGAAGAAGGCCGCTTCAGGGAAGATTTATACTATCGTCTGAATATTGTCAACATACACCTTCCCCCTCTGCGGGAGCGGGTTGAAGATATACCCCTGCTGGCCATGCAGTATCTCAAGGAGTGCGCATCGGAACACAGTAAAAACATACAGGGATGGGATCCAAAAGCCGCGGCACTGCTGCTCCACTATTCCTGGCCCGGCAATATCAGAGAGCTGCGCAATGTTATCGAAAGTGCTGTTATCCTCAGCAAAGGCCCGTATATCGGTACCAGCGATCTTCCGCCTCAGTTCCATGAAGAAAGAAACGACAACAGCGTTTCCATTCCTCTGGGGATCCCCATGGCTGAAGCCGAGAAGATTCTTATCCGTGCCAATCTAAACCTCTACAGCGGCAATAAAAGCCGCACTTCCGATATGCTGGGAATAGGGAGAAAAACCCTTCACCGTAAACTTCATGATTACGGCCTGGAAAATGAATTTCAATAGAGGGACATCGCAGCAAGATCAGGATAACCGTGCCGCAGGGGTTTAACTCCAAAAAAACGGCATGATATATGGGGCACCGCTAAAAAACCCATTTAGTTCTTGACTCGAACTTTTCCGCCGCTCTTAAGTTGTCAAAATGCTCACGTAGCCCAGCTACGCTCCGCTTTTGCCGCCCGACAAAAAATTTCTTCGTCAATTTCCTAAAGCAGTTTTTTAGAGGTACCCTATGGTATTTTTTTCACTATTGTAAGACTTATGAAATACTATGGCAAGGTTTGCAAATTATTATAGCAATATGAACAGTATTGTATTTCGCCCAAAAAGGCAGGTTTTTTTCAGAACAGTTTTATTTACTGTTCTGACAGTGTGTTTTACCGTTATTCCTGCTGCCGCACAGTCCGCAGCGCGGGAACTGCAGAACTCTTTTCGCCAAATTGCGAAAGATGTGCTGCCTGTCGTCGTTCAGATTGATACCGTCAATATTGTCGAAAAAAAATCCTTCAATCCCTTTGAATTCTTTTTTCGTTTCAGAGACAATCAGGATGAGCGTCCGCAGTTGCAACCCTTTCGCAGCCAGGGCCTGGGTTCGGGTGTTATTGTGGAAAGACGGGGCAATACAGTTTATGTCCTCACCAACAACCATGTTGTGGACGGTGCCGATGAGATTCAAATTACCCTTAGCGACGACAGGGAATTTACCGGTGAGCTTGTGGGGGGGGATCAGCTCAGGGATTTGGCACTGGTTTCCTTCAAAACTAAAGAGAGCATACCCATAGCAAAACTTGGCGATTCGGATAATGTTTGGGTGGGCGACTGGGTTTTGGCTGTTGGGAGCCCATTGGGGCTGGATTCTACGGTTACTGCGGGAATTATCAGTGCCAAGGGGAGAACAGAAGGTGCTCCGGGCGGACAGCAGTTTACCGATTATCTGCAAACCGATGCCTCCATTAATCAGGGGAATTCCGGTGGGCCTCTGGTAAATCTTGACGGTGAAGTTATCGGTATAAATACGTTTATCCGATCCAGCAGCGGCGGGAGTATAGGATTGGGTTTCGCGATTCCCATTAACAATGCCCGCAAGGATATAAACGACTTTATCGAAAAGGGTTCGGTGGAGTATGCCTGGCTTGGGGTTAATATGGACGATGTAAACAAGGTACTCGCCGAGGAACTCGACCTGGAAGAACAGTCCGGCGCGTTTATTTACAATGTTTACGGCAAATCCCCCGCCATGTCCGGCGGTATATACCCTGGCGATTTAATTACGAATTTGGGTGGTCAGAGGATAAGGGGCGCCGGAGATCTTACCCGGGCCGTGGCATCCCGCTCCCCCGGTAAAAGAGTGTCGGTTACACTGATAAGGGATGGCAAAACTATCAATCTTAATATTACTCTTAGTGTGAGAACCATTGAAAAAGATGGAAATAAGGTTAATGTCTGGCCGGGGTTCACTGTTGTGCCCTTAACAAGCGAGCTCAGGGATCAGATGGATATTGCCCGTAGCGCCGGAAAGATAATTATCGGCAGCACGGTAAATAACAGTCCGGCATCCTCTCTGGGACTGCGGAGCGGCGATGTGGTTAAATCCATCAATGGCAGGAATGTAAAGAGTCTCAAGCACTTTTATGAACTGATAAACGATAAGGACAGAGTAGAGTTAAAGATAGTGCGGAATAATCAGGATTTGGAGTATATTCTTAACAAAGATTGATGAGCCGCGGGGCGGTGTCCAGGGAGTCGTCCTACTCTTCCATCCACTCTTTGATAATTTCTGCCATGGTGTCTATCATCCAGGCGGCTTTTTCCGGTGCCGGGGCAATTTTATACATGCGGAAGGCTTCCATATAATTGCCCTGCTTGTAGTGATAGTCGCCCACACGGATAATGCCGTCAGAATAGCCCACGGAGAGAAAGACTTTCTGGGCGGTTTCAATGTCGCCAGAGTTAAAGAGCTGATTGCCCTTGCGCACCAGGGCGGCCCTATCCTGGGAGGAGAGTTCCGGTTGCCTGGGAGCGGTGAGCTTAATGAAGCCCTGTTTGGGGATTTCAGCCATTAAGCTAAATTTTCCCCTTCGTTGACATGTCTTCTTCTGTGCCGTTGATGGGACGGTATGCCTGAGCCAGGGCGCGGCCCGCGGCTTTGAAGAGGGCTTCGACCGCATGGTGGGCATTTTCGGCGTAGCGGACATGCAGGTGCAGGTTCATCTTTCCGGCCATGGCCAGCCCCAACCAAAACTCCCGTAGCAGGGAAAGATCGAAATTTCCGGCATGGGTTTGCGGCAGGCTGGCATGATATACCAAATAGGGACGACCGCAGGCATCGACAACAGCTTCGCTCAGGGCATCGTCCATGGGAATACGGGCTTCCCCATAGCGTGCTATGCCGCCCGTTTCCTGGCGGAAGAGTTCCAGTGCCTTCCCAAGTACCAAACCGCAGTCTTCCACCAAGTGGTGCGGGTCTACTTCAATATCTCCCTTCGCATCTATTTCAAGCTGAAAACCGCCGTGAAAGGCCATGGCGGTGAGTATATGATTAAAAAACGGCAGGCCGGTATCAAGCCGGGCCGGTGCCCTGCGGGTCATGTCCAGTTCTATGGCTATATCCGTTTCTTTGGTTGTGCGGCGGTGTTTTATCATAATCCTTCCTTCACTTCAAAATATCGGTGGACTTCTTGTCCTGGTACAGTTTAAGTTGAAAAATAAATGGTACAATGATATTCCATTCATCTTCCAAAATCAGATTCAGGGCGTATCCAGTTCTTTTTTCCACTGATCGAGGAGCTGAAGGGCTTTCAGGGGAGTAAGGGTATCTATGTTCAGGGCGGCCAGTGCATCTGTAACCAAATCGCGGGGATCGAAGAGCAGTGGTTCCGACTGTGTGGGTTTCGGCGCGGCGGGGGGGGATTCTTCATGGATGTGTTCCAGGAGATAACGGGCGCGTTTTACGACCAATTCGGGCAGTCCAGCCAGTGCCGCAACATGGATGCCGTAGGAGGCTTCCGCCGGGCCCGGCACCAGTTTTTTGGGAAACACGATTGTGCTGCCAATTTCATCGACGGCCATGGACAGGTTGGTTAATTTTTTATGCTGGAGGGATGTGAGTTCACGGTAGTGGGTGGCGAACAGGGTGCGGGGAGATTGATTGTCGAGGAGGTATTCGCATACGGCACGGGCAATGGCCAGGCCATCGGCAGTGCCTGTTCCCCTGCCAACTTCGTCCATGATAACGAGACTCCTGGCAGTGGCGTTTCGGAGGATATTGGCGGTTTCATTCATCTCTACCAGAAATGTCGATTCCCCGCGGGCAAGGTTGTCGGAGGCTCCCACACGGCAGAAAATTCTGTCTACAATGCCGATTCTGGCATCATCGGCCGGTACGAAGGAGCCAGCTTGAGCCATGAGAGTTATCAGTGCCGTTTGTCGCAGTACGGTGGATTTCCCGGCCATGTTTGGGCCAGTTACCAGGGCGAAGGATACGTTTTCGTTGCTAAGAACTATGTCGTTGGGGACGAATTTTCCGTGCGGGAGATGGCGTTCCACGACGGGATGCCGTCCGCCGCGAATATCGATAAGCGAATTTTCCACTATAAGCGGTCTGATATAGCCGTATTCGGTGGCAGCATGGGCATAGGACTGGATGAGATCGATGTCGGCCAGTAGGCGGGCTGTTTCCAGTAGATCGTCTATGTATGTTTTCGTCTTTTCCCTGATGTCCAGAAAGAGGTCTTTCTCACGGTCCACCAGTTTTTCGGCAACGCTGGAAATTTCGGTTTCCAGTTCGTCCAGGCGTTGTGTGGAGAAGCGATCGGCTTGAGTAAGCATTTGGCGGCGACGGTAGCGCTCAGGGGCTTTGGATGCCTGATTCTTGGAGATTTCAATGAAGTAGCCGAGGACACGGTTGTATTTGAGTTTCAGGGAGGATAGTCCGGTGGCGGCTTTTTCTTCGGCGATGTATTCATTGAGTAAAATTTTGCCGTCTTTCTGAATGGAGCGCATTCTGTCTACTTCGGGGTTCCAGCCGTCCCGAATGAGTCGGCCTTCCGTGAGCAGAATGGAGGGATCGTCCATAAGGGCGGAGGCAAGGAATGCCGCGAGTTCCCGCCCTCTGGCGAATAGTGTGCTTAACGTGGAGCTGTCGGCATCCCATAGCTGGGTGTCGAGAATGTCCTGTATTTTCAGGAATTTTTCCAGGGCGTATCGGATTGCCGTTAAATCCTTGGCGTGTGCTCTGTCCATGGCGGTGCGTGCTGTAAGCCGTTCAATGTCCTGAATACCGGAGAGTATGCCTCGAAGCTGCGAAAGTACGGACTGCTGATGGTAAAGGGCTTCAACCCGGTTATGATAATCTTCAATGGTTTTAAGGGAAGGGAAGGGTTGCAGCAGGCGTTTCCGCAGCAGCCGTGCTCCGGCCGATGTTTTGGTATGATCGAGGGTTTCAAGCAGGGTGTAATGCTTGCTGCTATCCTGAAGGTTCTGAACAATTTCGAGGTTGCGGATTGTCGATTCATCGAGTCCGACGCTGTCGTTCTCTGAATAGCGGTTTACGGTTTTAACATGGGAGAGAAGTTTGTTATGGTTATCTTCAATGTACTCAAGGATTGCACCGGAGGCCAGGATGCAGGCTGCATTGCCTTCTATTTCAAATGCTTTCAGGTTGACTGTTCCAAACTGCCGTTTCAGCCGTTCTTCGGCGTTTGAGACATCCAGGCTCCAATCGGGGATACGGTTCAGGGCAATGCTTTCCTCGTTAAGGAAGCTGAATTGCTCTGTGTCCAACAGTCCCTGAGGGATAATGATTTCCCGGGGCGAAGTTTTTGCCATTTCCCGTCTTAGCGCATCCCGGAGGGACATAGAAGAAAGAAGGGTAACCCGGAATTCTCCGGTGGAAAGATCGATGTAGGCATAGGCGTAGCCATTGTCGGCACTTGCCAGGGCTGCCAGATAATTGTTTCTGCGCTCATCGAGGTAGTTATCGTCTACAACTGTGCCGGGAGTAACAACTTCAATCACTTCCCGTTTTGCGATTCCCTTTCCCCCTTTGGGCAGTTCAATCTGCTCGCAGACAGCAACTTTTCTGCCCATCTTCAGAAGGCGGGCTATGTAGTTCCCGGCGGCATGATGGGGTATACCGCACATGGGGATTCCCTGTCTTTTGGTGAGGGTAAGGTTAAGAATACGGCTAATCTCAACGGCATCGGAGCGGAACATTTCATAGAAATCGCCCATCCGGAAAAAAAGCACGGCATCCTTGTGCCTGGACTTGTGCTCCTGATACTGCTGGAGCATGGGCGTGGTTTCCCTGAATTCCGGATTGCTCATAAAAAACTATTCAATTATTCATCAGGCGCTGTAGTACCAGTTCGGTAATATCCGTTTCGTAGCTCCACCACAGAATGTTGGGATCGGAGCGTTTGAGAACGAGGCTATACCCATTGGATTCGGCAACGTATTGAATTTTGCGCAGAATTTCCTTTGCCAGGGAGCTGCTGGATTCAAGGTTTGCTGCGGCCTGCTGGATTTGATTGCCCTTTACCCGCACATATTCCTGATAGTAATTTTTTCTATCCTGTATGCGGCTTTCGAGTGTAAGGACTTCTTTGGAATCCCCATTAGCATCGGCGTTCAGCTTTTCTTCTTCCAGTGCCTGTATTTCCTGCTGTAGCCTTTTTACTTCAGCGGCAAAGACTTGCTTCATTTCATCAATTCTTCGGGCTTCCCCTGAATCGGCATAAAAGGCCGTAAGAATCCGGGCGTAATCCAAAACTGCGACTTTTGTAATCTGCTCCGCGCTTAAGGACAGCGTTGTCAACGACATAATGATAATCCATGTACGTTTCATTCCATTTCTCCTGTTGGAACTGCGTTAGGGATTGAAGGGGCGGCGCAAGCCGGTCAAGTGCGGGGCACTTGACTGAAACCCCGTAAAGCCCGGCCTCCGCGCAAGCGGAGGAAACGCCCAAAACAATCCATAAAATTTACATTACCTAAACAGTTCCTTTAATATATATCAAAATCAAAGGCAATAACTAAATCAAGTCCTGCATCTTTGAATTCGTACCATTCACTATCGGGATCGTCAGGAAACCAGGTAAAAACATTATCTTTCCACTGAAATCGTTTTACAAGGTATATTCCGATGGGAAACTGGGGATTGGCAAACCTCAGGCCTGCTCCCAGGCTGAATCTCCAGTCGTTACCGCTCCAGTTATCCAGCGCGCTTACTGAACCGCTGTCGTGCTGCCAGGCTCCAACGGCATCAAGGAATATATCGAAGGAAAGAATTTTTGGGACAATGGGAAATTTGATTTGAGCGGTATTGTCCCACAGGTACCGGTAATATTCGCCAGTGCTGTAGGGCCAGCCGCGGCCAATGAACATTCCGTCTATAACAAAGCCGTTGGTTTCGGCAATATCCCCAACGGCTTTATACCATGGTTTGTCGAATAGGGCACTGAATACGGAATCAATGGAAAAAACGGCCTTGAATCGTCCGTCTTTTTTGCCTACTGGTATATCAAAGAGCAGGAGATTCCAGTTAAACCGTGATGTGCTTTTTATGTAGTTCCGACTGGAAAGGTCTTGCAGTATACCGGCATAGGTGAGTGTTTGGCTTAGTATTATTCCTTTTGTAGGATCAAAATGCAAGTCACGGGTGTCCCATTTCAGGGTGAGATAAATGCTATCGGAATATTTCCAGGTATTCAGGTTATCCCGGATAAGGAAGTTAAGCGGGGTGTATTTTTTATCATCGTATTCAACCAATTCCCACGCGAAGTTTAATCCCGTGGAGAGTCCCAGGCGGCCTTTTTTTATGGGCCAGGTATAGCCGGTGTTGAGGCCTGTCGATATGAGATAGGAATCGTAGGACATTTTGGAGTCTCTTGGGGTTAGGCTATCGGCCTTGCTGTACTCTTCCCAAGTGTTGTAGGGATCCGGTACTCCATTCAAATTCCTGTCCTGATTGATAAGGCTTCTGACTCTATGCCGGAACAGCAGTTCTATACCGCCCTGCCAGCGATTGCCCAGAATACGCGGTTCCGTGAAGTTCAGGGTAACCTGCTGCGTGGAGGGAGAGACTGTAAGCCTTCCACCCAGAATCTGCCCTCTGCCCAGGAGATTGTTTTCCTGCCAGGAAAAGTTGCCGGAAATGGGAAAATCGCCTCCACCGGAGAACGATAGTCCAAGGCCGATATTTGTAGTATTGCCTTCTTCAACATCAATAATCAGGTCCATCAGTCCATCCTGACTTCCCGGATAGGGGTTGGGTTGTATGGCATTGAAATACTGCAAATTATGGAGATTGAGTATGCCCTGAATAATTTTGGCATTGCTGAATACTTCCCCTTCTTCCAGGGGGAAGGCACGCCGAACAAGATAGCTTTTGGTTTTATCATTACCTCTTACAATGATGTTTTCAATATATACTCTGTCGCTTTCTACAATTTGAACCTGATAGCTTACCTCGTTAGTTAGTTCATCGCGTTCTTCGGTATAGGTGAAGTTGGTAAAGAGATAGCCATTCTCTTCGTATAAATTTCGTACACGCTGATAATCAACCTGAAATGCTGAAAGATTAAATGTTTCCCCTGGTTCCTGATCGATCAGCGCATTCAACTCTTCGGTGGAATAGATACTATTGCCCGTAAAAGTTATGCCTCCAAATTTCCACACTTCGCCTTCTTCGATAAAAATAGTAATAATCATTTTGTTCAGGGAATCTTTCTCATCAAAGACAACCTGTTTGTCAACATTCACAACCTTGGCATCTATCAGTCCCAAATCGCCGTAGTGTCTTTCTATGGCTTTAATGTCTTCCTGAAGTGTGGTTTCCACATAGAGACCCTTGTTGAAAATGGATTGAACTTTTGTTGTAATCAGATTGCGCAGGGCGTTGTCTGTAACATATTTATCATTGCCGACATAATTGATTTCACTGATTTTTGTCTGAGTGCCCTCTGAGATGTTAAATGTAATTATTGCTTGATTTTTATTTTCATCGACTTCAGTTTCCACGCTAATAGAGGCATCGATAAATCCTTTTTCCAAATATAAAGCAATGATTGACTGTTCCTCAATGTTCAATACTCCGGGATTAAAAAGATCGCCTTCCTTAAGAAGAATTGTATCTTGCAGTTCGCCGCGTCTGATTTTTTTATTGCCGGAAAAAATAATTTTTGTAATGAGAGGTTTTTCCTGCACCGTAAATTCCAAAATTAAGGCATCCTGACCTGTCGGCCCTTCCTGAATATCCGGAATTATCAGTTCAAAGTAATCCAGCGCATAGAGTTTGCTTTGGATGTCCCAGGAAACTTCATCGGTATAAGGCTTCCCGATATAGGGGCGCAGTAGTCCAAAAAGCTCATTTTCGGAAATACTTGACAGGCCTTTGAAACGAATATCCACAATTGGTTTTTCGTTATACCAAGTGTCTTGCTGAGCGTACAGCGGGAGAATCACTATCAAAACCAGGAGCAGTGATATATTTAGGCGCAGCATAAATGTTCCTCTAATAACTGAATTGCCATTTCAGTGTTATCTCATTATTTTCCATAAAATTTTGGCTAAGGGCCGGATTGGGAGAATACGACCATTGAATATTGAAAAACGGTGTTGCCATCTCCAGAGAAATGGCTGTTTCAAATTCCAATCCGCCAAACGCGGACTGAAGCAGCGGGCCTTCAAAATACCTCGCTGATACGGATCCGGAAGCAAACAGAGCTTTTCCAATATATTTCCCCACAAACAATCTGGTATTATCAAAATACCTCGCCAAGCCCGGCGTTTGGCTGGTATTTGAATTGATTGATTTCCAATTCAAACTATCGGCCAAAGCGTTTTCTATTATATCCGTTTGTATGGTAACCAAGTCAAGATTAAGTCCTTCCCTAAGAATTTCCTCAAAGGGCTGCACCAAACCGGCCTCAGCAAACATTCCGCTTGTTGCCAGCAATACTGACCGTGGATCGGAGGCCCCCTCTACTGTGTCAGGGGCGGCTACCTGACCAAGGAGTGCCAGTATCTCAATTTCCGATCTCGCCGGATTTGTCTCTATTCTGGGATTAAAATCAGACTTTACCGGAGCATCATAAATCAAGGCGATGGTAACATCATCGTTATTGTCGTCTCTTATCCTTGTTTCCGCTCTTAACCGCATTACAGGATTAAAATTCTTCAGAGCCTCATTGAAAACCATTGCCCCCTCGGTAATTTGAAATGTTCGGTCCAGATAGTTAATATCACCGGATTGAATGGGCAGGGTTCCGGTAAGGGAGAGGTCTTTTGGATAATTATTATACAGAAGGTTCAGGGTACGCCCCGGCTCTGCGGTTGCTTTGACAATTTTCAGCTGTTCGTTGGGGAGGTAAAAAGTGCAGTTTCTTCCGGTATGGATACGAAAATCCAGCATA
>MUIB01000025.1 GCA_002084135.1 Spirochaeta sp. LUC14_002_19_P3 | reverse complement strand
TTCGCCAAAAAGGAACAACTTTCTACTACAGTAGCGATGCTAGCTCCTGGTTTAGCGACCTGGCTCTAAACACAGCAGTAACCTTGCCTGCGGATGCAAGCAACCCCATCGCTACCGATGCCCGCGGCACCGCTAGAAGCAACAAGCCAGACGCTGGCGCATTTGAAGTCCAGTAAGAGGTAAAGCAGGAAGCCCAATAGCTGGACTTCCCCGATAATATAAACAAGATAGAACCGTAGTCTACTTGAGTACCTGGAAGCGCAAGGGATGCCCTGACAAAAAGAAAAAAGATATTTTTCCTGAGTCAAGAATTGACAAATCAGTTTTTTAGAGGTACCCATGATAAACTTGCAGAATTCGGGTTTGAACTTATTGGTTGCTGTCTTCCCCGTAAACAGCGGCAGGATTGAACAGCGGCTCTGAAACGGTATCAAGTCTGCCTTTGCCAAGGCGGAAATGAAAGCAGCTTCTCCGCCCTGTATGGCAGGCGGCATCTCCGATTTGGTCTACTTTCAGCAGTACGGCATCCTTATCGCAGTCCAGAAAAATTTCCCTAACGATTTGCCTGTTTCCGGAAGTTTCTCCCTTCTCCCAGAGGCGCTGTCGGCTTCGGGACCAGTAAACGGCCTTCCCTGTTTCAAGGGTGCTGTTCCATGCTTCCCGATTCATCCAGGCCAGCATCAGAACTTCTCCTGTACGATAATCTTGGGCAATAACAGGTATGATACCATCTGTTTTGGAAAAATCAGGCTCGGGAATATTGGGGCTCGACATTTTCTTCGATTGGAGACATGAGAATATTCAGTTCATCAAAAGATATTATATTTTTATCATTGATATTACTCAGCTTCTCTTTGATAATTTGGACATCTTCCCGATGACTGGCGGCAATCTGCTGCAACTGAGAGGATTTTGTTTTAAATATAACGCTGAAATCACCCTCGGAGTGGAGTATGGCATCAATTAATCGACCATATACAACTTTGGCTTTCATAACAGAGTGCAGATAAGAGGGTGCATTGATTAAATTTCTGTTTTCAGTGAGGGTTTTATAGATTTTCTGAATGGAAGTATTGATAAACATACTGTCTTCAAGAATCTTTTCCGCGAAGTATTCCGCATCAATGTTAATCTGAAGCGCATCATGCAAACTTTGTATCATAACAGTGAGGAAAAAAATATTGTCATCATAGTGAATCTTTTCTGCCATAATTCGCTAATAGCAGAAGCCCCCGCTTCATGAATGGTTCTCAACATCCTGTTGTTTTTAATTCGGCTTCTGCTTCATCCTTTTTTCGGTTCCATATCCCCAAGGGGAATTGATTCTTAACTGCTGTACTGTGATTATCGGTTTTACTGTCTATTAGCTTGACTAATAGCAAAATTTGCTTGTACTATATACATTTATGCCCAGGATGCGCTTTTTAGAGGTGCCCTTAATTACAGCTTCCGCCAGACAGGCTGAAACGCCCTGTGTATTCCTCGGCCTTTGGCCTGCGGTACACACCTGTTTGCGGTATGCACCTAATCCTGCAAAGTCCAGTCTGCAATAGGCAGGAAATGCCAAAAAATGCGGCATTTGTCTTTTCGTACAACGTTAAATTGATTCATTTTTATTACAGATTTGGGCAAAATACGGAAGCTACCCGGAAGGGCTTTATTTGTAAATCTTGTTTTTTTGTTGACAACGGCTGTTGATTAGCTGTATATTATATTAAGGGGTACTTCTAAAACCCCCCATTTAGTTCTTGACTCGAACTTTTCTGCCGCTACTGCGTTGTCAAAATGCTCACGTAGCTTAAGCTAGCTCCGCTTTTGCCGCCTTGTATCGACAAAAAATTTCTTCGTCAATTTCCTAAAGCTGGTTTTTAGAGGTGCCCTTAAAAAGGATTTGGAGGTATATATGACTGACGCTTCTCGCGCTACTGTGCTTGATGGAGGCCTTAATCACAAGGTTCGGAATATAGCCGATGCTGAGCTTGGGCTTATGGAGATGCAGCTCTCGGAACAGGAAATGCCGGGGTTAATGGCACTTATTGCCAAACACGGTTCAACAAAGCCGCTGAAGGGGCTGAAAATTACAGGTTCCCTTCACATGACTATTCAAACGGCGATGCTCATTAAAACTCTGTATGAGCTTGGGGCGGATATCCGCTGGGCTTCCTGCAATATTTTTTCCACGCAGGACCATGCGGCGGCGGCGGTGGCCGATTCGGGTATCGCGAAGGTTTTCGCCTGGAAGGGGGAAACTCTTGAAGAGTATTGGTGGTGTACGGAAATGGCTCTTACCTGGCCGGATGGTTCAGGACCGGATCTGATTGTTGATGACGGGGGAGATGCGTCTTTAATGATACACCGGGGGGTAGAGGTGGAACGCGATCCATCTTTGCTGAAGAAGTCTTATGAGAACAAAGAAGAAGGAATTCTTATGGACAGGCTGGCATTGGCTTACCAGAAGAGTCCTTCCAAATGGACAAATATTGCCGGAAAGATTCGGGGTGTTTCCGAGGAAACGACAACCGGGGTTCACCGTTTGTACGCGATGGAAAAGGAGGGGAAACTTCTTTTTCCGGCTTTCAATGTGAATGATTCTGTCACCAAGTCCAAATTTGATAATCTTTATGGCTGCCGGGAATCTCTGGCGGATGGCCTGAAGCGCGCCACGGATATTATGCTGGCGGGCAAACAGGCTGTTGTGTTGGGGTATGGCGATGTAGGCAAGGGCTGCGCTCAGTCTTTGCGGGGAATGGGAGCCCGGGTGGCCGTAACCGAGATAGACCCCATTTGCGCTCTGCAAGCGGCGATGGAGGGCTATGAGGTTGTTACGATGGAGGATGTTGCAGCTACCGGGGATATTTTTGTTACCGCAACCGGAGGCTATCATGTTATCAGCGAGCAGATGATGGAACGGATGAAGAATGAGGCTATTGTCTGCAATATTGGTCATTTTGACAATGAGATAGAAATGTCTTATCTGGAGAATAATCCCCGCTGCAAACGCAAAAATATAAAGCCGCAGGTGGACAAGTGGACGCTTGAATCCGGTCGTTCCATTATTGTTCTGGCGGAAGGTCGGCTGGTAAACCTTGGTTGCGCAACGGGCCATTCTTCCTTTGTTATGTCGAATTCCTTTACCAATCAGGCTCTGGCGCAGCTGGAGCTGGCTTCCAATTCCGGCCTTGAGAAAAAGGTGTATACGTTGCCGCGGAAGCTGGACGAAGAAGTGGCAAGGCTGCATCTGAACAGGATTGGAGCAAAATTAACCCGAATGACGGATGTTCAGGCTGAATATCTCGGGCTATCGAAAGATGGGCCGTATAAAACCGATAATTATCGGTATTGATATGTTTTACTCTGAGGACATCACTAAAAAATCCATGAAGGGATTTTTTAGTGATGCTGATGTGTTTAATGCTGGCTTATGAATAAAAAAAATGCTTCTGAACAAATAGAACTCTTTCAATCTCTCATGGCAATTCCTGAAATAAGCGATTTTATTAATCGTTTAGGAATTACCGTTATAGATTTGGACAAAAAGTGTTTTCTTTCCAAAGGTTTATGGGAGGAAATAAGCGATAATGATATTTCCGTCTGGAAAGAAAAGTGGAGTTCATCAAAGTATTTTGAGGGGCTGGAGAATAAATTTTCAGGAGAGTGGAAGGCTTCCTCCTGCGGTTCCGACAGCTTCCTGAGAAGTGTTTTTCGGATACGGGACAAGCAGAATATATGGCGTTCCATATTTGAAAAAAGCGGGGTATTGTTCACAAAGGAAGATGGTAGTCCCTGGATTATTGTTTCCACGGCAGAGGATGTTGCTCATATTAACGCGGCGCAGGAACTCTTGTATACTCAGGATAAAGAAGCCAGCATACTGAACTCAACTATTGAGGTAATTATTTCCAGTTTGGATATAGATGATACAGTTGAACGGATACTGGATCAGGCCAAGCTGATTGTGCCTTACGATCAGGCAACACTTCAGGTGCTACATGATGGGGTTCTGGAGATTCTGGGGGCAAAGGGCTTATATGAATTGAATGATTATTCATCGCTCAAAACGCCCTTTCCGGAGGAAGGTTCATTGAGTACACGTGCTATTCAGGAACGGCGCCCCTGGCAGAGCAACAATGTAGACCCGTCTCTGCTGCGGCCCTATGTGAAGGATCATGCTATTCGTTCCTGGCTTGGCGTGCCTCTTATTGCTCATGGCGATATTGTTGGTTTGCTAACATTTGACAGCAAAGAAGAAAATTTTTTTACGAATCGTCATATTCAGCTTGCGGCTTCTTTCGCCGGGCCGGTTGCCATTGCTCTGGAAAATGCCCGAATGCACGGCGAAACCTATCAGTTGGCCATGAAGGATGCTCTTACCGGTATAGGCAGCCGTCATGCGTTTAATCTTCACGGGAAGTATCTCTTTGAAAAATCCAAGCGGGAAGAGCGGCATTTGGCCCTGGCAATGCTGGATTTGGATTGGTTCAAAAAAATTAACGATGATTTC